>NZ_ASPS01000062.1:0-7155 GCF_000517865.1 Paenibacillus sp. FSL R7-269
TCATATAAGACGGGAGCACCTTGGCTAACTCATCTCTTACCTGTGCGAGCTTCACTTCCGTGTCTGCTGTTACATAAGCACACAGATACTTTTCTTCATTTTTGCTGGTTCTGTCTACCACAACTGCCTCTTTGACAGCTTTTTGCTTTAAGAGTTGCTGTTCAATCTCTCCGAGCTCAATACGGAATCCTCTAATTTTAATCTGCTGGTCTTGTCTGCCCAAATATTCGATGCTGCCATCAGGCCGCATTCTCCCGAGGTCACCCGTTTTATACATTCGGGTCCCTTCTAGGAAGGGATTAGTAACAAACTTCTCCTCTGTAAGATTCTTATTATGCAAGTATCCCTTTGCCAATCCCATACCGCTGATGCAGATTTCACCCGGCACGCCTATCGGAGTAACCTCATGCGCAGAGTCAACTATATAGATCTTTGTATTTGTGACGGGTCTTCCAATCAGACTATACACACCCTCACGAAGATTTCTTACATCCATGTAGTGCGCAATGCAGCCAATTGTGCTCTCCGTTGGTCCGTAATGATTCATGAATTTAACCCAAGGACATTCTTTTGCAACCTTCAACACATGATTAACATTTAACCGCTCCCCGCCAAGGATAATTGTCTTCAGGTCTCTGCAGGAGCTCCAACCGGCTTCGTTATCCATTAGTGTTGAGAATAAACTTGGAGTCATTTTCAAGTAGCTGATCCCTGTCTGCTGCACGTACTTCAATAATGCAGGCGGATTAAGATAGCCTTCTTTTGGAATGATATGCAATACTCCTCCACAGAGCAGTGCAGGAAAGATACTGGTATAGCATAAATCAAAGCTATACTTTGAGGTAATAAGCGATCTGCTGGAAGAATCAAGGTTCAATTCACGGATAACCCAACCGGAGTAATTGACTAAAGATTGATTCAGAATGCTTACTCCCTTGGGATTCCCTGTTGTTCCGGAAGTATAGATAACATATACCTCATCCTTCAAGTCATAACTGCTGTGCAGATTGCTGCTTACCTGTCCTGCAAATAAGCTCTCGTCCTCAATGTCAAGGCATTCAATGTCAACATTCAGCATTTGAATGAGGTTCGAGGTAGAGATTAGCAGGTCTGCCTGGCTATCCTTGAGAATATTAGCGATCCTGGTGCCTGGTGCCTCCTCATCTATAGGCAAAAAGGAGCTGCCGGCCTTTAAAACTCCTAAAATCGCTACCAGCATATTCTCTGACGGCTCAAGCAGCAAAGCGCAAATACTATGATGTCCTATTCCTTGCCCGAGCAATGTTCTAGCCAGACGATTTGCTTTTTCATTCAACTCTTTATAAGTAAGCTGCCGGCCTTGATAAACTATTGCCACCTGATTAGGTGAATTCTCGGCTTGCTCCTGAAAAAGCTGCTGCAGGCTTTTATCCACTAAATATTCTGAATTTGTATTATTGTACGTGCTTAATATCTTATCTCGCTCCTGACCCGCAATTCCACGGATGCCGCCCAGCCTGATGCCGGGGTCTGCAGCAATACTGTCGATGATATGGCTTAAATTACGGCTAACCAGCTCAACCATTGCTTCGTCGTAGATATAACCGTTATAGGTGAATTCGAAGGTCAACTGTTCGCCAGGGAGTACTACGACTCCAAAGTCATAATGAGTTTGCTCAAATGCCCCGATTCCGGTGATACCAAGTACAGCTCTGCTGTCCCCGATTTCTGCCACATGCTCAAGCGGATAGTTTTCATAGACCACAAGATGATTAATGAGCTTATCCTTCATGCCGGTTAATGCTTGTATATCTGCCAGTGAGCTATAACCATAAGAATTACTAGCTTCATTCAAATCATGTTCAAGCTGCTGCGCGAGTGCCAGGAATGATGTTGTTTCCCCTCCTCTCACTCTTAGCGGCACTGCATTAATGAACAAGCCTACCATCTTATCAATATCTTTAATGCCAGCTTGCCGTCCGGAGATAATCGTACCGAACACAACATCCTCTGAACGGTTATATTTTTGCAGTAATACTCCCCAGGCTGCCTGAATAATTGAATTTAAGGTTATCCGGTTCTTTTCGGCCGCCTCTTTCAGCTTGGAGGTTGCTTCCCTGCTAAGCTGAAGGGAGGTTTTTCTTTGCCGGTAGCCTTCAGTCTCCCTGCTCATATGGAAATGTGGAATTTCAGCACCATGCTCATAGCCCTCAAGATACCGGCCCCAATAGTGTAATGCCGCTTCTTTATCTTGTTGCTCCAACCACTTCAGATACTTGCTGTACGGTTCTGTTGAATCCAGGATTACCTCCCGGCACGAACATAACGCGTTATAAATTTCTGCCGCCTCTTTCATCAATAAGCCTGTGCACCAGCCGTCCATAATAATATGATGGAAGCTGTAGAGAAGCTGGTACTTCCGGCGGCTGATTTTGATGACTGATACACGAACCAGGCAATCGTTAGTTAAGTCAAAGCCTTTGGCTCTATCCTCATTCTTGAACTGATCCAGGAACCTGTCTTTATCCTTCTCATCAAGCTGGCTAATGTCCTCATAATGTACACTTATCGTGCGTTCCTTCATTACGGCCTGCTTGGAATAACTTAACTCCTTGTAGAAGAAGGCGGTCCGCAGAATTTCATGTTGTTCAATCAGCTTATTGAGGGCTGTATGCAAATGAGCCAGATTAAGCCTTCCTTCAAGAGTGAATACAAGCTGTTCAAAATAGGCCTGAGAGTGAGGATCAAGCAGAAGGTGATAGAGCATTCCCTCTTGCATAGGAGTAAGCGAGTGGATCTTCTCAACTTGTTCTCCACTAGAGATGATAACAGCCAGATCCTCCATGGTTAATTCCTTATCTCCATAATCCGACGGAGTTTTCTCTGTATGCTCACGGGCTTCACAATGCTCGATAACTGCTGTTAGATACTTCAAGTAATTTTCGGCAAGTCTCTCAATGGTCTCATATTTAAATTCTTCTGTACTATAGTTAAATACAAATTTTAATTGTCCGTCTATAATTAGACCATTGATTTCTATAGCATTTAGCTTCTGATTAGCTAAAGAGACACCCCTGCCGCATGAGAGTCCGGAATGTCTGAACGTCGCCAGCCCGGCAGGATCAGCGAACTCACCCAGGTAATTAAAGCTAATATCAGGTTTCAGTTTAAACTGGATACCCCCTTTAAGCTCCGGGTTGGTCAAATATTTAAGTACCCCATACCCGGTTCCTTTATTGGGTATTCCTCTTAAATATTCCTTGGTGTACTTTATACAAGCTGACATATTATCACTATGAGTCATATCCAGGACTACCGGATACATAGAGGTAAACCAGCCGATAGTCCGGTCTATAGAAATATCTTCAACCAGCTCTTCGCGGCCATGGCCTTCAAGATTGAATGACACAAGATTGATTCCAGCCCAATTTTTCACCGCTATCCCCAATGCACAGAGTAAAAGATCATTAATTTGTGTGTTGTAGGCAGCATTTGTTTTTCTCAGCAGCTTTTCTGTGCTTTCTTTTGAAAAACATATCGTAATATCCTGGCTTGCACCAAAAGTGCTTTCTTTGGCCTCATAATCTCTGGTGATTTTTGTGGCTTGTGCATTTTCAATTTTCTCCCAATACGGGAGCTCCCTCAGTATAGTTCTGCTATTTGCAACCGATGCAAGCTTACTTGTCCATTCTCTGTAGGAAGCCGTTTTTGCCGGCAGTTTAATCTCCTTTCCCTGTAGAGCACATCCATATGCGTTCTCCAGATCTTCAAGCAGAATTCTCCATGATACTCCATCTATTACCATATGGTGGATGGTGATTAGCAGTTGATCGCCAAGCATGGTTCTAAATAGTCCCAGTCTTATTAAGATACCTTCCTCCAAATTCATTCCCTGCTGGATTTGATTCGCTAAGTTCTCTATCGTATTCGTGTAATTCAGATCTTCTCTTAAGTCGTAGATATCCAGCCTGTAAGCATTTGGGGACTGATCAATTCCTCTATTCATTTGTGTTATGCCGTCTTGTCCTGCCGGGTATATCA
The DNA here is from genome assembly GCF_000517865.1 of Paenibacillus sp. FSL R7-269. Lineage (NCBI taxonomy): Bacteria > Bacillati > Bacillota > Bacilli > Caryophanales > Paenibacillaceae > Paenibacillus > Paenibacillus sp. FSL R7-269. Next base: position 4,021 of record NZ_ASPS01000062.1, read on the forward strand.
TGCGAAGGGCATCATGATGATGAATCACTTCTCTGAATGCGGTACGCAGCACTTCTTCCTCTACCCCGCCCTGGACTGCAAACATAAATGATTGGTTAAAATGGTTTTGTTCTGTAAACCTGCATTCCAGGAACCAACGCTGAATTGGCGAGAATTCCGCTTCTCCTTCAACAGGTCTTTGATCAACCTCTGTTGTACAGTTATGAATATGTCTGCTTAATTCTTTTATAGTCGGGTACTGCAGGATATTTCTCGCTTCGAGACGCAGATTATGCTGCTGAAGTCTTGAGACCAGCATAATTGACTTGATGGAGTCGCCGCCCAGATCATAGTAATTGTCATTAATCCCGATCCGCTCAACTCTCAGAATATCCTCCCATACATTAATTAATATTTCTTCTGCAGTTGTTCTCGGTGCTTCCCATTCCCTAACCGTTGAATCCATAAGCTTCATCTTATCCAGCGCGTTCCTGTCAACCTTGCCATTCGGAGTTACTGGAATGTTATCCAACTGGAGGATATAAGCAGGTATCATATACGACGGAAGTACCTTCATTAATTCCTCTTTTAGCTCTGCTGCTGATCGTTCCAGATCTGCAACGATATATGCGCATAGGAAGTGGTTTCCGTAATCATCGGTCCTGGCCGTAACGACTGCCTCACGTATAGCCTTCATATTTTGTAACTTGCTTTCAATTTCGGCTGTCTCTACTCTGTACCCCCTAATTTTCACCTGATTATCGATTCTTCCTAAATATTGAATGTTTCCATCAGGCAGCCATTTAGCCAAATCTCCGGTTTTATACATTTTTGTTCCAGGATGATAAGGATTATCCACAAACTTCTCCCGGGTCAGATCCGCTCTGTTTAGATACCCTCTTGCTAATGAAGCACCTGAAATACACATCTCACCGGGAACTCCAACCGGCACCAGCATATTATACGGATCGAGAATATATATATCTGTGTTTGCAACAGGTTTTCCAATCGGTATATTTTTGTAGTCTCTATCAACAATAAAGCTCGTAGTCACTACTGTGTTTTCAGTTGGCCCATAATTATTTATTAAGTCATAGGTCTGTCTTCTATATTTCTTAAGCTTATCCGCTCCCGTCAGCAGCTTGCGGAGAGACTTATTCTCCGCCTCCAGAAATTGCTCACATATCTGCGTAGGAAGAAAGCTGATTGTGATTCCCTGTTCATCATAGAAACGGTTAAGCTCAGCAATATCCAGCATAATGGACGGGTTCACTATATAGATTGAAGCTCCCGCTATAAGATAAGGGAATATTTCCCACACTGATGCATCGAAGCCAAAGCCGGCATACTTCGTAGCTTTATCTTTTTCAGTGACACTATAATATTCATTATGCCAAGAGCATAAGTTAATAAGTGCATGATGCTCAACCATGACTCCTTTGGGATTTCCCGTTGTTCCTGAAGTGTAGATTACATAAGCCAGATGGTTGGCATCACCTCTGGACTCCAGATGACTTACCTTCCGGTTATACAGATTACTATCTTCAAGATCAATAACTGAAACTCCATCGGCTACATCCCAGTTGGGCTGTTGATGAGTCAGGACAACTGCAGCGCAGCTGTCTTGTAACATATATCTTATACGTTCCTCCGGATACTCCGGATCAATCGGCAGATACGCCGCTCCGGCCTTCAAAATGCCCATAACACCTATTATCATCTTTAGTGAAGGCTGCGCCATAATGCCTATGATAGAATCCTTCTCCAGCATGTATGTTCTAAGTACGCTGGCCAAGCTATTGGCCTGCTCATTAAGCTCTTTATAGGTAAGCGTCTGATCTCCGTACACAACGGCAAACCGATCTGGAGTTCTCTCCACCTGCTCCTCGAATAACTCATGAATCGTCTTACCCTTGGAATAGTCTCGGGATGTACCATTGAATACGTTTAACAGTAATTGTTTCTCTTCACTACTAACCATATCGAGCCTTCCAAGCTCTTGATACGGGTTAACAACTGCCTCTGCTAAAAGACGTTTATAGTGCTCTCCCATTTGCTCCACTGTAGCCTGGTCAAACAAGCTGCTGGAATATTCTAAACTAAAGGATAGGTTTCCGTCAGTCTCTTTCGCTGTTAAAGTCAGGTCAAACATCGCTACCTTCAAATCCGGCTCTGTAACCTTTATTCCATGAGCAATCTCACCCTGGGCGAACCCGTAATCTTTGCTCTCAAAAGCAAACATGACGTCAAACAACGGATTTCTGCTGGTATCCTTTTGTAAATTCAACAGATCCAAAAGGTTCTCATAAGGATAGACAGCATGCTCGAAGTCTGCCAGGGTATGCTGTTTGATTTCCTTCAGGAACTCCCGGAACGTTCTGTCTCCTGCCGGGTAATTTCTCAGTGCTACCGTATTTACGAACATGCCCATCATGTCCTGGAGTTCACTGTGTGATCTTCCTGACTCCACTGTTCCTACAATGATGTCTTCCTGCCCGGTATATTTCCATAACAGCACATTGTACACGGCAAGCAGCACCATGTAGAGCGTGGTCCCCGTGTCCCGGGCCACCTGCAGCAACGCAGCAGTTAACTCCGCTCCTGCCTCAAAGTGTATCCGGCTTCCCTCGAATTGCTTCACCCGGGGTCTTTCCTTATCTGTCTGCAGATTTAGTAGCGGCAGCTCTCCGGATAACCGTTCCAGCCAATAGCTCTCCTCTTTGCTCAGAGCCTCTTGCCCGTTCAGATGCTTCTGCCACTCCGAATAATCCTTGAATTGAAATGGTGGAGACTCAAGCAGCTTCCCTTCATACAGCGCCTTGAATTCGTGGATCAATATCCCGCTAGAAATACCATCCATGACAATATGATGAATATCCAGGATCAGAATGGACTTCGCTTCTCCGCATTGGAGCAGCCGGGCTCTTAATAATGGTGCCTGGCTCAGGTCGAACGGGGACACAGCCCTGCAGATGGCAGCTTCTGCGTCTGCCTCAGACACTCCCCTGCTGGTGAAGTCCAGCTTCCAGCTGTCATTGATATACTGGACCACTTCTCCGTTCACCACTCCGAAATGGGTGCGCAGCACTTCATGCCGCTGCACGATTTCCTTCAAGACTCCTTCAGTCCGTACCGCATCCAGCGCCTCTTCAAACT
>NZ_ASPS01000063.1:0-34630 GCF_000517865.1 Paenibacillus sp. FSL R7-269
GGCCTAGCCGCGCGGCGCCCGCAGGGGCCAGGACGGCTGCCGTAAGGCGTAGCCGTCCCTGGAGGTAGGCGAGCTGCGCCGCAGCCCGCCAATTCTCCGCCAGCTCCGGGAGCTGCTCGGCCACAAGAGCCTCTGCTTCACCCTGAAGCAAGGAACGCCCGTCCAGCGCCGCAACCAGCCGGTCAGCTTCCGCTGCAAGTACCTCCAGCTCACTCCTCCGTAAGCTCTCCTGTGCGTTCCCCCTGACACCTCCCAATTCCCCATCCCCACCCCATCCCCTGTCTCCCGGCAGCCTATACACCACAACCTCCTCAAAAGGCCAACCTGCTCCCCGTGCCCCTCCAGCAGCCTGCTCCGCTCGGATCTCCGCCTTCAAGAGAGCTGCGGTGTACTTCACCCAGGCTGCCTCATCCCAGCGCTGCATCTGGTTCGTGAACTTGCAAACTGTTGCCAGTTTCACCGCCCAGCCCAGCGGTAGTGACCGGGAGAGCATCACAAGTCCCTCCGCCTCACCCGCCCACCATAATTCATCCACCGCCAGATTCAGTGAAATCCGAGCCTGCCAGTCCCCGCCCTGCGTCACCACATACACTGCTACCTTCAATTCCCTCGCCCCCTTTTCTTAAGAAACACAACAAAAAAGCACACCGCCCCATTCCTGGAGAGTGTGCTTCACCCGTAACTGGTATATTTAACTGTCATTCGCCGTGCTTGGATGGGGATCTCCCGCTTCCCGGCAACCGCATCATCCGCAGCGGCAGCAGCGGCTCTTGAACCCGTAGGTCCACTGTAACTCCCTGCCGGAGTTCTGCGCTGTCCGCGAGACCGTATAACGGCACCGCAGGCGCAAATTCAATAGAAGAGTTGTAATAAGCCATCCGTGAGGCTACCGCCATGGTCCTGTCCTCTGAACCGTCATCCACCAAGGTAACCTGCAGGGGCCTGCCCATCCAGCAAGCATGAACTGCAAAGACCCTGAGATACCACTCCACCACGGCCTCATGATTACGGGTAATCAGAATATAGTGAAGCCGCTTACCAGTCCGTGCTGCTGCCCGGGTCTCTTCCCGATGATGCAGGAGTTGAACAAGGGCTGCTGCGGATGCATAAATAGAGATAATCCAGATTAACTGGGCGATCATGAAGATGCACCTCCCTCTTATACCCACACTATATGCCGGATATAAAAGGACGGTGACAGCCCACTAGCACGGGAGCCTCTCCCGCCAGTTTAACTTAGGGTACATATTTAAGTTAGCATTTTGCAAAATTCGAATAGAGTGCGGACTGAAACAATACTATGGCTGCAGCTCGAGGCTGCATACAAGTTATGTACCGTTTTATAGGATCATTAGGATTCTCCAAAACGCTCAGTTAAACGATTATGAGGGAAGCTATAAAGTTACCCAGCCATATTTGATAGAATTAATTACAGCCTGCGTGCGGTCATCCACTTCCATCTTTTGCAGAATACTGCTGACATGGTTTTTGACCGTCTTCTCACTGATAAACAGATACTCCCCGATCATCTTGTTGCTCTTGCCCTCTGCCATCAAGCGCAGCACCTCTGCCTCGCGGCGGGTCAGCGGATTGTTGTCGCCTGCAACGAATTTGACACCGGCTTCCTTCACGGCCGTCTCGGCCATAGCGCCAGTCTCGTTAAGGTACGTCATGCGCCGCAGCTGATTAATCAGCTTGCCGGTCACCTTCGGATGGATAAAAGCATGCCCCTCACATACAGAACGGATCGCATTAATCAGCGACTCGGCTTCCATATCCTTCAGCAGGTATCCGTTCGCCCCCTTGCGCAGCGTCTCAAACACATAGCTTTCATCGTCATGAATCGAGAGGATTATCACTTTGACATCCGGGAACATTTCACGGAGCTTTTGCGTAGCCTCCACGCCGTTCTCAATCGGCATATTGATATCCATCAGTACGATATCCGGCTTGTTGCCGTTGCAGAATTCAAGCACCTGGATGCCGTCACCGCATTCGCCAATGACCTCGATGTCATCCTCCATATTCAAAATACGCTTGAGCCCTTCACGAAACAATTGATGATCATCGGCCAAAAGAACTTTAATGGGCGCTTTGCCAGAGTTTTGGTTCTCCATCACATTACTCCTTTCCCTTTTCCACATTCGTCGGAATGTGAATTACGATTGTTGTGCCCTGGTTCTCGGCTGACTGTATTTCCATTCTTCCTTCCAGCAATTCCACGCGTTCGCGCATACCCACCAGACCGAAGCTTTCCCGGTTGGCTTGTTCACTGATTTTTTTCACATTGAAGCCTAAGCCATTGTCTTTCACGACAATCTTGATCAATTGAGCCTGATAAGTAATCTCTACCAGTACGTAGCTCGGATAAGCATGCTTCGCCGCATTGGACAGCCCCTCCTGAACCAGCCGGTATACCGCTGCTTCCATCGCCGAGGACAACCGGTGCTCCTTCCCCCTGGTTTCAAAAGAGGTACGGATCTTCGTCTTCTCCTCATAATCATGCACATACTTCCGCAGAGTCGGAATCAGCCCCAAATCATCAAGCGCCATCGGACGCAGGTTGAAAATCACCTTGCGCATTTCTTCCAGGCTGTATCTTACCTGCCCCTTTAAGTCTATTACTTCGGCTTGTACCAGCCCAAATTCCTGCTTTACCAGCATTCTTTCTACAATTTCCGTCCTTAGGACTAGATTCGCCAGCATTTGAGCAGGCCCGTCATGAATTTCCCGGGCAATTCTTTTCCGTTCCTCTTCCTGAGCCAGGATTATTTTGAGTCCAATCATCTGGCGGTTCTTCGCAGATTCGACAATTCGCGTCACTTGACCTAGTTCTCCAGACAGATATTCCAGGACAACGCTCATTTGCGAACCAATTGATTCGGCACGTTCTACAGAATTTTCGACACTGCGAACACGCATTTGCAGTTCATCGCGTCTGTTCCGCAGATAAGCCTCCCTCTCCCTGGTCATCATCAGCTCAAGTTGCAGCTCTGTCGCCTTCTCATAGGCAATCCGTATGTCCTTCTCCGTGTAGCGGACAAAATCCCGGCTGACCTCTGTCAGCCGGATCCGGGAGCGGTGGTACTGCTGCTCCAGCTTGTCTACCTTTTGCAATGTTTCATCCGTTTCTTCCATGACCCGCTGCAGCTCTTTGTTGAGTGCAGCAAGCTCATCCCGTGCCACCTGCAATATTTCGAATATCTGATACTTGCTGCTCTCCATCACATCGATGGTGTTTTTAATCACCCGATCTATCGCATCGGCTTGAAATTCCACGGATGCTTGCCCCATTTCTATCGAATCGTATTAAAGGCTTTCCTTTATACTAACATATCACGATTCGATAGTTACGGTCTTAGTGTTCTGTTCCCATTTTACAGTCAGTCCAAGCTGTTCTGTCACGAGTCTGAGCGGTACTAAAGTCCTGGCATTCAGGATTATAGGTGCTACTTCAGCACTCTGCCGCTTCCCGTTCAGCACGAATTCCTTCTTGTTCACGGTCAGATCCAGCGCCTTGGAGCCCCGAAGGACCATAATCTTCTTGGTCTTCGCATCCCAGACCGCATTGCCGCCGAACGCGTCCATTACATATTTTATCGGCACATACGTACTGCCGTCCTTCACGATCGGTGCGACATCAATAGGCTGCTTGGTGCCGTTAACCGTCATCGCCTTGCCGCCTATGCTCATCGCCGCCATCCCTTTGGGCAGTCCCGCCTCACTGGAGAGCGATGGCATCACGAAGGAAATATTATCAAAGGCCACTGTCCCCGTCTTGGCCCGTTCATCCTGGCCTTCTTCTACATTTACCACGTAAAGTCTCTTAAGGGAAGCTGGGAATTTAATCCCTGAGCCGGACAGATCGATATTAAGCGTCTTCCAGCCGTTCCAGTCGATGACTTTCGCCAGATCAATATAGGCCGTCTTTCCGCTGGCATCCGTCAGCTCGGCACGCATCCAGTTCAGGCTCATGTCTCCCATCACATCGACGGACATTGAGGTCGCCGCCGCCGGAATATCCTTGCCCGTTGTACCGTTGAACTGGGCGTATGCATACATTTTGCCGGTGCCTGCACTCATATCGTAGCTAAGCGATAACACCTTCGAGCCTGCACGCTCTGCGCTGCCTGGAACCACTGCTGCTGTTCCGGTAACCCCTGCCGCATTGGTAGTGAACGCGAACGGATAATTGGCATTCTCGAAATCCTCCCACGCCGTAGCAGCCGCAGTAGACAAGACAACCGCCGTGCTGAAGCCGTCATAGCGGGCAATCGCATATCCGGTAGTTACGCCAGGATCGACCGACTCCACCTTAAGCTTGCCATCCCCCACACTTCCCTTGAAGCCGATGAACTCCCACTTCAGTGCGGTTGCCGGAACAGCTATCGTTGCCCCGCTCTTCGACACTGCGCTAACCGGAACTGATACAGTGGCCCCAGCTTGCAGCGGTGCAGTGGCTGTACCTGCAATCAGGCTAGACAAGTCTTCTCCGCCCAGAACGGTGACCTCGGTCTCCGCACTCGCTGTTCCGCTGGTCGCCTTCAGCTTCACGGTTCCTGGCTTGACTGCCGTTGCTTCGCCCGCATTCACAGTCACACTGCCGCCGCTTGCGGTCCAGGCCGGATTAGCCGCTGCTACATCCACCGGATTGTAGTACGTATCATAGCCCTTTAGGGAGTATGTGGCCTTTTGTCCGATTAACAGTACCGAACTGCCGCTGATCTTGATTCCTTTCACTTCACCTTGCGGAGCAGAAGTATATACCCCGACGCCGTTAACGATTGTACGCTGCTCCTTGCCGTATTCGGTATTGAAGGTAAGTGTAGTCGAGGTTTCAGCCAGCGGGCGGTCTACCATCGTTGTAGAGCCCCCTCCGTCCAGATTAATCCCTTTCCACACCCCAATATTCGTCATGAAGGATTGCAGCTCTGTCAGCGACAGCCCTGCACTATTGCTGTTTTTCTCGGCTGCAATGACATATACATACCTGCCATCCTGGGAATATCCCAGCGCTGTACGCGCCCGGTACCCGCCTATACTGCTTGTGGAGCGTGAGAACGACGACGCCTTGCCGTTATTGACCAGAATCGTATGCCCCCCGATCATCATCTGCAGCGTTGAAGGATCGAGCTCCTGCTGAGTAGTTTTGGAACGGAGCACATAGGTACTGTTCAGCTTCTGTCCTACAATCAGATGGGCCTTAACGAACTGTGCAGCCAGCCCGTGCGTCCGCAGAATATAGGCCCCCTTGGGTACGGTCACCGGCAGAGCCGAATCCAGCGAGATCTGAGTAATGATATCATTCTCTACCAGCACCTCCGTCGGTGTAGTAGAACTGCCCTTAGGACGCTCCAGCGCTGTCCAAGCATCTGTATAAATATAAGCAGCATTAGCATGACTGTAAGTTGAACTGCCGCCTTCGGGATTGTAAGCCCCTTTGTTGATGCCGGATAGCGGGAACTGAGAACCATCCTCTGCGGTCAGCATCCCCTCAAAAGTATATTCATCAATGATAGGTTTACGGTCCTTGGTTACTGCAAAAGCATACATTCCGTTCAACTGTGAAGGGGTAGACACCAATACTCCGCCGGATACCTGACCGCCAATCGGTGCACCCTCTCCGCCGGTATTGAAGTAATCCCCGTTCACCGCCGCGACTGCTCCTGTCTCCGCCGCCATGCCCCCGGTGCTCTGCCGTGTCGTCAGATTCCCGCCTTTGCCGGTCATTACATCCAGAGAGACGTAAGGATTATTCAGATCGACACGAATGACGCTGGCCAGTCCTGTCGCACTCTTACCGGAACGCACCGTGGTAAATTTATATTTCATCATCATCGCACCGGAAGTGATAACCTCTTCACTAAGCTTCGTCGCCGAGAAGGACGCTGCTGCTTGTGCTACCGGCGCAGTGCTTGCGCCCAGCCATCCTGCACCTTCACTTCCGACAACCGGCATGATCCATATTACACCTGCCAGGGATGCAGCAATCCATTTTTTAGCAGGCGACCATTGATTTCCCCGTGTTTGCTCCGTACTCTTCTTCCCCATGAAAAACTCATTCATTTCAGTGTAACTCTCCCATCTATTTGTACTCTTCTACCTCGCTATCAAGACCTGGATATCAGTTCATAGTAATAGACTATACCTTTAATAGACTGAATTCAGCTCGAAAAGTTGCGAAAATTGGAGAGAACTAGCAGTTTTTACCGGCTGGGCAGAGTCACGCCGGAGCTGTCCTGGCGTGCCAAAATAGCTCCGGAACATATAAAATATGTCCTCGCAAAATAACCCCACAAAGTGGGGCTTTAGCGTAGGTGGTGACTCAGGTACTTTGCGGGGACCCCAAAACACATAAATTCTTATCTATCAAAAAAGCACCCGGCCCATAGACCGGATGCTCTGCTTAACTATAAACTATACAATTCCCTTACAAATAGCCTGCTGCCTTCAGCATCCGCTGTAGCATGACCGCAGCCTGCCCTCGGGTAGCATTACCTTGCGGCTGGAACTCTGTAGTGCTGACCCCCTGAATAATTCCCGCCTTAACCGCCTTGGCTACAAATTCGATACTCTGGCTCAGAATTTTCGCCCGGTCCTTGAACGGGCTAAGCGTATCCATCACCGATGCACTCAGCGTTACAGACTGTCCGGAATACTCCAGCGCCCTCACCATCATAATCGCCATCTGCTCACGGGTAATCTTATCCTCCGCACGGAAGGTCCCGTCCGTATTGCCGTTGATGATGCCGGCTTTGGCGGCGGCTTCAATGAAGTCACTCGTTTGTGTAAAGGGGCGTACATCCTTAAACTGGGAAGCTCCACCACGAACTGCTTGTAGACCCAGGCCCCGGCTAAGCATCACAGCGAACTCGGAACGGGTGATCGGCTGATCAGGCATAAACGCAGTTCCATAGCTGCTATCTATGATATTTTTGGCGGCCAACTCTGCTACAGCAGTCTTACTCCAATGGGAGGTCACATCTCCAAATGTACGCAAGGATATGTACACTCCCACCACCTGGTTCCCCTTCGTGCGTGCACTAACAACGCTATTACTCCCCACTGTAGCAATTTGGGCCGGCAAATAAATAGCATCATTATATGTCGAATCTACTCCGGCAGCCATCGTTTGTGCAGAGTTCAGTACAGCAGCATTGCGAACAGTGTATTGTCCTGCTACATTTAACTCCTTGGCATTGGAATAGTTATCTTTAATAGAACCCGTTAGACGTAAATCCATAAGCCCGGTAACGTTACGCATGGCCTGGCTTCCAACTTTTTGTTCGAACGAATAGAACGTCCCGCCCGGAACACTCTCCATACGCAGAACAAGGGAGACCTTACTAATATCTGTCCCCAAACTAGCAATTAGTGAATTCACATCAATATCGCTTAGTTTTATACCATACATATGATCTCCGTACCGGATGATCAGTTTTGCATTTTTGTTGCTTGCGGCTGCATCCGATAGAGCTTTTAGCGGAACGGTAACATAGGCTGACTTCTCTGTAGAAGGAACCTCGAATACCAACTCATCCGTACCTGCAAGCTTCAGATATTGATAACTGGCAGCCATACGCTCTGCATTCAGATCATATCTTTTAACCATTTGTTTGTAGACCGAAAGATCTGTAACCCCAAGAGCAGAATCACTCTTCAGTAACGGGTACTCCTTGCCAAACTCACTGGCAGGCAGGGTTCCCAGATAAGAAGGGCGGCTTCCATTGCCGGTTACACCAGTGGTCAGATTCTGAACAGACAATGAGTTGAAGGAAGGAAGTGAGTTCCCATTGGTATCTGTAATCATCCCCGCACCAGACAGGTAAGAGAGCTCAACCTTTTGACCGGCCATCACTGCTTGCGAGAGATTCAATTTTAAAAGAGTTCCGGACAGGCTGAAATCCTGAACATCAATGCCGCTTCCATCAGCCTTAATCCCAAACTGATTAGCATACAATTTTGAAGAGGACTGCATGCTTTTGGTAAAGGTAACATTAAGTTCATTGCCTTTCACCGTAGCTACGCTGATCTCGGAGACTACCGTAGCTGAAGTTACAGACACTGGCTGAAGATCAACATAGGCGGCACGATTTCCATTCAGATCACTAAGTCCAAGAGTACCTGGAACATAGGATACCGTAACTGTTCCGCTAAGCGGCAATGCATTCTGAAGGGTCAATGTAGCCTGTGTACCACTCACCGAAACATTGGTAACATAGTTTGGTTTGCCGCCAACCAGTACAGAGAACTGGCTATTCATCGGCAAATTAATGGTGGACAGACCTTCGTTATAATTGAGAAGTAGCTTATTGCCCGCTCCCGTCGCATTCTGGAACACCGGCGGCACGTTGTCCTTAGTATTGCGGATGTTAAACTCAGCGAAGCCCGCGATATTCTGCCCCAGAGAGCTAACCAGCGGATACGATCCGGCGTAATAGGATACCCGGACCGACTCCGAATTGCCCACCTCAGAACCTACAGTTAGATATAGGGTATTGCCGCTGGTACTAATAGAATTCACCCCAAGCGAATACCCGTCAGTCGTGACCACAAACTGTTCATAGGCATATGGAGAGACCGTTTTGAGCGTATCATTGAAGGTCAGTGTTACTGTTCTGCCTGTAATTCTGCCTTCTTTGGGCGTAGGGAGCGCCGATTCTATAGTATTGGTGATCTGCTGTCCAGAAAAGGTAGGTGCAGCATTCCCGCTCGTATCCTGAATCGTCCGCACGCCGCCGGTATAGCTGATTTTCACATTCTGGCCTACAGCGATACCTGTACTAATCACTACAAATACACTATCTCCTTGAATATAGGCACTCTCAATATTCCGGGTTTCCTCATTGACGGTTACCCCGAAGCTGGAAGCCAGCAGAGCCACTGAAGCATTAAGCGTCTCACTATACCTCAGACGGATCGTCCGATTGTTCTCCAGCACTGCACTCGTCAGCGATGGCGGGGTCTTGTCTATGGCTACAGTGCGGAAGCTCCATGATTTGGTACCGCTTAATCCCTCATACTGCACGCTGGGGTCAGCGGCGTCTGTGAACGTCCCTTTGGCGATGTCGATATAATAGATCGTATCTGATTCCAGCGCTGCAGCCGGCTTAATAATGAATTCTTTGGCAGAGGCACCCTGCTGGACTGCCGCTGCCACTTTAGAGCCATTGCTTTTGTATAGAACAACCCCGCTTGCGACGGTGCTATCATAGACAACATCCCGGTTGAAATTAACCGCAATCGTTTTGGAGATGTCTACCGACTCACTGCGGTCCGCTGGAGATAACCCGGCTACAGACAGACTTGTCAGGGAAGCTGTAGTGAATGTCCAGGAGTACGGGCCTGAAGCCGGAAAGAGTTGACCATCCTGATCATAAAAAGCCCCCTGCGGTATTGTAACTGTATATAGTGTACCGCTCAACAGCGGCGACGCCGCGGAGGCTGGCAACAGTGTAATTGCTGAGCTCCCCCCGCCGGTGACACTCGTCGAGTTAACATTCAACCATCTTGTCCTGGCGTCCCCTTCTGCACCTGGAGAGACTGAGATTACTCCAGAGGCCGGACTCATCGGGCGGTCGAAGTACAGCTTAAGGGCTCCACTTACCGATGCGCCAAAAGATGCGTTGGCCGGAGCCGTAGATGCAGAGATAGTACCCGTGCCAATCGTGGAGAAGGTCCAGCCGCTGCCACTCGCTATCCCCTGGTAGGTTGTATTATTAGCATCCTTGAATGCATACGCATCGATAAGCACATAATAATTTCCGCCAGATGGAAGCTTATTAGCCAGTGTCAGTGTAACCGTTGTAGCTGAATCTGCGCTCTGGAAGGCTACTCCAGCTTCTCCCTCGCGGATCGCAAACTCCTGTATAACCGCGTTATCCGCTGATGAGAGCAGCCTGACGCTGCCTCCCCCGGCTGTAAGCACTCCGGATAAGCGTATACTCAGCTCCGTTAAGCTACTTGCCTCTATTCTGGAATTGCTGGCCGGAGACATACTGCTTGCTATAATCGCCGGGTTCACCTCCGGGGCTGTCGTGAACTTCCAGCTGGTTGCTGCTGATTCATTGCCTGCACTATCCTTGAACAGCCCTTTAGGCACACTTACGCTATATGTTTTGTAAGGAGCGAATTTAAAACTGGAGCCTAGCTTGATCTCGTAGCTTGCCGAGTTTCCGATTAGCCCTGCACTCCCGATTGCAATTTCCGTAAATACTGTTTCGGCATTTACATCTGTAATGGTGATTTTCCCGGGTTGCGGGATCACCTGGCGGTCAAAGCTAAGCCCCAGCGAAGCCCCGACATTTACAAAAGCAGACCCGTTCGCAGGAGAAATGCTGATTCCGAATTCCGAAGCGGCGTATACCGCTGATGTATGTATACCGATAGCCGGACTGCCCAGACCAAGCAGCAGATTGCCTGCAATGATAATTGCTGTGCCTATTGTTAATTTCTTTTTCATTCTTAAAAAACCCCTTTCAGCCCTTCCAGCACTTCTTGTATTTGTATACTGTTATATTTCGGCTAAAGGGCTTCCAAAGTTTAGAAGATGACAGCTAAGGGCACATCGGCTTGCTCTTTTCACAAAAAAAAGGCCCACACAGCACCCTCTTCATGAGGGCATCTGTATGGGCATGTTTATTCTTAATTCTTAGATTCCGGACTGGGCTTTTAACAAATCCGCCTTATCCACGCGTTCCCAAGGAAGGTCCACATCTGTACGGCCAAAATGTCCATAAGCAGCTGTCTGTCTATAGATAGGCTTACGCAGATCCAGCATCGAGATGATTCCCGCTGGACGAAGATCAAAGTTATCGCTGATCAGCTGAACCAGCTTCTCCTCACTGATCTTCCCCGTTCCATATGTATCTACATTGATCGATACAGGGTTTGCAACACCGATAGCATACGCCAATTGAATCTCGCACTTGTCAGCAAGGCCGGCAGCGACCAGATTCTTCGCTACATAACGGGCAGCATAGGCTGCAGAACGGTCCACTTTGGTCGGATCTTTACCGGAGAAGGCTCCGCCGCCATGACGGGCATAACCGCCATATGTATCCACAATAATCTTACGTCCAGTCAGACCGGCATCTCCTTGAGGACCACCAATCACAAAGCGGCCAGTAGGATTAATGAAGTATTTAGTGGCTTCATCCAATAGTTCAGCTGGTACAACCGGAAGAATGACATGCTCTTTGATGTCTGCCTGAATTTGCTCAAGGGTAATTTCTTCTGCATGCTGGGTAGATACTACGATCGTGTCCACACGCACCGGCTTGTCGCCCTGGTACTCAATCGTAACCTGGGTTTTACCATCCGGACGCAGATATTTCAAAGTTCCATCCTTACGGACTTCCGCCAAGCGGCGGGCAATTCGGTGAGACAGGGCAATCGGAAGCGGCATAAGCTCAGGCGTCTCATTGGTAGCGAACCCGAACATCAGACCTTGGTCACCCGCACCGATGTTAGCAGTCTCTTCAGCTAGTGACGCAGGATCACGATGCTCAAGAGCAGCATTTACACCCTGGGCAATGTCTGCAGATTGCTCATTCAACGAGCTAAGGACGGCACACGTATTATAATCGAAGCCAAACTTCGCGCGGGTATAGCCAATTTCCTTAATAGTATTACGTACGATTGCCGGAATATCCACATATTCAGACTTAGTGCTAATTTCCCCGATGACAAGCACGAGACCTGTTGCTACAGCTACCTCACAAGCTACACGGGCATTAGGATCGTTAGCAAGAAATGCATCTAGTACCGCGTCGGATATCTGATCACAGATTTTATCGGGGTGTCCCTCCGTTACGGACTCAGAAGTAAACAGATGACGCCCTTTGATCGACATATACAACAACCTCCCATATTGTTGATCTGACACTGTATTCAAGGGGGCTCCCTAGTAGATAACAGGCCAAATGTAAGTAGTAGAATAATAATGGCCAATGCCTGTTTAATTCAAAAAATGAACCTTTTCCGAATGGAAAAGGTCTACGGCCTTCCTCAAAAGTCATATTATCTTATTTACCGGTTGCTGTCAATTGAAGCCAGTTATGCGAATAGAGACTGCTCTGCCTGTTTGATCAACCTCTTTGTGATTTCCCCGCCAACAGATCCATTATCTCTGGAGCTTAGATGCCCCAGATATGGAGTTCCTCCAGATGCGCTTGCTCCGCCAATTGTCCCCAGCTCAGAAGCAAACTCCGTATCCATTCCGCCGCCGTACGAAGCTCCATATAATCCGAATTCAGAAGCAATTTCATATTGCATTTGTTTCAGCATTGCCCGGCTTTCTGGTACCACTGTGCGATTTGTACGTGCCATGTTACAGCACCTCCTGCGAATTTTTTAAGATTACAGGTGGTATTGTGTACGAATTCCAAAGGCTTAAGTCGGCTCAATGTTTGTCAGCTGTGGGAATGAGTTCCGGGGTATATTGAAATCCAATATAGGGCATTCTTTATATAGAAAGAAAAATACCGATTGATGTGTCCTTTAAAACGGGTTGTTGTTTATTTGAGAGTATATGCACCACGGACCATAACAACGATTTTCATCGTCTGACCGTCCTGTACAGCGATTCCACGGCCATCCCGCGGGAAAGATAACAGATGATTCGTAGGCGCAGCTACACCATTCGCCAAATCGACACCATCCGTCAAATCAGCCACCCCATTAGCATCCTGGGAATAAATAACCGCTTTGCCGGCACGAACAATGAATTCTGCACCTGCTCCAGCGATGAGAGTCTGGCCTGGCTTCACATCAACAATTTCAACGGCATTTCCTGTAATGCTGGTATCCCCTGTACCGGGAGCTGGCGCTTTGGTAGGTGCTGTGGTTGCACTCGGTGCTGCAGTTGCAGCCGGTGCATTAGTAGCCGTAGCGCTCGGAGCTTGGGTAGGTGGACTAATGTTACCGCCCAAAACCTTCTGAATCTGCTGATCCACATAGCTCTTGGTAACCACCGGGTCCTCTGCCGTTCCTGGCTGCGATCCTACGCCTGCACCTTCAGCCGTAATATTAAGTAAGGAGCCTGCCCACAGGCTCCCCGCCAATAGCACCGCCGACATTGATACTTTCCAAGCTGTCTTCAAATGTATTTCCTCCTCATATCGGAATAAATGGCTATAAAAAAAGAATAGCCTCCGAAGAGGCTATTCTTTGCTTCGGTAATCGGAGATTACTTAGCGTAAACTTCAGTAGTGTCGTCTTTAATAACGTTTCCGTCACCGTCAGTGAACGTTGCACCTTTAACGACTTTAACAATAATTCTGTTAACTTCGTTAGCGTTAAGGTCAAGCTCTTCAAGTGCGCCTGCTTTAGAATCAATGATTTGTTTGGAGAACTTAACAGACCATTTACCCTTGTCAGAACCGTACTTGATTTCAGTAACCGAAACGATTTGTGATGCCTTAACAGCTTGGTTATCAACAACATCATTGTTGATAAAGAACTGCAGGTTGCTTGTGATGTTCTCTTTAGTAAGACCAACTACGTCTTTAGAGAATCCAAGGATCAGTTCAGTGGAGCTTCCTCCAGATACTGCAGCAGTGTTAAAGGTTGGCTTAACTCTGCTAGTCAGCTTACCCTTAGCTTTAGCTTGTGTACCATCAATGCCGTTACCAACAGTGTCAGTAACTCCGCTTACGATGAACTCGTAATCAGATTTAGTTTTGTCAATTGCACCACTAGGAATCTTGATAGTTACGCGAGCATATACAGGATTCTTTGTAGATGTAGTTACATTACCATTAATATCAAGAGTTGTTACAGATGGGAATGAACCAGCTGGAAGTGCTTTACCGTCCAGTGTATAGCTGTTTACATCGATCAGAGTTGTGCTATTCAGACCACTTGGATCCATCAGATCAACTGTAATGCTTGCTTCGCCATATACTGTATTAGTAACGCTGTCTCCGCTAACTTTCACACTGTCATTGAATTTAATTGGTGTGTAGCTAGCAGTTGGCATGAACAATGTTGGTCCCTTGTCATCAGTGGAAGAAGCTCCCAAAGTAACATCCAATACTTGTGCAGTATTTTCATTGCCAGCATAAGATTTATCTTTCACTAGACCAGCAGGTACACGCAGAGTGTACTTACCAGCAGCTACAGTAGCTGGAACTGGAATAACGATAGTTTTTTCGTTGTTTTTCTTGAAGCCGGTAGTTGGAACAATGATGGATTCACCAGTAGATTCACTGATCAGGTATACAGTACCCTTACCAACATACTCAACATCCTTAGTGAATCTCAAGGCAATACCTTTGTTCGTTGCAGTTGTTGAATAAGTTACATTAGTCACTGTTGGAGCTACTGTGTCCTTAGTGAATGTGATGGCTTGGTTAGAAGCCGTTCCCAGGATATTGCCCAGTGTGTCCTTAACCGAAGCAGCGAAAACAACTGAGCCGGTGAAAGTATTGCTGGATGGGAATGAAATTCTAGGGGACTGCAATGTGAACTTCTTGCCATTCTCAGAAGTAATAACGGAGAACGTACCTTGGCTTTCACCAGAAGCGTTCAACAAGCGAACGTTACCTACCAGGGATGCACGATCTACAGTTTTATCGAATTCAACTTCGATAAATCTGTCGCTTACCGGAGTTACGCTCTTGATGACAGGAGCTGCAACATCGGAAGTTACTGTAACTGTAGTTTTAGTTGGGTTCGGTGTAATTGCGTTCCCGGAATAGTCAGATACGTTTTGCAGAGACACATCATAAGTCTTGCCGCTATCCAAAGATACGCCGCTCAATTTGAATTCATCATAAGTAGCATTGGTTGAAGTAGCTTGAGCAGGTGCGCCGTTAACGTAAGCTACGATACCGGTAGTTTTAACTGGCTCGCTGAATTTAACATATACATCTTTAGTATTTGTTTTTGCAGCAGCAGTTGCAGATACGATAGTCGGAGCTACTGTGTCAGCAACATTCACCGTTTGAAGGAAAGCTGGGATGGATTCTGCAGAAGTTGTGCGAATATCCCCGCTTACTTCAATGTTGTAGTTACCTTTAAGGAACTTGATAGTTGGAACGTTAGCCAAAGTGATTACAGCCTCAGTGTTATCGGCATTGAATGTCACATTAGCATTAACTGCATCATTTTCCTTAGTGCCAACCTTAGTGATCTTGATCACTTCATCAAGCAATTTGCTGGATTCAGCAACAGTGTCAGTATCAACTGTGCGGTTGAACTTCACAACTACTTGCTTAGAGTTAGGGGTTGTTACGGAAACAACCTTAGGAGCCTGCAGAGTTACTTTTGCAGTGTAGTCCTTTTCAAGGTGTTTGAAGTTGATTGTTTGTTCAACGCCTGCTACCAGAGCAGTTGTCAATTCAACGTTTGCAGTAGTCTTGTCAGAGAAAGTTACAACTACTTTGGTTGGGCTTACTGCTTCAGCAGAAGCTACAGTCAATGTAGGAACTTTACCGATTTGATCAGCCGCATAAGCTGTTTGTACTACCAGAGCACGGTCAGCATTAGATTTGAAGTTTACATCTTTAGCAATCAGACCAGCATTGATAACTGCTTGTGCATAGCCTTTAGCCCATACAGATGCATTGTTGTCAGTTGTAGTAGGCTGTTCCATCTTCAGAGCACGGAACAATACTGCTGCAACTTCTTCAACTGTTACTTTACCATTGTAGTTGAAGATGCCTTTAACTGTGTCTTGACCTTGCATCAAGCCTGCAGCTGTAACAGCTTCTACGTAAGGAACAGTCCAGTTAGTAGCTGTGTAACCTTTGTCTTTGTAAGTGAGCTTGCCAGTTACTTCAGTAAGACCGAACAATTTAGTAACGATCTTAGCGAATTCACCGCGAGTCAGATCTTTTTCAAGGTGAGCTTTACCATCTGGGTATCCATTAAGAATACCTTTTGCTGCCAAAGCATCAAATGCTTGTTGTGGAGTTGCTTTTGCTGTTTCACCAAATGCCACAGAGGCAAACATCGAGAATGCCATTGCTGTAGACAGTGCTACGGATAAAATTTTCTTCATAACCTTTTTTTCTCCTCCTTGGACGTTCATAAACTGGGATTTTTCTTTAGTTGTGTAGCTCATATCACTCATTTGTCGAGCACCCCCTTTCCCGAGTTGAGCAGATTAAGTATAAATAATGTCTGTGACGGGTATCACAGAAACTTGTAAACAGCTTCAAGGCATAGTAATACTAGATTCCTAATTCTACCTAAGTATTATACAATGTGCCTCTAGTCACGTAAAGCTAATTTTTCCATTTAGCAATGAGCAGTGCCTCCAGGGCATTCCACAATTGCCTTGTGCAAGTGACTCTACACCTTAAACGCAATAGGTTTGAAAAAGTTGCGCTTTGGTTAAAAAAAACTTTTTCCTGCCTGCTGTATCCCTGCCCCGATACACTAGAAGATACAATATGTATGTTCTACTAACTATTGTTAATGTTGGGTGGCTACGGGAATCAGTATAGCATAGAGATATTCCAAACGTCATTAAACAATATTTTCTAAGTTTACAAACAAATATTGCGTACTAACAGGGGGGTGTTTGTTGACCAGCATTCAAGTTAATAAGTATATAACCACATTGCAACAGGGTTAACACTTCGGATAGTGATTTACATAAAGAAAGGCTACTGAGATCAACTCAGCAGCCTTTCCTTCAAATTAGTATATCCAGGACTATCGAATCTTCAACGATAGCTGTATTAACTCCTGGCGCTTCTCAGGACTTGCATTAACATTCTCATACATGGCATCAATAGCTGCACGGTTCTCGCGGTAGCTCTTCTCATGTTTGATTGTGCTATGGGACCATTCGATCAAAGCATTCTCAGCAATAACCAGTTCATTATAAGCATCATGGAAGCCAGTTGCTTGAACAAGCTCTTCCATTACTTCCTGAGTGATCTCCTGCAAAGCCCGCTTTGCTGCAATTTCCTTTTCCATAACCTTTGCTCTATTCTCAAACATATTCTTTGCTTTCGTGTAATCCAATTGTGCTTTTGATAAAATCGGTTTCATCGATAGCTTTCACCTTTCACGTAAAAATGGTTTCTTTGACATTGTAACGCAAATGGGAGCAGATTACAAAGATGTCCGAATGGTAATTTAACCTGAATAAGGTTTTTACTATAGAACTGTCAATCCCTAACTCAGGGTTTTAGGGAAAATTGTAGTGCTTTTCTTCAAAAGCTCCACAGCAATTTTACCAGCCTCAGCTCTTGTCATATTGGCTTTGGGATTAAAGTTGTACGAAGCCTTCTTTTGGCCCGTAGTGGTCACTTCAGCCCCGTTCATAATTTTCGCCTTTGACACGGCCTGAACTGCGGCTAATGCATAGGACTCTATTTTACCGGAATCCAGGAATGACTTGGCTACTGCATCCTTTAATTTCTGATCATTAACCGGCAGCTTCAGCTTGAGTGCTCTGGCAATCATCACTGCCGCTTGCTCGCGCGTAATCGGTTGATCTGGCCCGAATACCCCATCGGTAAGTCCAGTAACAATTCCGGCTCTCGAGGCTGTTTCAATATGTTCATAATCCCAGGTCACTGAACCGGCCCCTGGAACCAAATCAGCGTAAGTCTTATTGCCATCGTAGTTAAGCGGCAGATTCAAGCCTTTTACCAGCAGGGTTGCGAACTCTCCTCTTGTAGTCTGATCGTCTGTGCCAAACTGTTCAAAGCGAAGATTATTCATGATCCCTTTGGAATACAGGGCATTGAGAATGTTACGGGCCCATTGATGATTCGTAATGTCGTTATAACCGCGGCTCATCTTCATAACCTTGTAATAACCAAACTCATCAAACGGAACACTGATTGTATGCTTGTTGGTATCCACAGTACCGCCAATATTCACCCATTCACGGTTGGAATTATATTGGAATACAGTTACAACAGTCCCCGCGTCATCAACGACATTGGAGTCAAAGGCCAGCGTTAGTTTCCCACGCTTGGATGGAGTGATCTTGCGTTCTGCCGGAGTCTGCGGATCACCGAACAAACCATCTACAGAATACGGAGCCAAGCCATTCGTGGCAGGAATGTAGCCTCCGGTCGATACCGTACCCAGTTCTCCCAGGCCTCCGCTAATCCAGTACACATCAGATATTGTTACGAAGTTGCTGCTCTCATATGGAGAACTGAAACGAAGTGAGAACTCATCGGGAATGGTCCAGTTAGGAATTCCGCTCTCTTCAAAGGTTACCGGGAAGCCGATGACATTGCCATAATCGTTACGGCGTTCTACCACACCTGTTGTCGGTTCAGCAATACCGAAGCGAAGTTTGGTATCCGGATAGAACTTCTTCAGGTTGCGTGTATCTGTACTTTGCATTACAGTCCCTTTCGGGAAGCTCAGTTCCAGCTTCTTATTAAATACACTGTATTTGTCCGCTACCTTAGGAGCCATATACTGCGAATCAACAGCCACGGTACCCGTATAGAATATCGAGATAGTATCTGTACTTGTACTGCTTCCTCTGACAACTTGAATTTTGATACTGTTTGCCTTATCCGGCTTCAAGCCTACGTAATCCAGAACGAATCTGCCCGGTCCCAGATCCGTCCGCTTAACGGCCTGCTCTTTGTCAATAACTACATTAGTAGCACCCTCAGCCTCAATATCAAAATGAACAAAGTTCTTATTCACAACATACTGAGTCCCTACAGAGGGTTGAGGAGACAGAATGCGGTAAGCACTGACCTCCCGGATCAGCTCCAGCTTCTGGCTGGTCTTGGCACCAGTGCTGTTAATCAGTTCAAGCGTATAGATGTAAGTTCCCGGTGTATCATTAGTAAGATCCTGAATCCGCATTACGAAGTCCTTCTGACTGCCGGCAAAGCTGGTAGTGTAACGTTGATCAGCAAACACCGGGCTTGCTGTATTTGAAGTACTGGCATTTGCCGGAATATCAAGCGACAAAATATTTTTGGTACCCAGGTTCAGGTTCAGCTTCACAGCCCCGCTGCCCCGCAGCACCAAATCGTAGGTTTTTAGACTGGTTGTATACTTTGTTTCATTATAAATAAAATCAGGTGTCAAATTAAACAATTTCGTGAGCAGTACATCCGTTGGTCCAAAATTAGTGTCCGGGAATGTAGGTCTCCCTGTGCCTAAGGCTGGCTGGAACTTGCTGATGGTTGATACGTTCTCATCAAGAATATAGACGCGCAGTTCCTTGCGAACCTCACGAACCTGTCCTTTTTCATCTACCCCTGTTCCTGTAAGAACAATTTTGTTCTCCCCGAATACAATGGGTCCTGAAGTTGCATTAATTGTTAAATCCACCGAAAAAGTACCATCACTTGGGTTAGGCCATTTCTCAGTTCCCGTGGGCTTCACCTTCGTTCCATTCACATACATTTCAGCGAGGAAGTAGCTGCTGCCCAGATTAAAATCAATATATTGTCCCTTTACGTTCAATACTGTACTTTCTTTGGAGTTTATTACATAAGTCTGGCCATCCGTAAGGTTGGATACATAAATGTAGCTCTTGGAAGCAAATGAAATATTCACATCCTTGTTTGATGACGAGCCATCAATCTTGAATCGGACAGTCTGATTCCCATTCTGGAAATCCGTAATTTTGAAGATATGTTCTGTTGGCGATACCGCCTTAATCCATTGCGGCGCTAAAACTCTGGTGGACAAAGGCAAATAGTTTGCCAGCAGCTTCACAGGAGTGGTTGTCACAGCCGTATTGGTTTTGACCAAGATATAGAATTCTCCAGAATCCACCTTAGCCCCATTCAGCGTTACTCCGGCAGGTACTGTCCCTGTTGTTTCGTTATATCCCGGCAAATACTTCATATCTGTAATTACAATATTATTCTTCATATACTGAAAATCAATGGACCGGTTAACGGTCTTGGTTCCATAGGCTACTGAAAGATTGTGCGTCTGCTTTTCTAAGCGGTTAGCGGGTGTTGCATTATCCTTGTTTAGAGTCAGAGGGACCTGGAAAGTTACCAGCCGGTAAGCTGGCGCATCCTTAACTGGAGATGGCACCAAAATTTCATTGCCGTCTTTTAACGCTACAGCACCACTGCTTCCAAGTGTTAACCCTTCCCCATATTTAATAGCGGGGACTACACTATCCAGCTTCACAACTGCCGATCCGCTAAAAGGTACTCCTGCATTATCAGGAACCATCATCTGGACAAACAGATTGGCGGTGTCGCTGTCTTCTGTCATCACTGGCTGGTCTCCGTATAAGAAATCCTGACCCTGGCCCTTTGAATCTCCTAAATACATGGCGACTATGGGGTTCTTCTCATCATAGTAGAAAATTGAATATTGAAAGCTGAGTGTGTCAGAACCATTCTGGACAACCAGCTTAAGGCTATTTACCCCAGGCTTAAGCTCCATACGCTGGGAAAAGAAGGTGCCGTCCTGCAATAATGATGTGCTTGAAGCCGTACCCTCATTAAGAGCAACTGTAACCTTGGTAACATTCTGGGCCTTGCCTTCAAGTGTGATTTCCTTGTTGGCTACGACCAGTTGTGCGCCTTCATTCAGATTCAGCTTCTCAGATCCCCCTAGAACCTGAAGCTTCTCTACATAGGGTACCTGATCAAATAGAACGTAAAATGCTTCGGAGCGGTCATTACTGCCCTGTGATCCGGTCAATGTAATCCGGTTCATACCAGGATACAAGGTCAAATTGGCACTGAAGCGGTTGTCAGGACTATCAACATCCAGCTGAACAACTCCAGGCGTAACATGTGTAGGATCTTCCAGCCACTTGCCGTTCTTCTGATCCCACGTCAATAACTGTACATTGGCTCCAAGTGTAGAACTGGTTACCTTGGTGAAGGTTCCTGTTACTGTGAGACTCGCATCTGTCACCTGCAATACATTGTCTCTGGCAATTTGCGCAGATGACGATGATGAAGCTGGCGGCAGCAGGGTCAGATCAACCGTATTCCGCAGCTTTTGATTATCCGGTGTAAAATAACTGGTCGGCTTATCTGCAGCCGCCGCAATATTCATAAGTCCTGGTGGGACTAAGGATACCAATAAAGCGAACAGAAGTGTCCAGATAAATGTTTTTCTCATGCGCTGCATGTCATTAACCTCTCCCTTTTGTTGATGATAATTATTTTATCGGTCCAGCAGCCCATAATTTGAAGGACTACGCCCAACTTTTCTGTAAGCGGCATCCAGATCTGCAATAGCAAAGGCCCCAGCTTGCCCGGCTATGAGAATAAAACAAAAAAAGCGTACCCTTATGAAAGGATACGCACTAGTATTTAATGAAACTAATTGAAGTTACGTCAGGATGCCGAAGAATTTATAGCTTGCTTCCCCGCTCCTGCCCAACCTTCATCCGCATTCTCAAGAACAAGTCAATCACCGGACGCTTGGTCTTGCTGATGACGCCGGTAATCTCTGCGCCGATCTGCAGGAAGAAGAGCATGACGCAGATGACTACGAAAGTAACCCAGTTGGCTTCGTAGAGCGAAGCAGAGGTCTGGATGACTGCCAGGATGCCGAAGAATGCGGCAATGCCGTAGATGATCAGTACTGTCTGGCGATGGCTGAAGCCAAGCTCACGCAGACAGTGATGGAGATGGCCCTTGTCCGGAGCGAAGATCGGCTTCTTCTGCAGCTTGCGCCGGACGATGGCGAAGAACGTATCCGATAACGGAACTCCGATGATAAGGAGTGGTGTAATGAATGAAACCACCGCAATCTGTTTGAAGCCGAGCAGTGCGAGCAGCGCCAGGCAGAAGCCCAGGAACAGCGAGCCCGTATCGCCCATGAAGATTTTGGCAGGATGGAAATTGAAGAACAGGAATCCCAGAATGCTGCCTAGAAGCAGCAGACAGAGCAATGCAACCATGGTGTTACCCATCAGGAAGGCCATGACGGCAATCGTAGCAATTGCGATACCAGATACGCCTGCTGCAAGCCCGTCCAGCCCGTCGATCAGATTCACAGCGTTCGTGACACCGACAATCCAGAAGATCGTCAGAGGGATGGCAATCCAGCTCTCTAGGGAAGAATAGCTATTATGAAAAGGAATATTTACGAAATCAACCGTGATGCCAAACCCGAAAACTACGATACAGGCAGCGGCAATTTGGCCCAGCAGCTTCACTTTGGCTGAAAGCTCAAAACGGTCATCCAGACCGCCGATCAACACAATCAGACCGCCGCCGCATAGCAGCGCCTTAATGAAATTAGTCTCCCGGGGAGTGAAGTCATACGGAATAAACGGCAATACGGCAAGCAGGCCTAACACAAACGCCAGAAATATGCCGAGTCCGCCGAGGCGGGGCATGATCTTCGTATGCACTTTCCGGGCATTTGGCACATCTGTCGCACCGATCTTAATAGCGAATTTCTTCACGAACGGCGTCAAAAGCAGTGCAAGCCCCATGCACACAATGAATCCGGCGATGTATATGATTAACATTTGAAAAGTCGACCTCCATTTCTCTACCGCATTGAATTATACGCTGAACCAAAAGCAAATTCCAATACTGTTTTTAGGCGATACCACGGATTTTTTCAGTAAATTTCCTCATTTTACTGGTCTTTTGTTACTTTATCTTTCTCTCGTACCACTTTTACTGCGAATTTCGGCAGCGCAAGCATTCTTTTGTAACGCGTAGGTTCCTTAAGCAGCCGGTATAACCATTCTGCCCTTAATTTCTGGAAGGCAACAGGAGCACGGCGGCTCTTGCCTGAGATCACATCAAAGCTCCCGCCAACACCCATCATCACCGGAATCTGCAGCCGGGATTTGTACTGGGCAATCCATGGTTCCTGACTGTCCGCCCCTCTGGCAACAAAGAGCAAGTCAGGCTTCGCTTCAAGGATGCCGCCCACAATCTGTTCGTCCTCTGCCGGACCAAAATACCCGTCATGATATCCTGCGATGACAATACCGGGATATCTTGTTTGTAACCGGGAAGCCGTCTCGCGAATCACCTCAGGAGTTGAACCGAGCAAATATACTCTCCAGTTATAGCTTTCGCCTTGGTGCAATAATTCATGTAAAAGATCAAAACCGGCTACACGCTCAGCTACAGGCTCATGGCAATATTCCGCTGCCCATACCACTCCAGTCCCGTCGGGGACAACCAGCTCTGCTGATTTCATAATCTCCATATAAGACGGATTCTCCAGCGCCGCCATAACCATGATCGGATTAGCAGTAATTACCTGATGCGGCTCACGCTTATGAACCGCCTCCGTCAAATAGGAAACCGTGGTCTTCATATCCGCCTTGGATACTCGTATGCCAAAAATGGGTACTGTCGGTAATGCGCTATCTGCTTTCACTTGTCACTCATCCTTTACGGCCGAAATATTGGGCAATTCGCCGGGCAGGCGCCTCAGCCTCTTGGGTCAGCGCGGCAATCAGCGGCTCCCGCTCCTGCTTCCAGCGCTCCCTTGAGCTCAGCAGCTCCAGAAGAACGGCAGCCACCTTGTCTGCCTCCAGTGTATCTGTCTTACCCACCGGCTGACAATCCACCCGCTCAAGAAAATGATCAATCTTCGGATCATAAGAGACGCCCATCATCGGAACACGCTGTCCCGCAGCATAGATAAGGCTGTGCAGCCGCATACCTATAAGCGTTTGGCACTGGCTTACCTCCCACAGCATCTTCAGCGGATGAAGCACATCCTCACGGATCGTTACTGATCCCCCATTATCTTCTATAGCCCGGCCTATCTTCTGCATTACATAGCGGGAAGCCTCATTGTCCGCAGGATGATGGAAGGGCAGAAAGTGTACATGGAGCGGCTGGACCGCAGAAGCCTTCACTAAACCCTCAGCCAAGGTATCAAGTTCTTGGCGGGACTCCTCCCAGAAGCGCACGGAGACACCTATAGTAGCGGGCGAACCTTGCAGGCCGGAGTTGAGTGTTCCAGCTACAGGATCTGCTTCTGCATGTTGTTCTGACTGCATATCCTTAGGCAACTCCAGCCCCATGACCGGGTCGGGTACAACGTCTATATCATCAATGCTAAGCCCCATAGACTGAAGCAGCAGGCGGGACTGTTCATCCCGCACGGAGATATAAGCACATTTCCGGAAAATCGATTTGATCAGCGGATGAAACAGCTTGCGGTTCACCGGGCCGATTCCCTGGGAATAGATAAATGTCGGCTTCCCCATCCACTGGGCCAGCTTGATGATGCCCAGGTAATACGGGATGGTCCTGCTGCTTGTCACATCCTGAAGCAGGCTGCCGCCGCCGCTGATCAGACCCGCACTGTCTGATATAGCTCTCCGCACCTCTCCCAGTTTCATCCGGTGTACGGATTCCACCCCGTACGTGGCAGCCGTCCACTCCGGATCAATGGATAAGACCACAGGCACAAGCGTTACTCCGGCGGCCTGGGAATGCTTGCGCAGAGCATTCAGAATCGACTGCAGAACGGCTTCGTCTCCACTGTTGTGGAAGCCGTAAAAGCCGGAGATTACAATTTTTTGAGCAGAGGTGACCATCGTTTCCAACATCCTTCCACAATATGCCATATCCCTACAGCGATAATACCAATGATCAGGCCCAGTCCCAGACCCAGAAGTCCGCGAACCAGCGAGATCAACACAGGCGAATGAATATGGGCAAAGGTATCCACCATAGACAACTGGCCAATGACTGCAATAATCATGATGAAGGCTGCACTCCGGTATTTATAGGCCAAGAATGCGCCGAGGATAAAGAGTGGATGTGCCAGCAGGAATTCCTTGTTACGGGGTCTGACCCCGACAGTATTCTCCAGGAAGACACGAAGGATTTTCTCCGGTGCACTTACACTTCCGGCATTCCCGGTCCGGCTCAAATAATACATCCCCACGATACCGATTACTCCGGCCGCAATGACCATAGCGAGTGTAATCGGCGTCCGCAGCAGCTTACCGGTCTTGTTAAAGGCAAATTCGCCACGGTACAGAAGGACATACAGTGCAGTAAGCCCGATCGGGGCCAAGTGCAGCAGACTTACACCGCGGAACTGATCCAGCACCAGGGCGTAGGTAATATTATTCAGCAGAGCAATGACGAAAGGCACCGCACTGAATGTGATTAACGCAGTTTTGACATACAGAACGAGACTATGTGTCAGACGGCGGCGAGGGCTCATTACGGCAAAGGTTAACGGATTGGCGCGTAAAGGCGGGCCCATCTCATTAATTTTGCGGATAGCCAGCACTATAGCCAGGGTAGGCGCACTTATTGCTACGGCAAGCGCCAGCGCCTGTTCAAATAATGTCGGCTTCAGAATCAGCAGTCCTGCACTTCCAACCAGTCCAAGCACCCATACAGGCAGAGTAAGCCAAGGAATGAAGTAGGAGAACAGCAGGGCAACCATAGCCACGGCTCCGATCACTGCAATCAGCTTGAAATAACGCTGGAAGGAGGAGTCGGCCACATCAAACGCTGTAGCTTGTCCAAGCTTGAAGCCATTAGACTCAATCTTGGCCACCGCACCCTCAGGTCCGCTGAGACTCTCGATCAGATTATCCAGCGTATCTGTAATGGCAGCCTTCTTGGTGTCTCTAGAGGGGATCGTGTTCAGATAGATCATGCGGATATTGCGGTCTTTCGTACCCAGTGCGAACCGGTCTGCAATCACTTCAGTCTTCAGGCTGGAATCCGCCTCACTGAGTGAATACAGGCGAGTCACGTTGTAGTCCAGCATATAGGCCAGCTTGGAGAAGCCCTTCTGTTGAACTTTAATATTCTCGATAGCTGCAATCCCCATCCCGTGTTGCTTCAGGAGATTAGCGAAGGCTGTCAGACTGGCCGTATCCGCATCATCGGAGTAACCCTTAACCGACTCGCCTTCAAAAAGAATCCGTTTGACGCCAAGCTCGGCGTAACGGTCCAGCAGCTTCTTCACAGCATCCTGATTGTACGCCAGAGAGTCTACAAGCCGGGGCACAATGCTGAAGCCCTTCCCGTGCAGCATTTCCAGCGTAATCGGGTCCGGCTGCAGCGGCTTGAGCGTTGCATTCTCCAGCGGAGTCTCGATGATCAGCCCCTGCTGTCCGCGGTAGTTCCACTCTTCCGTCCGGATGTCCAGACTACTGAAGGCATCGCGGATAACCGGTGAGAGCATTTCACTGTTCTTCGCACTGGTAAAGAGGACATATGTATAGTTCTCATTCTCCGGAATCACAGTATCGGTAAGATTGGCGATATCAGACGCTCCCCAAATCATCAGGCGGCGCGCCTTGCGGAAATCCTCCAATGTATTTTCATAGATAGCCATACTCTGAACACCGGCAGCCTTCAGCCGGTCCAGCTGCTCGTTGATATAATCCTGCGGATTCTCCCGGTAGCTCGCAACCTCCACGAGATCGCGGTAATCAAAGACAAACTCAACCGTTTTGGAAGACTTCTCTGTCTGTAGACGGTCGTATACGACCGGAAGTGCACTGATCAGCCCTATCACCATAATGATCCATAACCACTTGCGTGATGCTATATTCCAGCGTTGCCATTTCTGCTGCACCAAAGTACCTCCTCTTTCACTTTAAAGCTGATTGCCGTACGTCACAGTTGCCGACCCTCTTGCCAGCGGCAAATTTAAGCGGAAACGGAGGTCTGTCCATCTGGAGCAGCTCCGTTTCCGCAGGGAAGTTATATATTGCTTATTATTTCCCGTCTACCCGCGCCATAACCTGACTGGTCAATTCAGCAACCTTGTGCTTAGCGTTGTCCAGGGATTCACCTACCACGGCAAAATACACTTTGATCTTCGGTTCCGTGCCGGAAGGACGCAGACAGAACCATGAGCCGTCCGACAGCAGATATTTCAGCACGTTCTCTTTAGGCAGACCGTCAAGCCCCAGGGAATAGTCCAGCACCTGCGTCACGGAAGCACCTGCGATTTCGTGCGGCGGGCTGGTCCGCCAGTCATTCATAATCCCCTGAATCTGGGCCACTCCATCCTTGCCCTTCAGCGTACGGGACTCCAGGCTCTCCAGGAAGTATCCGAACTGTGCATACAGCTCTTGCAGCACATCGTACAGGGTCTTGCCCTGGGCCTTGTAATAGGCACCCGCTTCAGCGATCAGCATCGCCGCAAGGACTGCATCCTTGTCACGGGCATAGTTGCCGGCGAGGTATCCGTAGCTTTCTTCATATCCGAACAGATACGTATACTCGCCGGACTGCTCGAACTGATTCATCTTCTCCCCGATATATTTGAATCCGGTCAGGGTGTTGAACACCGTAGCGCCATAATGGCTGGCTACAGCAGCGCCCATCTCACTGGTTACAATGGTCTTGACTACAGCGCCGTTAGCCGGCAGCTTCCCTTGTTCCTGTAAACGGCTCAGGTAATAATGAATCATGAGCGCGCCGGACTGATTCCCGGACAGCACTACAAATTTGCCTTCGTTGTCACGAACCACGGCGCCCATACGGTCAGCATCCGGGTCTGTACCGATCAGCAGATCCGCATTCAATTCCTCGCCCAGCTTCATCGCCAGGGTGAAGGCTTCACGTTCCTCCGGATTCGGAGATTTCACGGTAGAGAATTCGGAATCCGGCTGTTCCTGCTCAGGAACTACATGCACCTGAGTGAAGCCGATCTTCTCCAGTACACGGCGGACCGGAAGATTGCCTGTCCCGTGCAGCGGCGTATAGACAATGGAGAAATCCCGGCCCAGCGAAGAAGCAATCTCTTCACCGCTGACACTTACCGCAGCAACCGTATCCGTAAACGCCTCGTCCTCTTCGGCCTCCAGCCAATGGAGCAGGCCTGCGCTCTCTGCAGCCTCCTGAGACATGCGTTTTACCCCATTGAAGGAGTCCACATTCAAAATGTTAGCAATAACCTTCTCTGCTTCATGCGGCACCAGCTGTCCGCCCTGGGCATTGTATACCTTGTATCCGTTGTATTCAGGCGGATTGTGGCTGGCAGTGATTACAATGCCTCCAGATGCCTTCAAATGACGGACGGTAAAGGACAGCTGCGGCGTGGAGCGCAGGGAAGGGAACAAGTGGGTCTCAATTCCGTTGCCGGCGAGTACAAGCGCAGCCTCCAGCGTGAATTCCGGCGAGAAGCGCCGGGAATCGTGGGCAATAACCACCGAGGGTCTGCCTTCTCCCGTATGCTGTCCCAGAATGTAATCAGCGAAGCCCTGAGTAGCCCGGCCGACTGTATAACGGTTCATCCGGTTACTGCCTGCTCCGATGACTCCGCGCAAGCCGCCTGTACCGAATTCAAGATCTCTATAGAATCGTTCTTCCAGTTCCTTCGGTTCACCGGCGAGAGCCTTCAGCTCTTCTTTGGTGTTCTCATCGACAGAAGGGTCCTGCAGCCAGCGTGCCAGGGTCTCCTGCGCCTTCGGGCTTAATCCAGTCATGTCAATCTCTCCTTCTCCATCTATAATGTATAAGTTTATAACAGCAACTAGCTGAGTGCGAACATAATCTCGCCGGACGCTACCGTCTTGCCGTCCACCTTGGCAGTGGCTTGTCCTTTGCCGATGCTGCCTTTAAGCCGGGTAATCTCTACCTCAAGTACAAGGGTATCGCCAGGGACAACCTGTCCACGGAAGCGGAAGCCGTCAAGCCCGGCCAGAAAACCGATTTTGCCCCGGTTAGCTTCTACTCCAAGGATAGCCACAGCACCTACCTGAGCCAAGGCTTCCGTAATCAGCACACCCGGCATCACCGGGAAGCCAGGGAAGTGCCCGGCAAAAAATGGCTCATTTACCGTTACATTTTTGATGCCGACTGCCCGTTTGCCCATTTCTATTTCTGTAATTTTGTCCACCAGCAGAAATGGGGGCCGGTGGGGGATTATTTCTTGAATTTGATTGGTATCCATCATAATTATTAAAGCTCCCTTCGGTTGTAACCGCGTCTATGAACCTCCGCCTACAGCAGCACTTTTGTTTTATTCTCCGCTGCCCTGCATAAATATGGGCAGCTTCGGCAAAAACTATAATTATCCTTCACCACCTGCAGCAGTGGAGGTTAAGATAAGGGGCTTTCTCCACCGCACGCGGCAGCATGGCGGAGAGAGCCCTTTTTGGCGCTCTTAGGGCACGCCATCATTATACATTTTTCAGTATAAAAAAGAAAACTCCCCTGCACAACAAGGGAGCCTCCGATATCGGTATTCCATAGCGTTTCAAGGTGCGAACACCAGATCATATACATGCTTCCAGGTACTCCACAGGAGCACATCACTTAGTTCCTTTTTGCCGAGGATCACATACCCTACGACCAGCCCGCCTCCAAGTGCGGCAACCAGCAGCAATGGAATCAGGAACCACTGGATAATGGTCCAGGCCCTAATCCTGCGCCGCTTGACCGGCTGCTGCTGCTCTTCTTCTGCTTTCTGTGCAGTCTTAACCTTCTCACGACTCATTCCTTCACCTCACGCGCGCATGTTATTAGCCAGGCCCAGCATCTGGTCACTGGAGGACAGCGCCCGGGCAGCAAGCTGATACGTACGCTGAATCTGCATCATCTCCGTCATTTCCCGGCTCAGATCCACGTTAGAGGATTCCAGATAGCCTGAGCGAACGCCTACATCCTTCGCTTCGCCCGCTGCTCTTGGCATGAAAGCCTGCTGCGCGGTCACGCCCTCAGCCAATACATAAAAGTTACCATCCACTGCCTGCAAAGCACTCTTGCTGAGCGGCTCTACAATCATGAGAGACCCGGCCAAGACAGGCGGCTGTTTCTCATCCGTCTTGGTCCACACCTGCCCGCGCTCATCAATAGCAGCACTTACATTAGCCCCTACGGTAAGCGGGGTGCCGTTAGCCCCCAATACAGGATTCCCGGTATTGTCCACAAGAATCATCTTGTCCTTATTAGCGGTATCCGGGGTGAAGTGGAAATTCCCCTGGCGGGTATATGCCGTTTCACCATTCACCTGAACGCCGAACAATCCGTTGCCTTGAAGCGCCAAGTCCGTAGGCTTCCCTGTCTCCTGGAGCGTGCCTTCCTCCCAATTACTTGACACTGTAGGCACACGCACGCCGAAGCCGATATTGAAGCCCAGCGGCATGCTGCGGCCAGTCTGGTCATAATCCTTGGATTGCTGCTGCACACGGGTAAGCACATCCTCGAATGAGCCTTCTTTGCTCTTATAACCATTGGTATTCATATTGGCAATGTTATCCGCTATAATATCCAGCCGCTGCTGCAGACTGGCCATAGAGACAGATGCACCGATTGTCGAGTTGTTCACGGGTCTAACCTCCCACAAGCTTGATAAGAAACTGGCTTACACTGTCAGAACAATGGTCCGTGCAGCTCCGCTATACTCTGCCGACTTCATTCACGGCCTTCTGCAGGCTGCTGTCATAGAACTGGATCACTTTCTGATTCGCTTCATAAGCCCGGTAAGCGGCGTTCATATCCACAGTGACCTGAGTGGCATCCACATTAGAGTTCTCAAGGTAGCCCTGACGGACCTGCAGATTATCAGTTCCATTAGAAAAACGGATATCTGCAGCCTCGGCATCATCAGCGTGGAAGACACCATTACCATCACGCACCAGCTCCTGCGGTCTTGTGATGACACTGATTCCGATCCGGGTGCCTGAAGGCTGCCCCGTAGCATTGTTAATCAGATTTCCCTGCCCGTCCACTTTAAGGTTATCCTGAGGCCCTGTCAATCGTAGCGGATTGCCGTTATTATCGAGCACTCTGAACCCGCCCGAGCTAAGCACTTCCCCTGTAGGTGCGACTGTAAAGCTTCCGTTACGTGTATATAAATTATTGCCTTCATTATCTTGAACCGTAAAGAACGCCTGCGGCCGGTAAGTAACCTCGCCATCCGGACTGATATATTTACCCGAGCCGTCAAAAGCAAGATTTACGCCCGGATTCTCCGGGTCTGGGACCTGCAGATCGGTAGACAGCGCAAAATCTACGCTTTTGCCGGTCTCAATGAGGTCGCCCTGCAGGTATTGGGAGACAGACTGCTCGGCAAAAACACCGGTATTGATCCGTCCGACAGGCTTGGCAGCGCCCCCGTTCATCGCGGTGACCAGCACCTCAGGAAAAGCGTGGCTGACACTGTCGACCTGCTTGTACCCCGTTGTATTCAAATTGACCAAGTTCTGCGTCGCCGTATCATGTCTGCGCTGCTGCGTTACCATTCCTGCTGCGGCTGTATATAATCCTCTGAGCATGAGGTCAGTCCCTTCCTTGAATCTGCTGTTCTCCTTATTATCGGCAGGCTAGAACTTTTTCTTAACCACCTTGTCCAAATGATCCAGCATGATTCCCGTACCCTTGACTACGCAGTGCATCGGGTCCTCAGCCACCCAGACCGGAACATGCAGCTGTTCGGAGAGCAGCTCGTCCAGTCCGTTAAGCAGGGCACCTCCGCCGGTCAATACAACTCCACGGTCAATGATATCTGCCGACAGCTCAGGAGGCGTACGCTCCAGCACTGACTTGGCCGCAGCCACAATCGAAGAGACCGGGTCCCACAGCGCTTCCTTCACCTCGCCGGATGAAATAGTAAGGGTCTGGGGAAGTCCGCTCACCATATCACGTCCGCGGATATCCATCTCTGCCTTCATCCCGCCCGGACGTACCGAGCCGATAGTCACTTTGATATCCTCCGCTGTGCGTTCACCGATCAGGAGCTTATATTTCTGTTTAATATATCTTAAAATGGCATCGTCGAACTTGTCCCCCGCGATTTTGATGGAAGAGGCGGTAACGACGTCGCCCATGGACAATACGGCTACATCCGTCGTTCCGCCGCCAATATCGACGACCATATTTCCGCTAGGCTGATAAATGTCCATACCTGCGCCAATGGCTGCAGCTTTGGGCTCTTCCTCCATGAAAACCTCTTTGGCCCCGCTGCGCTCTGCCGCCTCACGGATGGACTTCGTTTCCACAGAAGTAATATTGGTGGGAGCACAAATCAAAATACGGGGCCGCGAATACCAGGTCCGGCCGCCAACGCTGTCAATAAAGTATTTGAGCATCATTTCCGTAATGGCAAAGTCGGCGATTACACCGTCACGGAGCGGACGAATCGTCGTTATATTTCCAGGTGTCCGCCCGACCATCCGGCGTGCCTGTTCACCAACCGCAAGGACCCGCTTCGTATCACTTTCAAGTGTGACCACGGAAGGTTCATCCAGAACGACTCCCCTTCCCTTGACATGAATGAGCACGTTGGCTGTGCCGAGATCGATTCCGATATCCTTGCTAAGCATAATGAAAGAGCCCCCAAAGTGTTATTTTAAATGAGAAAAGAAGATTGTACCAAATTTAAAAATACCATACTTTAGGGGGTGAGTACAATGGACTAAACCTGAATTATGGCGCGAAAATCCGAAAATCTTATGGCTTTGAGGCTACGGCAACCTCACGCTTCTTACCTGTGGTTTTCTTATATTTAATTTTTGTGGCTTCTCCCCCCCGAAGATGACGGATGGACTTGTGATATTCGAGAATGTGCTTCACCTGATCAGCCAGATCCGGATTGATTTCCGGCAGCCGTTCGGTTAGATCTTTATGCACCGTGCTTTTTGAAACGCCAAATTCCTTGGCTATGGTCCGGACCGTGTGCCTGGTTTCCACGATGCAGCGTCCGATTTTAATGGTACGTTCCTTGATGTAATCGTGCACGCTCCCGCCTCCCAACTGTGAATAGTTTGGTACATTATATGAGGGGCGGGCCTATATATTCGCGCTTTCAGGACATGACAAGCTCAGGAAGGCTCATTTTATTTGTCGGACAACCCAATTCACTGCATTTCACTGCCCCATTTCCAGAATAGAACCTGCCGGACTGTCCATTTCAGGTCAAGAATACCAGTTAGCCCGTCCTTACAAATTCATAAAAAAACAGGAGGCTTCCGCCCCCTGCTGATCATTCGGCTTAGCGCTGCGGAAGCAGATCCGAAGGATTCACAATCTTGCCGTCCTCATGCACTTCAAAATGCACATGGTTGCCAAGACCCTTCTCCATCTCATTGCGCCCCGCTGCCCCCAGCATATCGCCCTGCTTCACTTCGTCGCCCTGCTTCACTTTGGTTTCACCCAGACTCTGATAGACCGTCTTCAGCTCGCCGGGAGAGGTAATCTCGATTACCTTGCCCAGTACAGCAACATCTTCCACTCTGGTAACTTCACCGCTGAGCGCCGCCTTCACATCAAACGTCTTGTTGTCCTCACGGGCAATATCAATTCCGGTATTGGTGACAAAGGTATTGTTGTACTGCACCATCGCCGCAATATGATTCTCTTCCGTGCCGTTCTCATCGTAGTAAGGTTTGACCACTTCCACTTCACTCGGGCTGGCTACCGGCCAGACCAGACTTTCGGCGGATGCGACAACTTCCAGAGCTTCGGGATCACCGCTGGCAGCTCCTGTCTTGCTGCCGGCCTCACCTTGGGATACTACCGCGGCGTTGTCAGGATTCAGCGGCTTCTGGCCGGCATCCTGATAGACCCACACCAAGGTTAGTATAAGTGCCGCTGCCGCCGTGTAGACTGCTGGGAATACCCACCGTTTGGATAACAGTCTGCTCCATGAAGAAGGCTTGGCGCCTGAATCTCCCTGCTTGTTTTTGAGAGATTCATCATGGGTTGATTTGATTTTGTCTTGTTCATTCATATGGTTATCACCTCAGTAACCAGTGTTACCGGGCGCTTCGCTTTTATACGTATCTTGCAGATTATTTTTTCAGGAGAGTTGAGATTCCGGTAAAAGAGACCCCGCTGTAGTAGTGTTTGAGAATCTGTGTGGCCGTCTTTCCCTGCTTCGCCATTCCGTTCGCCCCCCACTGGCTCATGCCGACACCATGCCCGTTACCATACGTGGTGATCAGTACCTTCCCCGCTTGGCGCTTCCAAGTGAACTGGCTCGAGCGCAGCCCCAGCTTCTCTCTCACTTCCCGCCCGGTAAACACCTTTCCTCCGATAGAGATCTGTTTGATCCGGTGGCCGGCTGTAAGCGACAGTACCTCCGCTGGCAAGCTGGTGGAGGATTGAGAGGAGACCGGCATTGCCTTGCCCGAAGCTCCCAGACTGGCAGACACCGGAAGGTCCTTGGTCCCAAGGCCCAGCTTGCTGCGCAGCTCCGAATTACTGAAGGTGTAGGTTACCGCCAGGTTCGGGGTGATCCGCAGCTCCCACGGGCTGGCTACACTGCGCAGGTAGGGGACCGCAGCGTTCCAGTACTCCTCGGAGTTCTCGGTATACCCTCCGCTGGAGGCGAAGAAGGAAGCCGTGATCGGCTGCCCCTGATAGGTCATGATCGTCCCACGCGTCTCCAGGGCCGCGCGGCGGATCTTCGCCAGTCCGGCGCGCTTGCTGCCGGACGCCCAGTCCCGTTCCAGCACGGCCTTCGATACGTAAGCCTGATGGCTTACCGTATCGCTCACATCTGCTTCGGGAACGGGTACCCCGCTATGGTCGCCGGCGGCCAGACGGCGGGCAATGAACGTGCGGGCCGCTACGGCCTGCGCCTTGAGCGCTTCGAGCTCAAATTCGGCCGGCATCTCGGCCGCCAGTACGCCGCTGACGTATTCCTCCAGCGGCAAGGTCTCGATTTGTCCGCTCCGCGACAAATAGACGGAGACCTCCGGCTGCGGCGCCTCTGCGGCAGCCGGTGCCGGCGGCGCCGGAGAGGCCGTGGCCTGCGGCACGGCCGGGGGCGCCGGCGGCTG
>NZ_ASPS01000064.1:0-22564 GCF_000517865.1 Paenibacillus sp. FSL R7-269
GCTCGCGAAGGTGACGTTATCGTGTTCCCGGAGGCACCGCGTAGTTACCTCACGTCAGGCAAGCCGTATCTTGTCGACGAGATTGACTTCGCCGGCGATGCACAGACCGTGGATGACGACGGAGACGATTTAGATACGGACGGCTTGGCGTTCGACGTGTACGAGAAAGTATCGGAGGAAGTTGCGCAAGTTACCGCTGAGCCATCTGCCGAGTACCGCGAAGTTAAACGCTGGGCGGAGAAGGGCGAGCGCATCCGTATTGTTAGTAAACACGATGGCCGCTACGAAAACAGAGACGAGTTCGTAGTAGACGCGCCCGCCGGCTTCGGTGACGTATTCGTTAAGCATCCGCAGGGAATGAACGAAGGCCGAGCGTGTGTATGCTACGTGGAGTACGTAGTTCTCGAACCTATCGCGCAGCCTGTCGTATACGTCGAAGTCAAGCGTAAGGCCGACGTGGGCGAGCGTATTAGGATCGTGAATGCTTGTGCTTGGAGTGACTACGAGAACGGTGACGAATTTAACGTGGTCCGGTTAGATAGCGACGGTGATATTTTCATCGTAGACAACGCAGGCGGCCCGGAGTGTGTGGCTACGGATGAGTACGTCGTCCTCGAACCGGTAACAGCGCAAGTTATCGAAGAGCCTGAGCGCCTGACCGTCGGGGATTACGTTAAGGTCGTACGTGAAGGAGGCACTCATAACTACGCTGTCGGTTCCGTCGTTAAGGTAACGAAGCTGGACGGATTCGGACTGTTTAACGCGGAGAGAGCCGACGGTAAAATCGGTAACTTGCTGGCGCTTGGACAGACGGAGCCCGCGACCGAAGCGGAGTTTCTAGCACAACGTAAGCCTGCGTTCAATGTCGGTGATAAAATCCGGATTACGCGCAGTCAATGCAATTGGCCCGTAGGTACTATCGCTACAGTAACGGAAGTACTGGCGCGGCTGAATCACGATAGCGGAACGGTAAAAGCGTTAGCAGACGGACATACGTACCTTGCCGACGGATGTGCATTCGAAGTGCTGACCGCAGAGGAAGTCGCCGCAGCCGAGAAGGAAGCGGCTCTCGCTCTACAGGAAATCGCGAAGTGGAACGCAATCGGACGTAAGGTCGGCGAATACAAAACGGGAGATATCGTAGAGGTTACGAGCACCTCTGGACTGTGCGTAGGCGATAAGATTAACGTAGGCGACATCGTTGTGCTCGGAGACAAGGACGAATCTGACGAAATGTTCCGCTTACAGGCTCCGGGAGTAATCGGCGGAAATTGGGCGGAGACAGATATGTTCAAGCTAGTAACTCCGGTCGAACAGCGCTTCGACGACGCAGCCTAACGATTCTCATACGAAAGGAGTGAGCGGACATAGACGTTAAACTAACGCTCAACTTACGAAGCCCGACCGTAGCCGAAGCGCCGGAAGACGTCGCCGAAAGGGTTGCGTCAGCGACACGCCGTAAGAAGGCCGCCGAGGAAACGGATGCCGAAGCGATCGAACGTATCAGCCGCATGTCACTAACGGACCGCGAGCGCCAACTCGTAGAGACCGTAAGAGCCGCAGTAAAGACCGGAGCAGCGGGGACGAGTAAAGCGGGCAATTACTCGTCCGGTACTTCCAAGCTCCGGTCCGGCGGGGCGGTGACGAAAGCGGACGTAATCGCAGCGGGCGAACGGTTGGCGGCGGAAAAGGAACGCGCTGAACGTGCGGAAAGGATTGCGGAGACGTTGCGGACGAAGCCGCCGAATTTTCACATCGTAACGGATGACGCGGAGTTACCGGCGTTCGTCGAGCGATTGCGTGAGGAATGCCGCCGCCAGATGCGTGAATGGCCGGATAGATGGGCGGTGCTCGGCGTTAAATCGTTTACCGCGAATGACTTCGAGGGAACCGGCGTTGATACGTACATTGACGTTTCGATCGGATACAGCGTTTGGCTACCGTTATTGGACGAAGGCCATTACCTTGCGTATGGTCACGTAGACATGCGCGGGGTGCCGTGTTTCGAGTTCCTGGACGAATTGAGCGCGCATAAATCAACCGACCGCCAGCTAACGCGTTCGAAGGTTCTCGCCGCGATTGCCCCGTACCTCACGCAGCCGGCGCACGGCAAGTCGTTTCATATGGGATCGGCGCGCTACGACTTACACGTCGCGATTAAGGACGGCTACGTTATTCAAGGATGCGTATGGGATTCGCTCGACGCGATGCGCCTACTCAACGAACATGAAGAGGCGTACGGTTTGAAGCCGCTAACCGCGAAGTATGGCCGGTTCTTCGGTATTGACGGGCCGATCTATACGTTCGAGGATATGTTCGGTAACCGTTCGCCGGCTCCGTTCAGCATCGAACTCGTCGGAATCTATGCGATAAAGGACGTCCTGTACGGATGGAAGTTTACGGAGTGGCAATTCGAGCAGATGAAGCGCGCGGCCTCGGCGGATGGACCCGGCAAGCTGCTCGAATGTTATGCGAAAATTGACTCGAAGCTACCGGAAACCGACGTATTCTTAGCGCGGTCCGGCTTCGTAGTTGACCTCGACGGCCTGGCGCAATTAGAGGCGGAGTTTGAACCGCTGCTTGAGAAGGCGCGGGCCGACGTGGTCACATCGTATAACATCGACGCGGAGTTCGTTCGGAAGATGGACCGTACACTTAACGCGGCAAAGATCGCGGAATGGTGTACGAAGCAGCAGGCGCGCATCGAACGGAATAGAGCAGCGCAGGAAAAACAACGCGCGATAATCGCGGAGTGTGAAACGGCGGGTAAAACAACGCTAAAGAAATATACGAATGCGGTCGCCAGACTTGCGGAGTTAGAGGTCGAGGAGCTTGCGCCACCTGACGTAGATCACGCGCCGGCATTCGTCGAGGAATTTACGATAACCAACGGGAATCACCTCGCGTACTTAATCTACGACCACCTTGGCATACGCGACCGGACCGGCCAGTTTAAACGCGGCAAGACGCGGAGTACGGCGGCGGAGATCCTCGACGTTTATTACGAGGAGGAGGACGCGCTCCGGCCGCTGGCTACCGTTGCGGCGTACGAGAAACTACTGACAACGTACATTCAACCGATGTTAGGCAGCGCGGGTAAGGATTCGATTATCGAAGTGGACGGCCGCGTACATTCGGAGTTCAAGTCCGGCGGAACGTCGACCGGGCGCTACAGTTCGAGCGGGTACAGCGGACGGCCTATCGACATATTAGCGGAATTTGAAACGGGGGCGAGTGCGTGAATAACGAAGTGTTTAGCCAGCTAATGTACGCTCTAACGAAACATGCAGCGCGTGAAAGTTTCATAGAGTTCTTGGAGAGCTGCGGCATTTCCGAATCAGACTACTACGATATATGTGGGCATTTGAACGAGACTTACGGCGTTAGGACGTATGTCTAATGAGCCTGACGATAACTGACGCCAACTATCACGCAATCGTCCGTACGCTCATCGCCGACAATCGCAAGGTTAAACGCGGCCAGAATCTTCAGAACCTTCCGTCAAAAGGCGCAGGCAATCGCGTCCGTAATCAATTCGTACCGCGTGATGGGTTTACGTTAGTCGGCGCTGACCTCGGACAAATAGAGCCGCGCATCATGGCGCATATCATGTATACGCGATACGGCGATAACTCCATGCGTCAAATCTTCGTAGACGGCGTTGACTTATATACGACGATGGCGATGATGACGTTCAATATCGCGGAGGAGTTCTGCGTAGATAAAGCGTACGACCCGACGCACACATTCCAGCCACGTAAGATGATGAAGACCGGACAGCTCGCGGTATCATACGATCAATCTCCGACCGCCTTCGCGAAGAAAATGAACGTATCAGCGGAAGTCGCGGAAATGTTCTTCGCTAACTTTGACGCTACGTTTCCGTCGTTTAAAACGATGGTGGCCGATATTCGCGAGTTCATGCGCCAGCACGGGTATGTCGAAACGCTATCCGGACGGAAACGTCGATTCCCGGATTATAAGTCCACCGCAGCAGCGGCCGGCAAGAACGAACAGCGCTTAATCCGCTTATATACTGAGCGAAAACAGCTACGTAGTAAGTCCGTTTTGACTCCGGCGGATAACAGCAGACTCAACGCTCTGCAGGCGGAGATTGACGTACTCTCTGAGAAACGCGGCCTCATAGGTTATTGGGAGCGCGCGTCATTCAATGCCGTTGTGCAAGGGTCCGGCGCGGACATCCTTAAGAGCATAGGAATACGATTGGCGCAGATTTGTCGAGAACGCGGATGGGAGTTTAACGCGTCCATTCACGACGAAGCGCTCGTAAGCGTTCCGGACGAACAAGTAACGCCGGAGACGATCGCGTTAATTAACGACGTAATGACGCAGACGACTACGCTAAGCCTGCCGCTAGTGACGGACGTTGCGATACAAAAGCGCTGGATGTTCGAGTATAAAGCGCACGAATGGGATTACGTGAATAACCGGCCCCTGCCGGAGTTTGCGAATAGATACGGGGAGGTTTACGTATGATGCAACTCACCGAAGACGATTACGCCGACCTCCACGCAGCCATCCGCCAATACGTAAGCTGCGCGGTTGAGAACGGAGATTTACCGGATGAACCCGAAGAAGCTGCGGCGATATTTTGCGCGGACTATCGTGTGGATTACGCAGGGCTCGGTGACTTGGTCGAGCGCTTAATAAACGTGGAGGTGACGAAGTATGAACGCAGCTAACGAAATCATCACGGTAATCGACGTTGAAACGACCGGCCTCGATCACACTACGGATCACATTACGGAGATCGCCGCTATCCGAGCGGAGGTCTCAGCGGACGGTAGTATCCGCGAAATCGGACGGTTTCAAACGTACGTAGCGCTCGGCTACTCTCGTAATACGCCGCGTAAACGTTCCGGCAGTCCAGCGGAGTTTGCTGTAATTCCGCCAGAGATAACGGAGTTGACCGGGATTCGCACAGAAGACTTGCATGGAGCTCCCGATGAGTTTAACGCGGTGGAGTCGGCCGTACACTTTGCTCACGGGAGCTACATAGTGGCGCATAATGTCTCGTTCGATTTCGCATTCATATCACGCTACTATAAGCCGTGGTATTTTGCCTGCACTCGCGCCATGTCCCGCCTAGTCGATCCGGACGAAAGCGCTAAGCTCGCTGACGTCTGCGCTAGATACAACGTACCGCTCAACGGACACCACCGCGCGATGAATGACGTAGAGGCTACGCTGCAGGTTTACGCGGCTCTCCGACAGA
Source organism: Paenibacillus sp. FSL R7-269 (assembly GCF_000517865.1). NCBI lineage: Bacteria > Bacillati > Bacillota > Bacilli > Caryophanales > Paenibacillaceae > Paenibacillus > Paenibacillus sp. FSL R7-269. The sequence continues at coordinate 5,237 of NZ_ASPS01000064.1, forward strand.
AAGCGGACACGGCGGGGATTGCGTATAGGAACGTCGTTATTGACTCGGAGGAACGTCCGCTAAAGTATACGCCGCCGGGCGCAATTGTACGGACGATTAAGAGAACGGAAGGGGCTGCGTAGGAATGGCGAAGAGTAGCAAGATAAAAGCCGTACAATGTCCGACATGTGGCGCAGACCTTTCACAGCTCCATTACCGCTACTGTAATGAATGTAGTGAGTGGGGCGTGGAGGTAACACGCGATAAACATCAGATTACCGGAGATTTCACCGTCGTTGATTGGTTCAGCTCGCGGTCCAGCGCCGGCCTTATCGTTGAGGATGCGGACGGCAACCGTTATCCGCTGTACATGTCGGACGTGTTCGCGATGATTAACGGACTGCAACTCGCAAGCCGGACGCTAGAAGAAACGAAGAAAGGTTCAGCGTATGGCTGGGCGCTAATTACGAAGGAGGCGGCTTAATATTACGCAATCAATCGCTAATCAAATCGCGCAAGACTTCACCGCATATCTCAACGCCTGGCATTCCGCACCGGAAACGTATGACGACGCACTCGACGCGCAGCTACACGCATGGTACGCCGCTGTCCTCACGGATAAATCACGCAAGGTATGGCCGCCGCGTAATGTTCCGTACTTCTCTCCGTCGGCAGCCGGCGCATGTCCGCGATCACTCTACGAAAAGGCGCTCGGCGCGAAGAAGGACGTATCCGTACAATCTCCGCATAAAGGTCGCTGGACTCGTTTGGGAACGCAGGTCGGCGATATGATACAGCGCGATATCTTATTCGCGGAGAAATACTACGCAAAGGCCACCGGTGAGCAACCGCGCTTTGTCTTCGAACGGAACACGCAGGGAGAGCCGCGCTTCGAACAGTTCGCGCCTGGCCTTACGCAGATTACGCATAATGGCGCTGTCTTCTCGCTATTCGGATTCTGCGACGGAATTATGTTGTATCGGACGGATGACGGCGAGGTGCTGCGCGTCGGCCTCGAAGTTAAATCGAAGCAAACTACGTCGGCCAAAACGTCCGAATACTCGACGCGCAACGGTCCGGACGAGAAGCACGTTAAGCAAACGGTCTGTTACTCGCAAATGTACAGCGTCGATTATTACGTGATCCTCTACGTTAACTGCGCTAAAAAGGCGTGGGAAATGACCGCCGAGGACTTCGTTAAGACTCCGGACATCAAGGCGTACGGCCTGTATATTACGGCCGAGATGCGCGCAGAGGTATTCGATGGATTCGCGGACATTGTTCACGCGGTCAGCGAGAAGACGCCGCCGCCTCTCGATATCGAAAATTTCACGTTTAACAATTTCAAGCGTGCGTGTGCGCTGTCCTTAACGGAAGAGGAAATCGCAGTCATTGAACGGAAAGTCAGCGCGATTAACCGGTCGAGCCTGCCGGATTGGAAGAAACGCGGACCAATCGAAGCGCTCACGGAGATTCAGCGGATTAGATACGAAGAGTCAGCGAAGGAGGCGGCGTAAATATGAGCGCTATAAACACGCAACTACTACGCGAATTAATCACGTTCGGAGCACTCGGCTCATTGGCGGAGGAGCTTACGGATAAGCCGGCGGATGAACTACTCAGCGCGGAGACGTTTACGCAGATTGACGCGCTGATGACCGCGATTGAACCGTTCGACCGCCTGACGTCTACGGCGGAGTTGCTGGCGTTACTTGACGAATCGGCTGCGCGGATCATTGCGCTGATAGCGGAAGGAGGTGACGCGGATGTTGAAACGGATAATTAACGGAGTCTTTTACGTCGGCCTGTGCGGAGCTATCGGATTGGGCCTCGTAGTCGCTGCGTCCGGCTTAACGTCCGGCCCCATCTATGCCCGCGTTGTCTTCGCGGCGTTTGTAATCGCAGCGTTTATTCTCGGATTTAAAGCGGAAGGAGGCGGAAGCGATCGTAAAGAAGACGGAGTTTAACTTCCGCATCCTAGCGCTCGACTTATCGCTAAGTCCCGGCATTGCTGCGCTAGAAGTCCGGGGGCGCACGCCGCACTTAATCGCGTGCTCCTCCGTTGCGACATCGACGGCCGATACGGATGCAGTGCGCAATTACACGGTCGAGACGTTTGTAGCCGCCTTCCTCCGCGAACACCGCCCGTTTGACATCGTAGTCCGCGAAGACTTTACGTCCGGCCGGAACAAGCGCGCGACGCAAACGATATTCAGCGCATGGGCAGCGGCAGACAAAGCGTTAGCGGCGTACGGATACCAGGCGGAGGACTTGAAACCCGCGCTGAGCCCGACGTCGGTTAAGAAATACGTTGCTGGCAGCGGTAAAGCGGAGAAGCCGGAAGTAGCGGAAGGCGTACGGAAGTATCTGCGCTTGGCGGACGGGTATAAGTGGCGGACGGGATACGATGACGCGGACGCATGCGCGGTTGGCCTATCGTATTTACTGCGCGAAAATATGATCGATGAAATCGGAGGGATTGCGGCATGAAGACGGATGTGTTAACCGTAATTGAAACGGGGTATGACGACGGGACCGCGTTCTACGTTAACGGAGTGAGCGTGGGGCAAGTTGCTTCGGATGATTCGCACGAAACTCCGGAGATATTATACGGGCTGATTACGCGATACAACTTCGCGAGAGTTGACCGTAGAATGCTAACGGATGATGCGCGAGACCGTATATTCGACGACTGCAACTACGAGTATCCGGAACTAATAAGCGCCTTCGCTGCGGAAGACTTCGAGACATGACGCAGCCGGACCGCCTCACAACGCAACTAGCGCAGGCACAACTCGCCGAAATCGCGGAGCTCGAACGTAGCCTCGCGGTTTACGGCGCTTTACTTACGGACTTAGAACGAAAACTAACGGATGCGCGGCGCAGGTATGACGAGACGACCGCGCACCTTAACGAATAGGAGGCCGCATATTTGACTACGCATTTACACGAGATTGGTGAACGTATTATCCACGCACAGGATGCGGAAATCCTCAAGGAAAACGCTAACCTTAACGGAGATTCTTTCAGCGGTAAGATGTCGAAGTTTGGATCGGAGTATTCGAAGTGGTACGCGCGTGAATCCGTAATGCCGGCGGAATTGGTCAGCGCGATTGACAGCGGACACGTTTACGTACACGACCTCGATCAATACGCGCTCGGCACAACGAATTGTATATTCATTCCGTTCGACCGTCTGCTCGCTAACGGATTCAATACGGGCAGCGGTTCCGTCCGCCATCCTAATTCGATTATGACCGCGATGGCGCTCGTAGCGATCATATTCCAATCGCAGCAGAACGCACAATACGGCGGTGTCAGCGGTAATAAAATCGATTGGGACCTCGCGCCGTACGTCCGCAAGTCCTTCGTTAAACACTTCCGCAAGGCTCAGCGCTATTTCCACGAAAATACCCACGTAGCCGACGCGGAGTTATTCCTCGATAACCGCGACCTGACGCAAGTGTTTCCGCGTTCATACGAATACGCGCGGGCCGAGACGGAGGCCGAAACGTATCAAGCGGCCGAATCGCTGATCCACAATTTGAATACGATGAGCTCGCGGGCCGGCGGACAGATTCCATTTACCTCGCTTAACTACGGAATGTGTACGTCGACGGAGGGCCGCATGGTTTCGTTCGCGCTGCTGGACGCGGCCATTGCCGGGCTCGGCGCAGGGGAAACGCCAATATTTCCGCAGCAGATTCTGCAGTGTAAGCGCGGCGTTAACCAGGAGCCCGGCGACCCCAATTACGATATCTTCGTACGGGCCGTCGAATGCAGCGCGCGGAGAATGTACCCGAACTTCGTTAACGTGGACGCTCCGTATAATCTGCAGTATTACGACCCAGCGGACCCGAATACGATTATCGCGACGATGGGTTGCCGGACGCGTACGATCGCCGACCGCTTCGGCCGCAATCACCAATCCGGTAAGGGTAATCTCTCGTTCAATACGCTGAATCTCGTACGGCTCGGACTCGAATACGGAATCGTAACGGGCGCACGCGGTGAACAAGCGGCCATGAACGGGTTCCTCTCCGAACTTGACCGCTATATGGACGTAGCTGTGCGCGGCCTTATCCACCGTTACGGAATCCAAGCGCAGCAGCCGGCGCGAGCCTCCGATTTCATGATGCGTGAGGGCGTATGGGAAGGCGGAGAAGCGCTCGATCCGGACGATAATGTGCGCGATCTCATTAAGCACGGAACGCTCGCGCTCGGCTTTATCGGATTAGCGGAGTGTATGACGGCGCTTTACGGTAAGCATCACGGAGAGAGCGCGGAAGTCTACGCGGTGGCGCACGAAGTTATCGCCAGAATGCGTGAGTTTTGCGATGACGCGTCGGAGGCGTACGGACTGAACATTACGCTGTTCGCGACGCCTGCCGAAGGACTCGCGGGTAAGTTTACGAAGATTGACCGCGCAGAGTTCGGTACTATCCCCGGCGTAACCGACCGCGATTATTATACGAACTCATTCCACACTCCCGTATATTATCCGATCACAGCCGCGCGTAAAATCGAACTCGAAGCGCCGTTCCATGCGCTATGTAATGCGGGCGCAATCTCATACGTAGAGCTCGACGGTAACGCACGCAATAATCCGCGCGCCTTTATGCGGACGGTCCAATACGCACTCTCGCAGGATATCGGCTATTTCAGCGTTAACCATCCGATTGACCGCTGCCCGGCGTGCGGCTACGAAGGAATCATCGGCGCAGAGTGTCCGTCATGCGGCGTTGAGGACCGCGTCGTCCCGATGTCGCGTATCCGCCGCGTGACCGGCTACTTAACAGGCGATTACAAAACGCGATTCAATCCGGCTAAGCAGGCGGAGGTTGAGGACCGCGTACGGCACGTATGAATCTCGCCGGCTACTGTGCGGAGTCAATCACGGAGGGAGATGGGATGCGCGCGGTATTTTACATCAGCGGTTGCCGTCACGCTTGCCCCGGCTGCCATAACGTAGCGGCGCAGGACTTCGCGTACGGCCGTCCGTTTACGCCCGCGCTGCAGGACGTTTTAATCGCGGAAGTCGCGGCTAATCCGCTGCTTGACGGAATAACGCTGTGCGGCGGCGATCCGTTCTTCTCAGCGGCGGCCTGTGCGGAGTTTGTGCGTAGATTCCGCGCCGTCTGTCCGGACCGCAACGTGTGGGCGTATACGGGATATGTGTATGAGACGTTACTTAAGCGGCCTGACCTACGGGAATTAGTGGAACTCTGCGACGTTATCGTAGACGGGCACTACGTTGAGGCCGAGCGTGATCTTACGCTCAAATATCGGGGCAGTCGGAATCAGCGCATTATACGGAGACGAAGCGGAGGGTTAGCGATTAATTTCGCCGACTCTCCGTTTTTTTTATATAAAGTTCCGCTATAAGGTGCGGGAGCTCCGGACGACTACGATTAATACGGTATAGGGCGCGAGAGACACGTTAACCGAGCGCTCAACTACGAAGGAGGCAACGATAAATATGACTAGCGTCAAACAAACGCAAAATTATCGCGAAGTTAAACGTAAGGCAGCGGTGGGAGAACGGATTAAGATCGTAGGCGTTCACAACGTCGGACTACGTGTCGGCGATGAGCTCACGGTTGAACACGCGGATGCGCAGGGGGACATTTGGTCCGTCAGGGAGCGTGCGTTTGCCGGGTTAATCTCGTATAGCTCAAGTATGTACGGAATTGAGTACGTCGTTCTCGAACCGGTAACGCCCGCGTTATCCACCGATCCCCTCTTCGCCGCCTTCCGCCAGTTTGTCGCGGACAACGCCGCAGCCATTCGCGCGATCCTGCCGGGTTTGGAAGCGCAGATTACGCAGGAGAGCCCCGCGCAGCTCGCGCCGATTACACGCGCACAGGTTATCGCAAAGGCGACCGCTGACGTTGCGGAGTTAACCGCGAACGGTAAGAATCAAACGGAGGTGCTGCCGTTCGGTAACGACTTCTACCGCAGGCTCTATAACGTTAGATTCCGCGTTAATCGCGATAAGCGTACGGTCGTCTGCGAAATCATCGGCAGCCATAGCGGTAGGAAACTCGCTAGAGCCTACGCTAAGTGTTCGCCAGCCGACGTATTCCACGCGGAAATCGGCAAAGCGATCGCGCTGCGGAAAGCGCTCGGATTAACGGTGCCTAGCGAATATACGGACGCGCCGCAACCGGAACCCGCAGTAGGAGCACGCGTTAATCTGCACACGCTAAAAGGCGATTTCGTGGGCGTTAAGACAATCGAGCGGATGCTTCCCGATAAAGACGGTGAGTATTATGGTAACTACGCGGCTAACCTCGTCGGATTTTTCGGTTGGGCTGCGGATAAGCAGTACAAAGTCACTGACGACACCGACGTTGACTACAGCGCTGCAGAAGCGAAGGAGGCCGCTTAATGGACGTACTGAATACGTATGGCGGCGGAGTTACTTACGACGTGTTTACTATCGTTGTCGGCAGCGTGATCTTCTTACTTTTCGGAATGCTCGCGGTAATGGGTTGGTCCACGAAAGAGTACGGAATGGGCGTAATATTCACGCTGCTGGCGTTGGTCGGACTGCTCGGCGTAGTGTTCAGCGCTGTGTACCCGGAGCCGGTAGCGGTCCGCCACGAAGTCACACTCCGGCCGGGCAGCGTTATCGACGCGCAGAAATACGATATCGTTGAGCAGCGCGGCGCAATATTCGTAATCGAGGAACGTACGCAGAACGCAGATTAAACGAGGAGGCCAACGTATGCCACTACCGAAAGATTCGATGTTCTTCGGATTCGCCGATAAGCTGACGGACGAACAGCGCATTTACGTAAACTCGATATTCGACCGCCAACTAACGCTAGTCAATGCGCGGTCCGGCACCGGTAAGACAACGCTCGCTGTAGCGGCCGCCAAGCTCCTCGGCAAACCGTTAGTCTACGTGTTCAGTCCGGTTGAGGAGGGCCGCATGGGATTCCGTCCGGGCAATCAGCGCGAGAAGGAATCCGCATACGTCACTCCGTTGCATGACGCGCTGTACGAGATCGGCGAGGACCCGGCGAAAGCGATATTCGATCCGGAGAATGCGGAGGCATTGAAGCGCGGAACAGCGTGGGTATACCCGATGAGCCACATCTTCGCTCGTGGTACGAACATTAAAGGGAAAACGGTCATCATCGGAGAGTCGCAGAACTTTACTCGCGGGGAGTTGAAAAAACTTCTTACTAGAATCCACGACGATTGCACCGTTATTCTCGAAGGCCATACGGAACAATGCGATCTGCAGAACGTTAGCAAGTCCGGATTCGCACCGTATATCGAACACTTCCGCAGCGAGCCGTACGCGCAGGTTTGCGAATTGACCGTTAACTTCCGGGGACAACTGGCGCAGCACGCGGACACGCTCGAATGGTAAAGGAGGCTAACGCTATGACAACGTATGATATCGAACGCACGCCGCGCGGCTACCGCGTTAAGCCGGTCGATGAACGTCGCGCAGCGGCGGAAGAATCAGCGCGTGATTGGGCGGCCTTATTCGTAGTCATCGCCGGGGCCATTGCGGTGCGGGCGCTAGTCGTGGCGCTGTTATGAGCGAACCGCTCTTTAACGGAGCCCGCCGCGTCCCTGACCGCAAGCAGGCAGACATCATGGCGGATCGCAGACGGCGGCGGACGGAGTTAATCGAACAATTACGGAGAGGTGAGCGCGTGGAAAACGGAATTAACGTAAATATTAAGCGTCTGCATCCGGACGCAGTAATACCGCAATATGCAACGGACTTAGCGGCTGGCTTCGATTTGGTTGCGGTGGAAGACGTGATTATAGCGCCAGGTGAGACCGCTAAAGTACCGCTCGGCCTTGCGTTTGAGATTCCGCCGGGCTACGTAATGCTCGTGTGTACGCGGTCAGGGATCGCGCTTAAGACAAAGCTGCGGCAGCCTAACGGAATCGGCGTAATTGATTCGGATTATCGCGGGGAAGTTGCGATGATGTTCGATAATACGCGGCCAGCGCTTTCAATCGACGAGTACTGCGAATGGCCGACGTTCCTAAACGGAGAAGAGGCGGTCGGCGTGAACTTGTTGGGCGGAGAGTACATCGTGCGGAAAGGCGATAAAGTGGCGCAAGCATTCGTTATTCCGTATCCGCGCGTTAACTTCGTAGAGGCTGCGGAGTTAACCGAGACTACGCGCGGAGTTGGCGGGTTCGGACATACGGGAGTCAGCGTATGAAACGCCCTAACTACGAATTCATCATCGTATGGGCCATCGTAATTATCGTATGCTTGGCGTTTTGGTACGGACTATTCGCAATACTAACGTAAAGGAGGCGTACGGATGAACGGAGCACGCGTTAAACCACCGCTAGGATTAAAGCCGCGTTACATCTCGAAGGCACAGCGGATGTGCGAGATCAAGGACGCTGTTCAGCGTTATATGGACGCATGGTTGCCGATACCCGACGAATGGATCGCGGAGTATAACGAACTTGCAGCGCAAAAGGAGGCACGCTAATGTCAGCCGAAATCATCCCGTTCCCTAACGCAGTCGCCGACACGCTCGAACACTACGCTCGCCTGGCGCGGGCCGGCCACGTAACAGGCGTTGTACTGGCGGCACTTGGACCGGGACGACTCGCGGAAGATACGTACAGCGCGGTATCCGGCGTCAACTATACGGAGCGGCGTGCGTTAATCGCTACGCTGGATGACGCGGCAACAATGGCGCTAATTGACGCACAGGACGACTATTAACGGAGAAAGACGTAACGGGGACGCAGGAAACGGGCAATCCTACGTCCGGTACAAACGCCTTTCCTGACGCAACAAACCCGCCGCGCAAACCGCGCCAACGGTGCGAACGGTGGGAGTACGTAAATTAAACGATAAGGGAGACGATTATTAATGAAAATTAAGATCACAGGCGCGCAGAAAGAGACGTTTTGGTATGCGGATAAGGTCGGTCAGATTTTTGAAATTGACGGTCACGTCTGCAGCTACGCAGGATACCGAATCTGCGGGAAAACTCCGAACGGAAACGAAGGGTACGTGCAACTCAAAGACTGCGTAATCGTCCCGGACGAAGCCGACTCTGCGCCTATCACCGTCCTCCCCGACGAATCACTCGGCGGCGTCCTACGTGAATATCGCGAAGTTAAGCGGAAGGCGATCGTAGGCGAGCGGATTAAGGTCACCTCGGATATCCGCTTCGGGGAGCGTAGAGCAGGCGGAATCCACACGGTAACGCGCCTATCATCGTACGGTCTCGTAGATACGGACGGTAAGTGGGGCGATGGCTCTACGCTCAATCTTCCCGCAGATGAGTACGTTGTTCTCGAAGCCTCCGATATTATCCGCATCGACGATAAGGACGGAGTTAGCCGCGCATATCGAATGGTCGACCGTAAGGCTGCGGTAGGCGAGCGCGTGATTATTACGAAGGGAAACCTCGTGTTTAACGTAGGGCAGGCCGCTACCGTGCATGAATCCGCAATCATTGAGGACGACGGGATCTGCTTCCTCGACGGCTGCTACGGGACATACCCTAACGGTAAGTACGCCGTACTCGAACCGGCTGCCTCCGCCGCCCCTACGCCTTTACTCTCCGATCAGCCCGCCGAGTCCCAAGCGGTCGCCAACGTTGCCAGCCTCGTGCTCCGACTCACGCAGGCCGAGGCGAAGATCACCACGTTAGAATCTGCGATTAAGGCGCTGACTGAGCGCAAAGTCGCGTCCGGTCCCGTTGATACTACGTTACCGTCGTTCGCGGGGCTCGGCGTTATGAAGTCCGCGGCCGTTAAAGAGGCGGCACTATCGCCTCAAGAGACTCGCGACGAAATCGTTGAGCGTGCGAAGGCTGACGTCGAAGCGCTTCTTAACCGCAACTATCCGAGCCGGGAAGGCTATTCGCCGAGCTTATGGTTTACGGAAGGTGGCGGAGTGGTCATAACGGACACCTGCGAGTTTATCGTTAATCGCGAGAAGAGAACGGTCGTTGCGCTGATCAAAGGCATCAGTAGTCAACGAGTATTCTATCGTGGTAAAGCGCGTTGTGCTCCGGGCGAAACGTTCAATGCGGCAATCGGTCGCGCGATTAGCCTTCGGAGAGCACTCGGCCTAGCGGTCCCTGCGGAGTATCTGAACGCGCCGGGGCCAACGGAGGTTCGCGTAGGTGACATTGTGACCGGTAAGTCCGCGTCATTTACGATTGTGAATGATATCGTAAGTGACCGCGATAAATTATCGCTGAAATTCGCTAACTCACAACTCGGTAAGCCCCTGCGTATTACGGATGACTCACGGGAGGACGGCGGACAATCCGCTGCTTCCTCCGCGCTGAAAGGGGCTGCGTAATATGAAGCGCCCGATCAACGAAGTAATCGCGATGCTTAACGCGCTGCCGCTTGACGCTGAGATCGACGTACTCAACGTGTGGTCGAACGGCCGTAAAGTCCGCCGGCTCTGCGGTCAAGACGAGGATAGCGTATGGCATCCCGCCGGCGAGTTCCGCAAGATGGTCGCGATTTTACTTCCGGAGGTGAGCGTTGAATGACGTTGCCTAACATCGCGCTTTTGGGACGCCTTCGCAGCGGGAAGGATACGGTTGGCGATTACCTCGCGGAAAAATACGGATACACACGGTTTGCGTTCGGCGACGAGCTTAAGCGCTATGCACACGAACTCTTCGGAGAGCCTGCGCCCGGTACGAAGCCGCGTGCGCTCTATCAAACGTTCGGCCAGGCGTGCAGAACGGTAGAGGACGGAATTTGGATACGCAAGTGTCTCGCCACTATCGATTGGCGCGCGGGGGATCGCGCAGCTTGTAACGCTTCATTGCGGGAACACGCTCCGCACATTCCTACCGCGCCATTCCGCGCTGTGGTAACGGATTGCAGGCAGTTAAACGAGGCCGAAGCGCTCGCCGCACGCTCTTACGTCCTAATTCGCGTAGATGCACCGGACGGCCTACGCATCGAACGCGCAGTCAACTCGGGGGACACGTTCGAATACGCGGAGTTGTTCCACGGAACGGAAACGGCGCTCGACGGATACGCGGCTGATTTTACCGTAACGAATGACGCGGGGCTGGCGGAGCTCTATGCGCAGATTGACGAGATTATGGAGTCGCTGCGCTCCTCCTCGGAGGCGGCGTGATGAGCGAAGCCGAGCGCGTAATATACGACGTGGTTATCGCGAAGGCCGTCGCCAATGCGTACGATAGCGGTTACTTAGCCGGACGGGATATCGGATATAACGCGGGATTCTTAGCGGCAATTAAAACGGAGGTGAGCGCTGGTGATTGCGAATCACTACCCGAAGCCGCTTAGCACAGCGGTAGCGCAGAAAATGGCCGCCGGAGGTTACGCGGAGTACATTCGCAAGCATCCGATAGCCTCAATGGACGCTCCTTCCTCCGCTGTATTAACGCAGTGGGCGAAAGGCGCTCCGAACGGACTCGTATATATCAGCGAAAAGGAGACGGTAACCATACGCAACTATAACGTAACACCACGCCTTCCCACGAACGGCTTAACGGTAGCCGAGTTATTCTGCGGAGGCGGCTTAATGGCGGTCGGATTGCAAGCGGCAGGCTACGATATCACCTTCGCGAACGACTTCGATAAGCGCGCGGCAGAAGCGTACGCCTATAACATCGGCGACCACGTAATCTGCGGAGACATTACGGACGAGGCGCTGCAGGCACGGATACCGGACGCGGACATCATCGCAGGTGGCCCGCCATGTCAGGACTATAGCGTTGCTGGCGCAGGTGCTGGCGAAGATGGCGAGCGCGGTAAACTCGTCTGGACATACCTGCGGATAATCGAACGCAAGCAGCCGAAAGCCTTCGTATTCGAGAACGTTAAGGGGTTGATCACGAAGAGGCACCGCCCAACGTTCGACGCTCTACTCGCTGAGTTTGACCTGATCGGCTACGCGGTTACGTGGCGTTTAATCAACGCTTGGGACTACGGCGTCGCGCAGAAGAGGGAACGCGTGTTTATCGTCGGCGTGCGTAAGGATATCGGATTTACGTTTGAGTTTCCGGAGCCTGGCGCAGAGGAATACCGGACGCAAGTGCTGCGCGATGTGATCGGTGACTTGCCGGAGCCATATGATCAGAAGCATACGCAGGAGTCTGTCCAACGCAATCACATTGAGTACCCTATTACAGAGGCCCAATTTTCTCACGCAAAAGCGCATCAGCAAGGATACAACGACTCCCCAGACAAGCCAGCCAGAATAGTGCGTGCGAAGGTTGAGAATTTCGCGGAGTTCCCGCAAGATAGACCGCGCCGTTTCACCGTCCGCGAATGCCTGCGCATACAATCCGTACCTGATACGTACGTGCTGCCGGACACAATTTCGCTATCCGCGCAATATCGCATTGTCGGAAACGGAGTCGCATCGCGCGTCTCCTACGTGATCGGAGTCGCGCTGGCGGAGCAACTTAACGCAGCCTTGGCGGAAGATTTACGGGAGACTGCGTAATGTGGAGCCCGATGGACGAACGCTTCCAGCCGCCGGATGAACCGCGCGTCTCCGCTTACTGCGCATGGTGTGACGGCGAGATTTACGTAGGCGACGCGTGTACGTCGTTCGCTGGCGGATATAAAACGCATGACGGACGCTGCGAAGACGAGTATGTGCAGGCGGAAACGGAATTAATGCGAGAAATCGCATCTTAAGCGGACAATTGCGCTATAGTATTCGCAGGTTTCAGCGTTAGAATATTTCATAATAAGCGGCAGCACTGGCGCGGGGCTGCGGTAATCCTGCGCCGGCCTGACCGTTATAAGGGAGCGGATTATTATCGGAAGTGTAAAAATCGACGTAGACAAAGGCGCACGCACATACGAAGTTAAATACACGTTATCCGACGCAGAGGGCGTACGTAAGCTCCTCCGCGATCGCCACCACGTAAGCAGCGCACGATTCACCGGAGACTATAACGCAGCGGACACGCTCATCGACTTGCATAGCGCGATTAACTCAGCGGAATTGTCGCCGCGCCAGGCGGAAGCACTCGCGTGGGTCAGCGGCGCGGATATGACGCAGAAAGACGCGGCTTCTATTATGGGCATAACGCAGCAGGCGGCCGCTAAGCTCTACGGTGAGGCTGCGGATAAAATAGCGGCGGTGTATAAGCGGTGGGAGTACGGCGAGATTACGGTTAGCTACGATCTGGACGAAGAAACTACGGAAGAGGAGGCGGCTTAATGGATAACTTAAAACCTGCGGTGGAGATCCGTACGGACTGGGGAGTACATCGGGTGCACTCACTCAAGACCTGGCCGGAGCATTATGAAGCAGTCGTGTCTCCGGACTTGAGTATGCGAAAAGTAGTGGAGCTGCGTCGGCTAGACCGGGACTTCCGTGTGGGGGACTTTCTATGGCTCCGGGAATATGACGCACAAAAAGGTTCATACACAGGCAGGTCGTGCCAACGAAAAGTCACACACTTGCTGATAGGCGGACCCTGGCTGAGCGCCGGATATGCCGCACTGTCCTTGTCAGACGATGTTCTGCAAGTGGCAAACCTAATTGACGAACAAAAACAAGAGGAGGGGCAGCATGAATAAGATTAAAGTCACAAAAGCAGAGGAATGGAACTGGTACAAGGTCGGAGAGGTGCACTACGTAAAGGACGCACACAAGTATGAAGGGCTCGGAGTACAGGTGTTCCAAGACCCGCCGGGACCGGACGTCGTTTCACACGGACACTACGAATATACCAACTAAAGGGGCGCTGAATTTGATGGAGATTAACGTAGTTTTATGCGGGGACAGCGCGGAGGTATTGCGCGGCTATCCTGACGCGTTCTTTGATAGCGTCGTGTGCGATCCTCCATACGGATTATCGAAGGAACCGGACATTAGCGAAGTGTTAACGAAGTGGCTAGCGGGTGAACCGTACGATCACGGACACGGCGGTTTTATGGGGAAAGCTTGGGACTCGTTCGTGCCTCATCCGGATTTATGGCGCGAGGTGCTCCGCGTACTTAAGCCGGGCGGTCACGCGCTGGTTTTTGCGGGAACTCGTACGCAGGATTTAATGACGATTGCGCTGCGGCTTGGCGGGTTTGAGATACGCGATGTTATCGAGTGGCTGTACTTTAACGGATTCCCGAAGAGTATGGACGTAGGAAAAGCAATAGACAAGGCTGCAGGGGCTGAGCGAAAGGTAGTAGGATTTGACTCTGTGGCCGCTAAACGATCAACGGCAATTAGCACGAACGCCTACGGGGACTATTCCGGCCAGTCCGGAGACATCACCGCACCCGCAACCGAACTCGCCCGCAAATGGGACGGATGGGGAACCGCACTCAAGCCCGCACACGAACCGATTATCGTCGCGCGTAAACCTCTCGCTGGAACCGTCGCGGAAACGGTCGAAAAGTACGGAACCGGCGCTATTAATATCGCAGGCTGCCGGATTGGTCGCACCGACGGGGACCGCACGGAATACGGCGTTACAGGTGACGAAGGCAGCCCGACGGTTAATACGTTCGGCCAGCGCGAACGTGTCGCTTATACTCCGGACGAAGCCGGACGCTTCCCGGCAAATTGCGTGACAGCCGATAACGGCGCGTTCTACTCTCCGTACTTTAACGTCAGCCCTGCGGAACTCTCGAAGAAGGCGTCGAAGCGCGACCGCAATTCCTGCGTGAATGGTTCGCATAGTCCCGTCCCGAACACGCATCCGACCGTTAAGCCTGTCGCGCTCATGTCGTGGCTGATTACGCTAGTCACTCCGCCAGGTGGTACGGTACTCGACCCGTTCTCCGGCTCCGGCACAACGCTAGTAGCTGCGGCCCAGGACGGATTTAATTACGTAGGCATCGACATGTTGCCGGCACACGTAGACATCGCAAACGCACGTTTAAACACGGAAGGAGCTGGCGCAATTGATGCAGCCTAAAGCAGAACAAACGTACATCGAACGCACGACCGCCGCTATTGAAGCGCTAGAATCCGCGATGAGAGCGTTATTCAAAGCGGACGCGGCCCCGCCGATACCTTACGCATATAACGGCGCGACTTACGATATCCGCGACCGCGAGACGCGTATGCTCGTTGTCGCTGCGATTCAGGTCGCCTATTACCGCGATCACGGCGAGTTTAACCAATACGCGCTTGACGCCTGGTACGCGAAGGGCTGTCCCGGGCAGCGGCCGACTCCGGTATCCGCGAGTACCGCGCTTATGGACCGCCTGACTAACGTTGTGCTCTACGATGAGCTCGCGGACGAGGACGCGCACAAAGCGCAGCACAACGAATATCCGATATACTCGGATACGCAGCTCGAACGTAGGCGCGAGGGCCGGCGCGGTAGCGAAGCCACGAATATGCGCGGTGAGACTCCGATACGGGACGATGATCCGCAAGGGGCCGGCGTTGTATTGGCGGCTGATGGGCGCAATAGTCGTACGGGAGCCGGGCGGAGGAAGCGTTCGCCGGGCGAGAATAACGCGGTCGATGCTGGCGCTAAGATACGCAATAAGGCGCGGGCTGTCCGTTATAAGCGGGATACAGCGGCAGGCGCGGTCGTTACGTATAATCTGCGGGAAACGGACGGGGAGCTTACGGAGCCGTTTACGCAGAAATGCGGGATTGGGGCGCGTTGGCTGGCGGATATGAGCGCGGTGAATGAGATTACGGTAGAGAGCGCGGATGATAACGTAAGGGAGGCGGCGTAATGGGCAAAGCGTCGCGCGCTAGATGGGACGGAAATGTACGCAGTATGGCGATTGTTGCGAAGCCACGCGTTGACATTACGGAGGAAGACGTCCAGTTTCTCCGCGATAACTATACATCAACTGGCGGACTACTACCGAACGCATACGCAGGGGGAGCGTTCTATACGCCTACTCACGTTGCGCGATTTATAACGGAAGCATTGCGGGGTCTTAGCGGAGGTTCATTTCCACAGGGCTCCCGTTTTCTCGAACCCAGCGCAGGTTCCGGCGTATTCATCGAGCACCTGCCGCAGGACGCAGAAATCACAGCGCTTGAACTCGACGAGACTAGCGCAAAGGTAACGTCACTTATATATCCGCAGGCCAACGTTATCCGGGGCGATGCGTTCCTGCACAGCCGCCGCGATTATTACGATTATGTGATCGGCAATCCTCCGTACGGCGTGAGTATCGACGTAGACGCAGCGGATATCCCGGATACGTTCGAAACGCTGAAAGTAGCGAAGGGACGCGCGAAGGGGAAATCGGAGTCTGCGTTTATTGAGCTCGCGATTAAAGCGGTCAAGCCAGGCGGTTACATTGCGTTCGTGCTTCCGCTGGGTCTCAACTACGCCGGCTACGCGGAGAAAATCCGTCAGTTACTATACAATACGTGCTGGCACGTTGCAACGATCGGACTCCCCGGCGAAACATTTGCGTTAACCGGTACAACGATTGAGACGCAGATACTCATCGTACGTAAAGCGCCGCCCGGCACTCCGCTGATTCCTTCCGCAGAAACACGCTGGGGATCGAACTTTAAGCGCGGCGGCTACGAAGATATAACGGATTTCGGCGCTAAGTTTCTCGCAGGGCAGCCGCCGGCCTACTTCGCGAAGATAACGGACATCGGCTACGATAAAGACGGACGTTCAACGGATAAATGGGGCGATGGCCTAACGCAGCTCGACGAATTGTTAGCGGATTTTACTGACGATTATCTCACGCGCTCGAATCTATACCCGCATATTCCTTCGTGGCACAGCGTTAAGGACGTCAGTGCGTTTATGTTCTCGCACGCTAATAATACCTGCGACGGATACTGGGACGCGAGCCGTACGTATGTGGGTGGCCCTTACCGCTGGAACGAGTTAACGCTCGGCGCTGGCAAGGAAATAGCGTGGGAAGGCGAAGAGGTTAATACGTTAGACTTCGCGTGGCAGGATCGGATCGTTGTGGACTATTACAGCGCTGCAGAAACGCAAACAGCCGCGCCTTCGACCTCGGAGTTACCGACCGCAGCGTAGTTATTCGCCGCCGTCCGCGAGTATGTCCGCGAGGAAGTGGGGCCGCCCGGTCATCGCGGTTAGCGTTGATATGAGCGTATTCAGCGTTTCCAATTCGATGCGCCGCGTCTTACCGTCGCACATATCGTATATCAAATTCGGCCGGACACGCGCTTCCCTTGCGAGGGCGTTGCGTGTGATACCGGCCTTTTCTAACGTTTCATTTAGGACGATTTTTACCGCCATTGTTGCGCTCACCTCCGATAGTATACGTTGAGTATAGCGTAAAAGTTAACGTCTGTAAATTAACGCTTGACGATAAACGATATGCGGTATATAGTGAACGTATAGAGATTAACGTTAGACGATAAACATAAGGCCGGCGGGCTGACGCGGGGGGGGGGGGAGGGGGGGG
>NZ_ASPS01000065.1:0-96226 GCF_000517865.1 Paenibacillus sp. FSL R7-269
GTCGTTAATAGCCACGGATTAGGCGGAAATGAGTGGATTCGCAGCATCGCCGATATCGAGCACCACGTAAAGGAAATCGAGGATACGCGATGGCTTACGGTCGATGAAAAGACCACGTGTGTAGCGTTCCTACGCGCAATTGCGGAATGAACCGCCAGCCTAAAACCTCCGCGGACCGCAGCGCCTTCCTCGACCGCAAGCTAACGGAATACGGCGCTAGGCTTCGCGCTGATCCGGAGTATGACCGCTTGTACGTCCGCCAGTACCGCCTGCTATCATATCGTAACCACGTATTCAAGGCGCTTAACCACGAGTTGAGCGCAGCGTCACGTAAGAAATACGGAAAGGGTGAGCGTAGATGAAACGGAGTAGATTCGTAGCCGGGCGCGTGATTAACCGGCGGATTTACGTTAAGACAGCGGGCGGCAATTACGTAGCACTTGCGCTGCTACTTGCGGAAGGAGGGCGCTAAATGGGCACTTACTATATCGCGGATTGTCATACGTGTCGCGTGACGACAATGTTCGGTAAGTATACGCGGGAAGGCGCAGAGGTTGCGTTTGATACCTGGCGCAAGGACCACGTCGGCCATGACGCGGAACTGACGACGGATTACGATGAATATGCGGAGGCTAGGCGGGATGGACGGCGCGTGGTGGCGGAGGGTTATTACGGGTTGGAAACGGTGCAGGAAGCGGAGCCATACGTTGAAATCACGTATAGCGGCGGTTAGAATAAGCGTATAAGGAGCGTGATTTAACGTGAAGATTAGCGAATGCCTGGCGCAGTTACCGGACGACCTCCGTATGATCGACTTACTCGCGTTCGGCAGCGATAAGGTAAAGACTGTTGCGGAGCTGCAAGTAATTTACGGAGGCGGCCGCGATGACGCCGGCTACGAAGTCCGGACGGGTAGGCGAAATTACGGGAAGGATACCGTAGTCAGCATCGGAGTAATCGGCGGGCCTAATTTGTTTAATCAAGCGTATAAGGAGCGTGATTTAACGTGTGGAAACGTAGGATAATACTCGTCGGCAGCTACGCCGTTGCTGCGTTCGCATTTGCGCAACTACTCGACTTCCAAGCGGTCGGAATCGCAATATTCGGAGGACTGGCGGCGGTATTTGTGGCGGTTGAGTGGCGGAAGGTAAAGTAAGGTAAGCGTAGATATAACGTAAGGAAGACGAGTAAAAGACGCTAGACTCCGGAAGGGGCCAGCGTCTTTTTTGCGTGTATACGCAATTAAACGTGTCCAACCGCTTCACCAAACTCCGCAATATACTGCGCCATCATCGCGCCCATTTCCTTCCGCAGAACCTCGCGGGCAATCGCATATGTCTCCGGCTCAGTACGTCCCTTACGCGTGAACTCTACGTGAATCATGCCGTTAAGCTCCGCGCTTCTTAACACACGCAGGCCCGCGCGGTTGATCGCTAGGCGGTTATCACGCAGATCGTCCGTGATCCTGCGTAGGATGTACGTGCCGGATGCGGAGTAGGCGCGGTTGAGTACGTTGTGAGCCGCGTTGAGTTCGTCGAGTCCGCGCTGTACGGACGCGGTGAGCTGCGGGTAAATCACGTAATTGCGTAATAGTTCGTTGTTCATAGCGTAAGGGCCTCCGTTAGTGGGAACGTATGTACGTATTATAAACGTTAGCGGTGGGGTTGTAAAACGGTAAATAACGGTGCGGACGGGGCGCTACGGGTTGTATTACGTGGGGATTGCGGACCATTAAGGTAGAGGCCCTATGAGGTCTTAAACCTTAAGAGGAGAGTGTTAAGATGAAATACGCTATTAAGATCACCGACGAAAAGGGAAACGACTTTTTGCTTTGCGAAGAGGGTAAAGATTCGTTCCAGGTGTTCGACGAATACGCGGATGCTGACGACTTTAACTACGACTTCGAGCAGTCCCTTAATAACGGAATGAGTAGCGCAGTTATCGAGTTTAACTAAGGGAGGGCTTACGTATGGGAAACGCTTATCTTTACTGCTATTCGCCCGCTATGTTCCACTTTCTACGAGCGGCCGGACATCGATATATTTGCGTAGGGCTTAACGAAAAGACTGGCGGACGCTTCTGGCTGTTCGCTAAGGACGACGCGGTTAAGCGCACGCTAGACGAATATGACGCAAATAAGTAACGGATAAACTACGTGGAGTGGAGTGAGTGGAGTATGCGAGGACAATTCCGTGAATTAGGTCACGAAGCTGCTAGACGTAAGTCGGCGTGTTTGGAACGGGGGCATTACGCTCCTATTCCGCACGATTTATTCCGCCGGCTGGTGCCGATCGCGCGTGAGTACGATAAGGGTAACGTCCATATGGCGGCCCTTTATACGTATCTCCTGGCGATGGTTAACGGGCAGCCGGACAATGACCGCTACATGAGCGCGTTCCCTTCCGTACAGCGTATCGCTGACGAAACGGGGATCGGACGTAACCGGGTTAAGCCGCTATGCGACGTGCTGGAAGCGGTAGGGCTCGTTAAGTCAGCGATGGACTATACGTCGAATAAGCGCGATAAGCTATACTATCCGCAGTATTATAGCGAGCTGTCGGATGCGCAGATACGCGCTAATCTGGACGTATTATACGGTCATTCACCGGAGAGTGAATTAGCTTAATCACTGTAGAGTGAATTACCTAAATCACCGGAGAGTGACGGTAATAAGAACTAACGTGTAATAACGAACATGTAAGAATAAACAAAACATTACGCGTCGAAATAAATTCACTACGTTCATTGATTTCTAGCGGCCAATGGGATTAATAACTTTGAGCGTATAAAGATAATTCCGAAGGAATGACAATGACTGAGGGGCAAGGAACAAAGAGACGCGGCAGATATCAGTTAAAGATGAAACCTATGGTTGTAATATACATGATGATTATTCAAAGTAGTAACTCATGTAGGCAAAGACAAAGAATAGCGCAAAGAACGGAGTGAACGTTATTGTTTACGGTAGAGTACGCTAGTAAAGAGGGCGCTGATTATACGTTAGATTTTACGGTTGAATTAGCGGGTACTAAGGCGGAAGTAGAACGGATTATAAACGCTGCAAGACGTAAAGGTAACGTAATATTCCTCGTATATAAAGGCGCGGAGTTAGTAGCGCGTATAGACGATATAGCAGCGGTTATTAATGCGCAGGTAGAGGCGTTAGCGAACGTATAGTAGAGCGGAGGAACAACGATGTCAATCGTATGGATAGCGTTAAGTATCGTTCATATTGCGTTAGCTGCAGCGGGTTTATACGCTGACTTACGCTTTAGGTTTCGTTATAAGCAGCGCATAGATTACGGATGTTTAACGTTAATATGCGTTCTACCTGCGTTATATTGGGCGTTCATATATGCGTTTAGGAACGGATTCGGCGGATGGGTATAAACGGAGGGATAACGCATGTGGTACGTTAAGCAATTACTACCGTTAAGCTACGCTACAACATACGTAGAGGACGGACTAATATACGTATGTAAATGGCGTATGTGGTTCGGAGTGAGCTTCGCTATTAAGCGCGGTTGTATCGGACGCGTAATGGACGGATGGGCTAACGCGTATCTGTGACGTAAGTAGCAGCGCTACTCTTACGCTCTGCCCGGGCGTAGGATTAGGCGCTTAAGGACTCGTTGTGTCCGTTAGATTAGGCGTTCTAATAGCGCGGAGGTATAAACGTTAGGGTAACGTACACGATCGCTAATACGCGCTAATAACAAGCGATAACGCAGCGTAGAACAGACGAGTGTGTAACGTGTCAATAAGGCTAGCGTTTATACCTACGCATTATTAGAAGGAACGCGATTGAACGGGATCGAGCGTAAGGGTCACGTAGGGTAACGGGGAAAGAGGATAGCGTAAGAGGCTCCGCTTAGTATACGCACAAGGACCGCGTCAATACGGTTGCAGGGCGGGGCAGGCCGGACGCCCTCCGCAAACTCGCGGGGTTAGCGCAGAATTAACGCTGTACTGCGATAAAGTAACGTGAAAATAACGTATGTAAACACGTCAGAATGTGCGGAATAGTGCAAACGCGGGGATAGACGCAGTTACTTACGAAAGGTAAACGTAGGCGGGGCGCGGGTTTAGTGGGGGTGTCAAGGTAAAACACTTTAGTATAAAAGCCGACTTTTGTGAACATGCCAGCGCGTTAATGCTGCACTACGTTAAAGTATCAACGCGGTAACGCTGTGACCCCCAAGCGCGGTAAAGGACTAAGTCACGTTTGCTGTACGGAATTTGCTCGCAAAAATTTAACCTCGGGAGGTATTTGCGGATGGAGGAGCTGCACCAGATCGCGCTAGACTTGCTTGACGCGTACTATCACGCAGAGCAGGCCGTAATTGCCGAATATAGCACGCACACAGAACGCGATTTCGCGGAGCTTGAACGTGAGGTCTCCGGTATCCGCGAACGTATCGCAAGCATCACGTAGAACCACCGTTGAATTAACGCGTGTAGCCTCTCCGGAGTGTATTCGTATGTCTACGTATTATAAACGCTAATTCAACGTAAAATCAACGCTAAAACAACGAAGGAGGAAACGCAATGTCAGACAAACGCAAGGCCGCGTTAGAATCGCAGCTTGACGGACGCCAGCAGAAAGCAGCGCTAATGTGCGTCGAACGCGAGTTTGCAGCGGAGGAAGACCGCTTAACGTTCGATGCCATCGCGGACGAAATCGGAGTATCCCGCAAAACGCTGCATCAATGGCGAACGCAAAAGCGCGCCTTTATCGACTACGTAAATTACCTCGCGGATGACTTTTTATCCGCTGACCGAGCGAAGGTTTACCGCCAGCTAATGCGCGCGATTGACGGAAGCCAGCCGAGTATCAAGGCGATCGACTTGTTCTTCCGCAGGTTCGGATTGATTACGCAGCAGGTCGCGGTTGAAACGAAGGATGCCGGTGCAGCGCGTAGCAACGACGAATTGGCGGCGGAAATCGACGAGCTGGACGGATTACTCGCGGAAGACAAATAACGAAGGAGGTGCGTTCACACGGCGTATGTCAATAACGAATGGCTCGATAAACCCGCGCGTGCTGAGCGCATCAAACTCGTAGGTGAACGGGCGGTTAAACTCCGTGAGCTTGTACGGACGGGCCGCGCAACAACGTATCACGAAGAATCACTACGCGCAGACATCGCGGAGCTGAAACGGCTTAAGCGGATTGACCGCGCCGAGGATGACGTAGCGTACTTCACGTACGAATACTTATCCGACGCCGGCAATCCGGATAACGAGGACAATATTATAGCGAACGCCGACGACGGAACTCCGCATGATCCGCTTGAACAAATAGCGCCGATCCACGCGGAGTTTTTTAAGTTGTGTAATCACGTTGACCACGTTGAGAGAAGCGCCCGGCTTGCGATAGCGGCTGCGCGTGGACACTCGAAATCCGGCATGTTCTCGAATAGCTTTCCGCTGCATCAAACGGTATATCGAAAGCGGCGTTATATCCTGGAGATATCCGAAACTGATACGCTATCGAAAAAGCTGATCGGGTGGATCAACAAGCAGCTTAAGTATAACGAGAAACTGCGAGGGGACTTCGGTCCTCTTTTGCATGAGCGGAATAACCAAAACGAAAAGGACAACGAAGAGGCGTTCATCACAACGTCAGGCACGCGCATCGAGGCGTCATCCTCCGGTAAGCAATTACGCGGTATGCGTCACGGATCGAAGCGGCCGGACCTCGTTATCGTCGATGATCCATCGTCTATAAACAACGAAGGCACGAAGGAAGCGCGCGAGAAACTCGTTCACTGGTTTAACTCCGTAGTCGTCCCGATCGGGTCGAAGTCAACCGCGATTATACTCGTCGGTACAATGGTCAGCGCGACCGGCCTTTTGAATCACGTACTCAAGCGTAAGGACTTCGAATCATCGTTTCACGGAGCCGTCGTAAGTGAGCCGGATAGTCCGCAACTATGGGAGCGCTACTGCGAGATATACGCGCGATCTGACGATGAGTCAACGGACGCCGACGATTTCTATAACGATCATCGCGCCGAACTCGAAGCCGGCGTTATTTTGGCGTGGCCGTGGCGCTGGACTTACCGGGCGCTTATGCACGAAAAGGTGAACATGGGTACGCGCGCATATAACTCGGAATTCCGGAATTTAGCGTTTAGCGAAGACGAGCAATTCTTCTTCCCGGACACTTACGGATATTATCGCTACGAATACGAGCATGGCCGGCGCTTCATCCGATACGGAGACCTGCGGATTCCGATGTCGGAGCTAACAATAAGCGGCGCGTGGGATATTGCACAGGGTAAGAACGCGCGGTCCTGTTATAACGCGGTCCTGACCGTTGGCCGCCATGATAAGACCGGCTATGTCTTCGTGCTCGACGAATATGCAACGAAAGAGCAGCCGCACAAGATACTCGATGTGATTGTCGAGCGGATTAAAACGTACAAGCACCACATTTTCAGCGTCGAAACGATCAACGCGCAGCACGAATTTTACCGGCAGCTACAGGAACGCTTGCGTATCGAGGGGCTATCTAAAACGCGGCTGAACGATGTCAAGGCGCATAAAACCGGCAAGGACGAACGTATCGAAGCGCTCGAACCGCTGTTTCACAATAAGACGCTCATTCTCAACGCCGGCCATACGATGCTGCTCGACCAGTTAGCGCAATTCCCTCGCGGCGATTACGTGGATTCCGCAGACGCGTTGTCTATGGCGGTCGAGAACGTAGCCCGCGCGAAGAGAAAAGCACGCAATAAACCGAAGTGGATGTAAACGTAAAGGAGGCGATAGTTTGACGGAGTTTTATACGTATAGCGAGACGAAGCTGTTTTACACCGGCGCGCAGTATCCGCCGACTTCCGAAATTGAACGCTTAGCGAAATACGAACGGGGCCGCGTTATCTTCTCCGGCCGCCATGCGGAAATATACGATCGCGCATCGTCCATACTCGCGGATACGCCGCAAGCGCCGCAGCTTAAAACGCTATTCATCGCGGTTAACATAATGGACGTATTACTCACGAAGCCGGCGGATTTAATGGTCGGAGATCCGCCTACGTACGACAGCGGACGCGGTCCGGATTCACGCGAACAGCAGCGACTCGACTCGATCGTCGAAGAGAACGACCTTACGCAGATGATGCACGAAATCGTTATCGGAGGCGGCTACCGGGGCGATTCGTTTATTAAGACGCGCTATGATTCGCGGGATGACGTTACCGAAGCGCGGGAGCTCGGATTAACACCGCCGGCCGCCGTACTGGAACCGATTATCGAAACGGTGGACCCGTCGATTGTATTTCCGGAATTGTCGCGGGGCTCAAAGAAACGTTTCAAAGCGATTAATATCGCGTGGGTCGAGTGGGAAGTCGAACGATCTACGGGATTCCTATCGTATTTAACCGGAGTATCAACGAACGAAAACCCATTCCTAAACGTTGAGCGGCACATTCCCGGCTATATCATTTACGAGCGCTATAAGCTGATTACAAATGGACTGAATACGTTCTATGACGTCCCGGTTCCCGTTTACATGATAGGCGAACAAGTCGGAGAAACGCGCATCGAACCGACCGGCCAGACGTACATGCTCGTCGAACACATTCCGAACAAGACAACGGACGACGATTGGCGCGGGATCAGTTCGGTCGAAAAGCTGGAAAGCGTACTGAGCGCGATTAACGACCGCCTCGTACAGATCGACTACATCTTGTGGAAGCACAGCGATCCGACCGCGTATGGTCCAGACGTAGAAGATACTACCGACGGAAGCGTACGGTTCGGCAGCCGCTATATTCCCGTTGAAAAGGAAGACGCGACGCCCGGCTATATGACGTGGAATTCGCAGCTAGAGGGCGCGTTTAAGGAACTCGATATTCTGCTGGGCCTCGTATTCCAAATGAGCGAAACGCCGCAATGGTTGTTCGGAACTACGCTCGCAGCGGATAAGGGCGGAACTGGCACGTCACACACGGATGCCGGCGCAATCAAAGCGCGGTTCATGCCGATACTCTCGAAGGTCAAGCGGATTCGCTCGCACGTTGACCGCGCGTTTAGGAATGCGCTATGGAAGGCGCTGGCCCTCGAAAACTACGCGAATACGGGCGTAACGGGGTATGAGCCGGTCGAAGCCGTTTATCCTACGATCAATTGGCGCGACGGAATCCCACGTGACGAAAAAGAAGCCGCAGAGGTTGCGCAGATTCGGACGGGCAATAAGGCGACATGGTCCGTACTCGACGCGATCAAGGATCAGGACGGCATCGACAACGCAGCGGCCGAAGAAGTCATACGCAGGATTGACGCAGACGAGGCGCGGACCCTGGGAACGGTGGACTCGACGGTGTTTAACGAATGACGCCGCAGATACCGGAACCCGTTTACGACTACGAGACGGCGCTGCTCGTCCGCGCATACAAGAACGCTTTACTTTCGATTAGCGCGAAGCTCTCACGCTTAGATTTAACCGCAATGACACGCGCAAATACGAAGGCCGCACTCGCCGAGGTTGCGGCTACTTTGCGTGAGCTTAACGACGAATCGGCTGCGTGGGTTGAGCGCTATATACCGAAGGCCGCGACGGACGGTATCGCGCGGACCATCGTAGCCCTCGGCGCGGCGTCTACGCTTGAGGATGCGGAGAAGATCGTTAAGTTTAACCGGATCAATCGCGAGTTTGTAGCGGCGGCCGTTGCGGATACCCAGGCGGATTTGCTTGCGGTTACGCAAAACGTAGATCGCCGCGTCAAGATCGCTATCCGCCAAGCGACCGCCGATTCAATGCGCGCTAACTTAACGCGGGGGATTAACGGTAACCGTACGCTGAATGCCGATATCCTGGCGCGCATGAAGAAAACACTCGGTAGCGCGATTGATACCGGAATCATTGATAGTTCCATGCGCAGATGGACGCCAGAAAACTACGTTAAGATGCTAACTCGGACAAAGATGGCGGCGACGCAGCGTGAGTCTACGATAAATGAAGCGGTCGGACGTGGCGCTTATTACGGAGTGATTTCGCGACATAACGCGATTGATAAGTGTCGGGGCTACGAAGGCATGATCGTTAAGCTGACGCCGGACGCGCCCGGAGATTACCGGTTCATCGGCGATTTACCGCGTAATGAAATCTTCCATCCGAATTGTAAACATTTGGTAACAGCTATACGCGATCCGAAGTTAATGGAGCAATAAGGCTCCGCGTCCCTTACGTATATGACGCGATAAACTGGACGGAGCTCAGGTGCGCGGTGCACCTAACATCCAATGCGCTACGCGGCGCTAAAACGCGGGAGGATACGCTATGAAACGATTATTCAACGGATTTATGCCTTTCTATAACGCTGATGATGGCGGAGGAGAAGGCGGAAGTGGTGGCGCAGGCGAGGGCGAGGGTAAGCCGGCTAAGATCGAGTTTACACCGGAGCAGCAAGCGGAGCTAGACCGCATTGTAGCGGACCGACTCGCACGCGAACGTAAGAAGGCGGAGAAATTCGCAGACTACGACGATATCAAGACGAAGCTGACCGCGTTTGAACAAGCGGAGGCTGACCGTTCGAAAGCGGAGATGACCGCTACTGAACGCCTGGAAGCGGAGAAGGCCGAAGCGCTCAGACGGGCGCAGGAAGCCGAGGACCGCAACGCGTCCGTATTGACTGCGGCAAATAAGCGATTGATCAACGCTGAATTTAAGACCGCAGCACGCGACGCAAACATTCCGGCTGATCGCTTGGCCGCCGCGCTTAAACTGGCGGATACTGGCGCAGTTACCGTCGATGATGACGGCAATGTTAGCGGTCTGGCCGACGTGATTACCGCGCTGATTACGGAACATCCGTATCTAGCGGAAGTAACGCAGCCGAAGCCGGTAGGAAGTCCGTCAGGTGGCGGGGAGCCGGCGGCTAAAACGAAGGACCAACGTCTGGCCGAAGCGAAGGCCCTCGCGGAGAAGAATCCGACACCGCAGGCAATCGCGGCCTTTACGAAGCTAAAACGTGAATTATCGAGTTAAGTCGAGGCGGCCCATACGGTCGTCTTTTCTTTTGCGCGCTAACTTTAGCACTGCAACGCAGTAAACAAAATAACTAATACGGGGGAAATTAAATCATGACTAAAATTTTTAACGCAGACATTATCGGCAAGCCGGAGTCAGTGACCGAACAGATTCTGATGCTAAACCCGCTGCAGACGCCAATGCTCGCTATGTTGGGATTCGCTAATCCGGTCAGCCAGGTTGAACACGTATGGTTCGAAGACGCAATGTTCGCAACGGAGTCCGCAACTACCGCGTCCGCACTGATCGACGCTACTGCCGTTGTAGTGGCTTCTGTAGAGCCTTATCGCGTAGGGGACGTTGTTAAGATCGGCGAAGAGCTGCTGAAAGTTACCGCAATCAACTCCGGCACTAAGACGCTGACCGTAACGCGGGGCTACGCAAGCACTACCGCTGCAGCCGTAGCGTCTGGAGCAGTGGTCGAGTTCCAGTTTAGCGAAGGCACAGAAGGCGCGGACGCACGTAGCGCACGTTACAAACAGCGCGTACGTAAGTCCAACCTGACGCAAATCTTTGATGACACCGTAGAAATCACCGGTACAGCGGCCGCCGTTGCGAATTACGGTATCTCCGATCTGTACACGTACGAACAGTCGAAGAAGCAACTCGAACTCGCGCTGCAGCTAGAAAAAGCGCTGATCAACGGCGTGCGCTATGAAAACGGCTCTATTCGTCAAATGGCCGGCGTACGCAGCCTGATCTCGACCAACGTTAAGGACGCATCCGGCGGAGCTCTTACGCTGACGATGATCAACGATTCCCTGCAAGCGATCTACGAGAAGGGCGGATTCGCTACCGGCGGTCAGTACGAGATCATCGTGCCAGCTAAGCAAAAGCGCGTAGTATCCGCGTTCGGCGACGATAAGATTCGTATCGATCAGGCGGATAACCGTCGCGGTGCTGTCGTATCCCGTCTGACTACGGACTTTGGCGAGTTCCCGGTTTCCATTAACGATAACCTTGCCGCATCCGAAGCGCTGATCCTCGATAAAAACCGCGCGATGATCCATCCGCTGAATGGCCGCGACTTCACGCATGAGTACCTCGGCAAGAAAGGCGATTACTACCAAGGAATGCTCGTTGGAGAATTCACGTTTGAGCTGCACCAAGAAGCCGCACACGCTCGCATCAAAGGCTTGGCGTAAGTCCAGCCGCAAATACAACGGAGCTCGTCGCTTGACTGCGCGGGCTCCCGTTTGTAACGGAGGTTAACGATGACAAAATACACGTCAAGATACGCGGAACTCTCGTTCTACGTCGGCGGCAGCGAGCGCAAGTTCAGCGGCGGCCAGTACGTAGCGACATCCGCAGAAGAAATCGCGGTACTGGACCGGCTGCCTGACGCGATTAAGGAACCGGCGGATAGCGCCGTAGAAACACCGGAGGAACCCGTTAAGCCAGCGCCTAAGCCGCGAAAGGCTGCGAATACCTCCGCAAAATAACGGGAGGTGGAGCGCGTGGCTCTTACGGTAAATGACGCAACAACGTATATCAACGTGAACTGCGTATTGGTTGACGATTGGACAGACGCAGACGACGCCAAAAAACTACGGATAGTTAACGTGGCAGGACGGACGCTGACGGACAAATACGCTCAATATACGATACCGGACGCGGCGGTTTACGAATATGCGAACGCGCTGGCAATCGCGTTTAACGATACAAATGCGCTGCAACAGCAAGGCGTAGCGAGCTTCGGACTGACCGGCGTAGCTAATTTTACGTTTAAGGACGGAATGAAAACGGGGCTCGACGCGTTGATACCGGAAGTCTCTTATACGTTAATTGGCGCGGCGAACGGCGTTAAGCTCAGCAAGCGCGCGGTTAAGTGGGTGACGATGTAATGGCGCTGATACCGCTTAAGCAGACGGTCACAATTACGCCGGCGGGCGGCTTCGATCCGGATTACAATACGCCTATACCTGGCGTTCCTTATACGCTGCGCTGCCGGTTTCAGGAAGGCGTTAAACTTGTGCGTAATCAATACGGAGCCGAAGTCGTCAGCATCGGAACGTTCTACTTCGATAAGCTCGCGGATATCGGCTTGGACGCTAAGCTTACGTATACCAACGAATTAGGAGACGCGGTGACCTACGATCCATTAACCATCGGTGTAAAACGGATGCTGAGCGGTCGGCCGATTCTAACGGAGGTGAACGTATAAATGGCGCTAACCCTAGCGGATATCAACGCAGCGGTCCGGATTGCAATGCCGGGCATCATCGTAGTCGGTAACGAATTTATCGCAACTAACCCGGATGATTGCGCATACGTGCGGATAACGGGCGGCGGCGCTCCTAGCGAGTGGTCGTCCGTTGCACGTCCGTCATTTCAAGTCGTTATTCGCGCGAAACTATCATCGAACGCAGAAGCGAAAGGTAACGCGCTAATTGCGGCGCTACACCTCAAGACGGAATTTATAATCGGGAGTACACGCGTGGTTAAGTGCCTAGCGGATCAAAGTGCGCCGTGGTACCTCGGTCCGGACGAGAGCGG
The DNA here is from genome assembly GCF_000517865.1 of Paenibacillus sp. FSL R7-269. Classification (NCBI taxonomy): domain Bacteria; kingdom Bacillati; phylum Bacillota; class Bacilli; order Caryophanales; family Paenibacillaceae; genus Paenibacillus; species Paenibacillus sp. FSL R7-269. Next base: position 12,536 of record NZ_ASPS01000065.1, read on the forward strand.
ACGCGCACTATACTCCGTCAATTTTACGTTAACTACATCGCTATAAACGCAGGGCTGTCCGTAATCGGGCGGCTCTTTTTGTTATGCACATTAAAGGGGGAAATAACGAATGGCTCAAGACTTTAGCAAAATCGAGATCGGCCCGGCAATCGTTGAGTACGGTTCTGGCGGAACAATGGTCACGTTTGAAACGACCATCGGCGGCGTTGTACTTAATACAGAAACTACGTACCGCGAGCAAAAGACGGATCAGACCGGCGAAACCATCGTCGATAAGCGCATTACCGGCCGCAACGTCAGCGTCACCGTTCCGTTCGCGGAATATGAGATCGACGTCATTCCGAAGATCATGGCGGGTGCAGAGGTGGTTACCGGAACAGGCGGATCGAAAGTCCTGCTTAAGACCGGCGTGGGCGTGAGTCTGCTGGATACCGCTAAGATCGCCGTAATCAAGCCGATCGCTCATAAAACGGACCCGGATTTCTGGCTTACGTTGCCACTAGCGTACTCGGAAACGGACCTGTCGTATTCGTTCAACAACGAAAACGAGCGCATCACCAACGTAACACTACGGTCCACTCCGGACGAAGATGGCGTCATCCTCATCCTTGGTGATGACACAATTACCGCAACTCCGTAAGCAGCGTATGACACGAAAAGGGGCGCTTAACCGCGCCTCTATTTTATTTATAGGGAGCGAAAATGATGCAGTTATTTAAGCGTTCAGATAAATCAGATATTCCCGCAGTAGACCCGTCCGCAATCATCCTCGGAGGCCAGGCGGTTAAGGTGCGCAAGGTAACGATCGGCCAATGGCGCGAGCTCTACAGCGTAGTCGGCAACTTACCGCAAATGTTAATCAGCGTAGTAACCGCGCCTACAGACAGCCGGATACCGTACCTACTCGCGGTCGTAGAGAGCGCAATCGACGACGTTGTTAACGTGGTTGCGGTGCTGACCGGACTGGAGCCCGCGTGGATCAACGAGAACGTATCTCCGGACGAATTGATGGCGTACTTTGTCGCCGTTGCACGCGTGAACGATTTCGGCGGACTCCTAAAAAACGTGCAAGGCGCTCTAAAACTGACACAAACGCTGGACAACGCAGCGGACGCAGTGATGAGCGCGGAATAACGCTGGATCAATTCTTTATCGACGCGGCGGTCCGTTTGGGCAAAACGCAAGTTGAGTTCGAGCGCGGCTACTACGTTATGGACCTACTCGACGTACTTGAAGCGGAGACGCGGCGCAAGGCTGGCGAAACACTGGACGCGCTTAATGTTAACGTGATGTCGCATTCGACGAGCGTTGAGGATTTCCGGAGCTATACGGATGGCTTACGTAATGCGGCCGGATTCAAGCAAAGCAGCGTCCCGAAATACGACGAGGCTGCGATTAAATTACTCCGCGATCAGATGCGGATGGGAGCGAGGTGACCGGATATGACGTTTAGCGCAGATGTGGCGGGGCTTTACCGTTTCCTGGCGCAGCAAGAAGCGAAAGTAATTGCCGGAGCTATGTCCGGATTACACGACGCTACGGACCGTCTGCTCGCGGACTCCCGCAACGAGGCGCCGTTAAAGACGGGTACGCTGCGGATGACGGCGGGCAAGCGCGTCAAGAACGAAAACGGCCATATCTACGGAGAGGTATTTTATTCCGCAACGGAAGAAGCGGGCGGCGTTCGCTTTAACTACGCGCTGCGCGTTCACGAAATGGGCGAATACAAGAATCCGACTACGCCCGGTACGCGTCCGAAGTTCCTTTCGCGGCCGCTGCGTACGAACGAGCGGCTATATCAACGTTTTGTAAATGACGCGATAAGGAGGGCGCTAAGATGACGGCAGGCGGCACGAACGTCGGCGAAATACAGGCGCGGATTACGCTTGAGATGGCGGAGTTCCGGCGTCAAATGGACGAAGCTCGGCGCAGAATACGCGAGCTTGAAGGCGATACACGGCGCGGCGCTGACGGATTTCGTGATATGGGGAGCGCGATTGCGGGGCTCGCGGCTGGCGCGGGATTATCAAAGCTAGTTAACGAGATGATGCGCGCGGTCGAAGCGGCTACGAAGTTGCATTCGGCATTCGCGGGACTTAACGCGGTTGCGAAGGGATTCGGCGTCCAGACGAAGGATGCGCAGGCAGCCGTAGAGGAACTGTCATCGCGCGGATTCTTATCGTTGACCGAATCGGCACAAGCGTTTAAGACGGCGCTATCGACCGGCCTCAGCCTCGAAGAAGCGAAAAACCTGATTAACTCGCTTGCGGATTCGGCGGCATACGGACGGCAGTCGTTCTATACGATGGGCGGCGCTGTCCAGGCGTCACTCGACGGTATCAAGAACGGTAACTCCGTGCTCGCGGATGCGGTCGGCGTAACGAAGAATCTCAGCGTTATGCAGAAGGAATACGCAGCCACGATCGGAACAACCGTTGGCAAATTGACGGATGCGCAGAAGACACAAGCAGCACTGAACGGATTTATCCGCGAGGGTATTTATTACGTCGGCAACGCGGACCAGGCGATGCAAGGAATCATCGGCAGTCAGGCGCGCTTTACGCAGGCTACGAATAGCGCGACGGTCGCAATGGGCGAAGCGTTTACGCCAGTCGTACAGAAAGCGCTCGATACGCTGACACCGCTGATCATTGAGCTCGCGGATTTTACGTCGGCAAACGCGGAACTTGTATCCGGACTCGCTACGGGAACGGCCGGAGTACTTGCGTTTATCGTTGCGTTGACGTCCGTTAGCGCTGCGTTAAAATTGATACCGGCGCTATTTACCGCAATCAAGACTGCCGCCGCATTCCTCGGACTGTCGACGGGACCGCTTGGCATCGCGCTAGTAGCGGTCGGGGCGCTGGCTACCGCATTCGGCGCACTAACCGCAGCAAAAGCGCGCGATAAAGCGGCGACAGAAGCGATGCTCTCCGCGCAGAAAGAGCTTAACGAATTGCTCGCGAAAGCGTCAATTGACCGGACGGCGGCTGATATCGAAACGTTGAAATCGAAGACAGAGGAGCTCGCGCCGCTGCTCGAAGAACGCGCCCGCCTGCAGAAGCAAATCAACGAAATCGAATCCGCGCAAGAAGCCGGAACGTGGATGCCGGAGATGTTCGGCCAAGCGATGGACGTTAACGAAGCGCTCGGCGAACTCGACGTTAAACTCGAAGGGCTCGGATATACCGGCGTAGAAGACGCGACCGCTAAACTAGCCGAAATGAACGCGGTAGTTAAACGCGGAACAATCGCGCTGACTGAGCAGGATAAATCGGAAGCGGCCGCAATCGCCACTAAGAAGCAGACGCTCGTGCAGATGAGCGCGCTGGCTAACGAGTTTAAGACGCTGAACGCGGCTCAAACGCTGGACGCAGCGCAGAAAAACCGCCTCGTTGACGTTACGGAGAAACTGATCGATCAGTATCCGGAGCTTAACGCACGTCAGGGCGAAGACGGCCGTATCCGTGCGGATAATATCGACGTGATCATATCGCAGATTAATACGGATAAGCGCTTTACGGATATGGCGGCTGCGAACGTGACGGCGCGGATACGTAACTTCGGCAAGGAATCGGAGGCGCAGGCCAAGTCGGTACAGGCGCAGATTACGAACCTTACGAAGCTGAGTAACGCGCTCGCCATCGTATCCGGCGCGAAGGCTACGTCTTTTGCGGATGACGTCGCAGCACGTGAAGCGGACAGATTGCGTAAGACCTCCGGCAACGTTGGCGATATCGTTACGAACGGATTACTCACGCAAGCAGCAGCGGCCGGGGCGAAAGCGGAGGTTGACGCCAGGGTAGACGCAGCGCTTAAGGATCAGCAGAAATACGCCAATGTCGCGCGAGAAATGGAGAAGCTGGCGAACGAGGTCGAAACAGGCTCGCAGGATTTTACGAAGGACATTATCGCGCCTGACCCGGAAAAAGGACCGAAGCCTAAAAAGGAAAAGAAGACGAAGTCAGCGGCGGAACTGGCGGCCGAAGCGCGTAAGGCTGCGTATGAAGCGGACTTGAAGACCGTGCAGTTTCAAGCGGACTTTTACGATATGACCGCCGATAAGCAGATCGCGAAATATGAAGAGTTGCGGAAGAAGCACGCGACTTTTCTCAAGGAATCCGTAGACGACGCGCGGACACTCACGCTGCAGCTTAAGCAGCTATCGGAAGACAGCGTTCAGTCGCGTTATGATTTCAGCGCTACGTGGATCGACGCGGAAGAAAAGCGCATGGAGGACAGCGGCAAGACGGAGCTCAAAATCGCGGAGATGAAGCTCGCAAGCTGGACGCGTCTACGTGATCGCTACGCTAAGGACTCGGAGCAGTATAAGGCCGCCGATGACCAACGCCGCCAAGCGCGAAAGGACGTAGCGACCGCAACTGCAGCGGAAGCCCGCGACCAGTACGAGGCATCGGCGAAATGGATCGACGCGGAAGATCGCCGGATGACCGACGCCGGCAAGTCGGAAACGGAGATCGCGCAGATGAAGCTCGCTGCATGGACTCGCGTGCGTGACCGCTATTCGAAGGATTCGGAGTATTACGCCAAGGCAGACGAGCAGCTCTATCAGACGCGCAAAGATATCACGAAGCAGACGGTCGCCCTCGCGGATGATCTCGTCAAGGCGCAGAAGGACGCAATTAAGGAAGCGAAGGAAGCGGACCTCGACGCGATTGACCAGCGTAAGAAAGCGGCGCTTGACGATTATGACGCGCGTATTGACGCGATCCAGAAGCTACGCGACGCGAATAAGGATCTCAACGCGGACGCCGATTACGAGACGCAGCTACGCGAAAAACGCACTCGGCTGGCCGAATTACAATCCGCAGTCGGTCCGGAAGGAATCGCGGAACGAGACACGCTACTCAAGGAAATCGAGCGGATGCAACTCGAACACGACCGCGAGATTACGGATCGTACGCTGGAAACGCAGCAGGACGCGCTTAAATCCGAAAAGGACGCGAAGGGTAAGGCATACGACGCCGAAAAGGCCGCAGCCGAAGCGCAATACGAGTCGCTGTTAAAAGCGTTCGATGCGTATAGCGGCGATATCAAAACGGTCGAGGACGGGATCGCAGCGTACCGCGTCTCGTCCGCTAATAGTGCGAATAGCGCGATCCTAACGGAGCTTGACGCCTTCATCACGCAGTATAACGCGAAGATGGCTACCGTAAAGACTGCGCAGGCGGCCGCGCAAAAGGACGTAGACCTGCGGGAGTACAACGCGAATAAAACCGCCTGGGAAGCCGCGAAGAAGGCCGGTAACGCTGCGGAAATGGCGCGGCTAAACGCACGTAACGAGGAGCTGCGTAAACTCTACGGAATCGACAAGGATACCGGCGCATTGCAGGCGTTTAAAGACGGTGGCATCGTAAAGGGCGCGGTAGGATCAGCGGTTCCAATCGTAGCACACGCCGGCGAAATCGTGCTTAATCCGCAGCAGCAATCGGCGCTATTCGATATGGTCGCGAGTCCACGTGTAGCAGCGCAGGCTCCGGCGGCTCCTACGTATATTACGAATAACATCGACATGGGCGCGGAAGAGGTCGTGCTTACGGATAAGGCGGATATCGCGATGTACTACGATGAGAAGACGCGCGCGGCTCAGCGGCTGCAAGCGATGGGGGTGAAGGCGCTATGAGTACGTATGACGTTGCGGTTAATGGCGTTTGGCTATCGGAGCACGGGGCTGCGCTTCACGAGCGGCGGCTCCCGGTCCTTCCGGAAACGGACGATAACACGGTCAAACTCGCAAATACGGATGGTCTCGTAGACTTCGGCGCATCTTACGGAGCGCGTCCGATTGGCCTGACGTTTGAAATTACGTCGAGCGCTGCGGAGTATCACCGGACGCTGGCGTATCTGGCGCGTACGTTTAACAGCAAGCGCGGAGAGATCACGCTAGAGTTTGCGGATATGCCCGGCAAATATTACGTAGCGACATACGCGGGAACGCTCCAACTCGGCGCGACAGGCAGCCGCTTAATCGACGTAAACCTGCGCATGAACGATCCGTGGCCGGTGGGACCGGAAGTGATTACGGAGTTTACGATAACCGCGAGTCCAACGGCGGTCGAGATCGAATCGGAAGCGGATGTACGCGCGCGGCCGGTAATTACGATGTCAAATAACGGAGTAACGACCGTCCACGGATTTACGATAACGAACGAATACGAATACCAATAAACGAAGACAGCGCAGAGGTTTCGGTCACTATGGCCGGAGCCTTTTTGCGTTGATCTAACGGAGGAGAACGAATAAATGGCGATGCAAATTTCGAATTATCTGAGCGCTATCCTACTGAACGCGGCTCTGCGGAATACGGCGTTTACCGGCCCGGCTACGGTCTATATCGCGCTATACACATCCGATCCTACAGCGGCGGACACGGGAACGGAAGTCAGCGGAGGCTCTTACGCGCGCCAGGCGGTAGCATTCGGAGCACCTACGCTCGTTAGCGGACAGCAAACGGTGAGTAATACCGCCGAGGTCGTATTTCCCGTTGCTACTGCGGATTGGGGCCTTGTAACACATATCGGATTAAGAACGGCGTCGACCGGCGGTTCTTTGCTGTGGACGAAGGCGCTCGATAATCCGCGCACACTACTCGTCGGCGACCGTCCGAGATTCGCAGTATCGAGTACATCCGTTAAATTCACGCAGTAATTACGAGAGGGGAACGAATAGATGGCGCAGATGGAAATGTTTCCTGCAGCGGCAAATTCGCCAGCAACGGAATTAACCGCAGCTATTACGGACGTACAGACGACCGTATCCGTACTCGACGCGTCGAAGCTACCGGACGCTCCGAATATTGCGACGATTGGCGTAGATGAGAGCGCGGAGACGGTGCGATACGAAGGCAAAAGCGGCAATGACCTGACGGGAGTTACGCGCGGATTCAGCGGAACAGTGGCGAAGGCGTGGGCGATAGGGAGCGGAGTGGCGCGGTATTTTACGGCGTACGATGCGGATGCGCTGCGGGAGAATGTGGCGGAGCATAGCGCGGAATTAGTGAGCGTTAGTGAACAGTTGACGGAGATAGTGCAAGTGAACGTAATGCGTTTGCCGCCGCCTTATGTATCCGCAGTAGGAGACGGCGTGACTGATGATACAGTAGCAATTCAAAACGCACATGACCTTCTTGTAGACGGCGGAGAAATATTCTTTCCAAATGCCAAGTTTAGAATCACCGGTGAGATAGTTATTTCAAAAAACGGCATTAATATTAGGTCATATATGCCTATAACTACATCAAGTATATACTCCATCTTTAATGATGGGCTGGGCTATGCATTTAGAGTTACTGGCGCAAAAGTATCTTTCAATGGAATTAATATTCGAGGTAATGGCGGAAGCGTTGGTGCTGGCACAACCAATAATTATGGAATCGCATTAGATAACTCGTTTGAATTAACAATATCCAATACCGCGATACACTTCTCCAAAGGTGGGGTGAAAGTACTTGGCACATCGTGGGCGGTAAAACTAGATCACTGTGTGTTATCAGACAACCTAGAAGACGGCGGAAACTCAGTATCAATTGGATCGGCTCAGACTGGGAACGCCATGACCTTTACAAAATGCACTATCAACAATAACGGCAGAGACGGAATTAGATGGGCAGCGGCGAAACTCCTGGTATCCGGGTGTGATATCGAAACTAACAAGGGATCAGGTGTTTATCTCGATACTACTCCCACGTCGTTCGGGATTTTTTCTCCTACAATCATTGACTGTTATATCGAGGCCAACGTAAATGGTCAGATCAATTGCTATACATCAGGAACAAAAAAGATTCTTGGATTGACAATACGAGATAATTACATCAACACTTCATTGTCCACAGGGTTGACAGCTTTAATTAATTTGGATGGTGACGTAAATGACCAATACCTGTATGCCGACATCGGAAAGAATTACTATAATATTGCTGGGGTTTATGTAACGGATTATGTTAATGGGCATGACAGGTTATCCAATTCATGTAAAGTTTCGGTCACAGGTGAGGCGCTTGATGCTAAGTTCACAAACCTTGGGCGAGCGTGCATCATTAAGTACGGAACTTCATCAATCTGCTTGTCCGGGTTCACACAACAAAAAGGCATTCCCTGGGCTACACCTTTCAAATCAGATAATATTACGGTTGATACTGTCGGATATTTTCACATGAGCATTCCGCAACGAAGCTATCTCTACCGGATTAAGACATTCATTGACACTGATAGCACAAACTACAATTTTACGATTACTCTGTATAAAAAAAGCACCTCTACGGATGCGGCGGCTAGTGTCATTACTTCATATACAAGGTCTGCTCAGTCCGGCGATTTACTTGCGAACTTTCTGCTTCCCAATGCTGTGCCGTTCAGGCTTGAGGTTGAGTACACCTACTATATAAAAGTGGATATCGACTTAGTTACCCCAGGAACATTTCTTTATATAAATGACCTGTTCTTGGAATACGTATAGACCGATGGCTGTTGCGCGGAATACCGATTGCAGAAAAGTATGTTTCATTAAAGGAACTGCAATCGGTATATTTTAATTAATCGTCACCAGTGGAGTATGTCCCATATAAAATAGTATGGGTCATATCCAGTACCATTCAATGTAACGTAGTTGTATAAGATGAGAAAGAACATTAAGCCGCAAAGATAGATTCCTTTTAGTGCGTTGTTTTTTATTTTTGAAAATATTAAAGGAATCAACAGCAATGCATACGGCGCAAAAAACTCTGATATCCGCTGAGTCAGTTGAACTTTTAATCCTAAAATGCTAAAAAATGCATAGAAGATTACAGCGTTCATCCAGATTTTATTAATGGTATTGTTCAAATCTATTTTCTTATAATTAAATAGACAGAATATCATAATCATAATTGGTAAAAAAGCGTTTTTAAAAGAAAATCCAGTCGTACCGTATACATTATTTGTGTAAACTGAATAAAAGGCTCTTTGAATGAACGTGATTATCGAATCTAAATAAAGTGTCGACAAGACCAAAGCAAGTGCAACAATAACCAGGTTTTTAAACTTGATTTTTAAATTGAGTATGAAGAAGAAAGGTATCATAATCAAAGAAGACTTGTGAAAAAATGCTGCTAGTATTACCACTAGACAATATTTTAGAAGTTTCCTATCGTATAGAAACTTAGACCCTGCAAAAATAATTGAAACCGCTAGTATTTGGCGCATTGTATTGAACGAGGTATAGTATGAACCTACAGTAACAAACATTATAACGCTTAGGGAGACATAAATAGAGTATTTTCTGATTTGAGAATAAAATCCGTATAGAGTAACAAACGATACAGTGATAAATAAATACAATGGATTACTGGTAAATAATCCAATTAATCTGTTCAGAAATATGTAGCCTTTTTCTTGAGGGAAACCAACACGAAAAACATCAAAAAACCCATATTGATTATATCTCTCAAAAAGATATACGTAGTTAGTATAATCGGTGGTGAAGGAACCTCTAAATGAGGAAATAGCAAGGAGTAATGTAAAACTAAGAATAAGAAAGACGTGAGCGGAAGTTTTGTTTCTGTGAGTGTTCAACTTATCTTTTGAATTGATGAGTTCAAGAACAGCACCTGAAGCTATTATCATTAGGTTTACAAAAATATAAGTTATCATTTGAATTCCTTTCATTTAATTTCATTTTGCTAAGTATGTATATAAATATTATTTTCACACGGCAATTAGTATTTTAGCATAATAATACACAGGGATGTTGGTTTAATTGAAGATTCAGGAAATTGTGATGATATTTAAAATCCTCACAAACGAAAGAAGTGATTTCATGTTAAAATGAGGGAAAAATACGGAGGTTTTACATGAATTCGAAAGATAATAGCGAGTATCACTTTGAAGAGAGAAATTATATTTATATATTAAAGGCTCTCGCATTGGTAAGCATAGTATCGGCCCATTCAGTTGGTTTCACTTCAACAGCGAGTCGGTTCAATCAACTATCATCTTGGCTTCTCGGTCAGATCGGCAGTATAGGTGTTGGTGTCTTTTTCCTCGTCTCAGGTTTTTTATTTTACAGAAATAGTAGAACTATTGGCAATTTCTTCCGAAAGAAATTTATAACAATCGTCGTACCTTGGGTCATAACTGGGACTGCGGTCTACTTGTTACTCGTCATTAGGAATAACGAACAAAGCTTGAGTGGGTGGTTTAATTTCTTACTGGGTAATGGGAGCTACTTATATTATCTAACTATCCTATTCGTTTTCTATTTGATATTTTTCTATACTGCTAGAATTCAAGTGTTTGTTGCAAGTACTATTATTCTTTCATGCTTAAGCATTGTTTTCACTGCTGCAGGGTATTTGGAAGGTATAAACCCATATCTAAACCCACTTAATTTCATTTGTTATTTCAGTGTAGGGCTTTTAATTGCCCACAATAATTTGCTGCAAAAGATGGTCCGTCTGTGCTCAGACTACAGATTATTCTTGTTTCTGGCATACTTAATTTTGTTGATTATAGTTGGGATATTAAATCTATCGTCTGGTTATTGGGGGACGGCTACACTTGTTTCACAACCGCTCTCCATTCTTCTAATTATGGGAGTTGCTTCAATGAATTTCACTGATAATAAGCGAATAATTAATTTAGGCAGAGTGTCTTACAGCGTTTATCTGTTGCATCTCCCAGTAGCGGGTATCATTACGGTGGTTTGCAATGCTTATGACTCATTAGGTGTATTTACACTATTCAGACCAGTATTGGCGATCATTATTACAGTATCGCTCATCACTATCTACAAAGTAGTAGGGGCTAAACTCAAAATAAACAAACATACGAATCCGTTAATTGGTTTATAGTCGGAGAATATTGCGCACCAACTCGCACTCCCACACGCAAGCCCTTCGCAATCACGCGCGGGGCTTTTCGCGTTACCCAACGCTACTCTCACGAAAGGAGATGCACGCCTATGTCGTTTCACAGCGCATTCAACCGCGCGCCCTTCAATCGCCCGTACGTTATCCAGGCGTATTTTAACGTTACAATCGCATCTATGACGGACGCCGCCGCGCGCCTAAACGCTGACTTCGCGGTCGGACTCGTTTACGAATCGGCTACGGAGTTTAACGGAGCCCCTACGCGCGATATCCCGGCGGCAGCTACATTCGCCTCGGCTACGGAATTACTCACGCAGATGATCCGCGAACGATTCCACGCGGCGGGCCTCGCTTCCTCAACGCAGCTAACCGCACACGTCCGCTATATGCACGTCGATTCGCTCACGTTTACCGGCGATTTCGATCCGGGCGATAAGCTCGTTATTGACGTTAAGCGCCAGAAGATTACGCTAAACGGAGTCAACGCGATCCACTTGCTCGACGGTGACTTCTTCGAATTGGGCCTCGGCCTCAATACGGTAACATACGCGGATAACGAAGCGGCCCGCGAAATCTTAACGCGCATTACGCACCGTGACCGCTATCTTTATTAATCCGGAGGTGAACGAATGATTAACGCATTGCAATCGTACGACCGTTTCCGTAAGCGCATCGGTATCCTACGTGACGCCTACGATATCATGCGGACGCGCCGAACCAACGCAGATTATACGCTGACTTTCGCCGTCCCGCTGACGTCCGATGACTTCCGCGATAAGTTACCGCTAAAAGGTCACGTAATGGATGAGCGCGGCCAGTATTACGTAATTAATAGCCGCCAGCGCAACCGCGACGACCGCAAGCTAACCGCGCAGATATCGTGTTCACACGTAATGTTCAAACTCGCGGATTATAAGTTCCCGTACGCCTCGTACATCGCGGAGGGCTACGGAATCCACATAACGCAGCTCACGTCGCTAATCGCAGCGGCTACGGGCGCCGTTTTTTCTATCTCCGTAGACGACACGTTTGACCTCGCGGACGTCAAAGCGTTCGGTGGCGGTAACTGTCTCGAAGCGCTGAACGCAGTCCTCACGCTCTATGGCGCGGAAGTCGAGCCGGATAACTTTACGCTACATCTGCGGAAAAAGATCGGAAACGCTGCGTCCGATTATCACATCGCTCTCACGCGTAATCTTATAACCGCAGCCTTTACGGACAGCGCGACGTCACTTTGTACGCGCCTATTCGCGGAGATGAAAGACTCGCGCACATGGATCGGCCAGCCTGCGTCGATACTTACGGCGGACGAACAGGCGCGGCTACTCGCGGTCAATCCGGGCGCAATCTCCGGCGGGTTGCTGACCGTGAACTATCTCGTATCTCCGTATGCCGCTGCGTGGGCCAGCGATACCGTTCCGTTTTATGACGATCTGCTGACGGAGCAGGACGTTACCGATCCGGTGAAACTCGTAGCGGCCGCGAGAACCCGGCTAGCCGAACGTGAGGTCCCGGCGCTTGAGGTTAGCGTATCGGCAGCGGACTTATTCAAGATTGATACGCAGGAAGCGCGGCCTGGCCTCGGCGATACCGTCACACTCGTTGACCCGGCGCTCGGCTTAACGTCCATCACCGCGCGAATCACGGAAATGACGGAGTATCCGTATGCGCCTGATAAGCACACGTCACTCACGGTAGCGAACGTAATGCGGCGCGATTATACGCAGATCATTGCGGACTTGGAGGCGGGACGGCGCGCGATTGAGAACGTGTTTAGCGGCGGGCGTATTCGTGCGGAAGTATTCGAAGAGTTCGCGAGGCTGGCGGTCATTGAGATCAACGAGAGTAAAACGGAGGTTAAATACGATACGCGCGGGATCGTATTACAATCGAAGGTAGACGCGAACGACCAAGTCATCCTAACGTCGAACGGTATCGTTATAACGACGGACGGCGGTGCTACGGCGCGGACCGCGATTACGGCCGGATTTATTAACGCTGAGGTAGTATCGGGGCAGCTCGGTAGCTTCGTGAGTCTCGTAATCGGCAGCGGAAACGACATCGTTAAAATAAACACGAACGGTATCAGCGCAGGTCATGCGGATTTCGCCAGCGCGCCTTTCCGCTTGGATATGGCGGGCAACGTCGTGCTTAATAAGCTGACCGCTAACTCAGCGAATATCCTATCATCGAATTTCACGGATGGCGCGATTGTCGGATCGTCGATTAACGTAGGCGGCGGAATGTTTACCGTGACGTCCGGCGGGATTATGAGCGCGGTTGACGGGAATTTTAGCGGAGATATTACGTCGTCAACGATAACCGGTTCGACGATACGCACATCAACGGCGACGCGGCGGATCGTGCTCGACGGCAGCGGTTTCCGTTCGTTTGATAGCTCCGGTACACGGCGGATATCCATCGAAACAGACGACGACTTCGGCATTCAGGAGATGCGCTATTACGGACCGGACGGGTCGTATGGCGGCGGCATCTCCGGAAGAAACGGCGGAGGGTTTAGTGTGGCCGCCGACAGCGTTATATACATCGGAGGGTCAACGGTTGTGCTCGGCGGAGACATCGACCACCCTACGTCGCTTATCGCGGTAGGAGACGGCGTAGGTACGTTCGACTTCAACTATGCGAGCGTTATTAACTTGCCGGCGCTGGACTCGTTAGCATCGGACGTGGCCGCGTTATCCTCCGACCTTAGCGATAAGGCTAACCGCTCGTCCGCCGCTACGAATATGACGTTCGATCCGACTACGCGTAATCTTAAGCTATTCAGCATGACGGGCGCTCAGCTCGCTATTGTAAACATACCGTAAAGGAGACGTTGTCACATGAAAGCACGCGCATTACTCGAATTAACCGTAGACCTCGCGAATCCATCCGCTGAGCTCGCCGCAGCTATCAGCGCAGTCCTCGGGTCAATCGCGCCAGACCGACGCGAAGCAGTCTTACGCAGCCTTGACGAAGAGATCGGCGTAGCACTCGCGGGCCTCACGCCGGCAGCCGAATAAACAAGCGATTATACAACGCAAAAAAGGAACGGCGATGCCTTCGCACGTTCCTCCGGCCGCGAGCGCAAGGTTGCGCGGCTTAGCGTTAGTATAACGTAAATATAAGCGCAAGGGAAGTGAGCTTTTGCACAAAGCGCAGCTCTACCGCATCTTAATCGTAGTAGCAATCGTAGTCACGTTCGGGCTCAGCGTATTCGCCGCGTTTGTTGCGTTAAATAACCGCAGCGAAGCGCCGGCCCCTACGAATACCAATACGAATACAATCAACGTTAATAGTCCGCCCATACAAGCGGTTAAGGCGGTCGCATACACGCCGGGCCTGCCGAATATCAACCGCTGCAGCCGCGAGGCTCTCGTAGCCCTGCCGGACATCGGCGAAGTGTTAGCGGATCGAATAATCGCGGGGCGGCCGTATCTGGATATCGCCGAGCTCGACCGCGTTGACGGAATAGGACCGGGAATCATCGCAAGTATTAGCGGAAAGGTGGTAGCGGAATAGTGGAAGCAACCGGAATATTTACGACGGCTATCGAGCTCATGCGCGAGGGGCTGTGGATGCCGCTGGCCGTCCTCGTAATCGGCGTGCTCATATGGCTCATGTTACGCGCACAGCAGGCGCAGATTAACGCAAGCAGGGACGACGCAACGAAGCGCGAGCAGAAGCTCATGGACTTCGTCGATACGAATAAAGCGGAGGCCCAAGCGCGAGAAGAACGCTTAATGGAGCACCTTACGAAGACGGACGAAGCGAACGGTAAGATCGCGTCAACGCTTGAGCGGATTGAGCTACGTATGCAATACATTGAGCAAGCGGTTAATATAAAATAACGGAGGTTTACGTGATATGACGTTAACAATCGAACAGGTACGCACGAAGTCCGCAGCGAAGATCGCCGGGCTTATTCCGTGTGTCAAGGCTGCGGCCGAAGCGTTAATCGACCGGTCCTACGCGGCAGGCATTCCGATTATCATCGTACAGGGATTGCGTACGATTGCGGAACAGGACGCACTTTACGCGCAGGGGCGTTCGAAGCCGGGCCAGATCGTAACGAACGCAAAAGGCGGATACTCAAATCACAACTTCGGCGTAGCGATTGATTTCGCGTTGCTGACGAACGACGGCCGCTCCGTCTCGTGGGATACGAAGCTAGACGGAAACCGTAACGGTAAAGCGGATTGGAACGAAGTCGTTGCGATTGCGAAAGCGCTCGGCTTTACGTGGGGCGGCGATTGGAAGACGTTCGTTGACCTTCCGCATTTTGAGATGACGTTCGGCCTGAGTACCGCAAATTACCGCGCAGGCAAGCGGCCGACGCAGGCGCAGACAGACGCGGTAATCGCGCTAATTAAGGCTCACGCCAGCGGGCCGAAGAAAGAGGCGAACGATGTGATCGTAAATAAAGCGAACGTAGTTATCGACGGAGTGAAGGCGAAGGACGGCGTACTCATCGACGGAGCGGTATACGTTCCGTTGCGCGAGGTATCCGATAAGCTTGGCGCGGCCATCACGTGGGACAACGTTAGTAAGACCGCGACTATTACGAAGGAGGCGAAATAATACGATGAAAAAGCGCTTAATGAATCCGCTGTTCCTGACGGCCGTTGCGTCACTCGCGTATCAGCTGCTCGTTAAATACGGAGCGGCCCCGGAAGCTGGCGTGTGGCAGGCGGGCGTTGATATCGTGAGCTATACGATTATCGGCGTAGGTATTTACAAAACGTTCCCAGCGGACGATAATAAAGATAACGTAAAATAACGGAGGTCGAACGTATATGATAATCGTATTCCTCGTGTTCTTCGCGGTGTTCTTCGTGATCTTGCTGCCGATTGGTATCGTTAATCAGCGCAAAAGGGAGCACGCGGCGCAATCCGCAAGCTGCCCGAAATGCGGACATGACGCGAAAGTGTACGCGGATAATACGGGCGCATGTCCTACGTGTCGTGCGAAGCTTATACGTTCGGCGAGCGGCGGGCTTATCGTAAAGTGACGTAATGAGGCGCGGTCCTTGCGGAGTGATATCCGTAGGGGCCGCGCCTTTTTTGCGTTTGCATATGCGCCATAAATACGCTAAACTATTAGAAGCTAAGCGCACAGTATTACGTACTCTGCGTAGGGCATATCGAGTAAATGAACGGACAGGTCCTCGGGTAGCTGGCGGACAGGTAAACGTGATAATAGCGTAGGAATGCGGGTTTAATCGTGCTTTTAACCAACGTGGACTTAAAATCCTGCGGTGGGTGACCACCGTACGGGTTCGACCCCCGTCCTCGGCACTAATATTAATAGAGAAAGACGCATTCTGCTGAATGCGTCTTTTCTATACGTACAGGTGAGAAACTGCTTGCAGGATAGAAACAGTGTACAGCAAATAAACAGCATACAGGATAGAAACAGGAAAATGGCAGTTAAGTCTCACACCTGTTTTATCTTATGCTTAAGACGGAAAACCAGTCAGTGAAGAGCATGAATGGATTATGGAGATATTAGCAAAAGAAGGAGCAAGTTAAGGCTCTATTTAATGAAATTTTATGAGTGATGTCGAATAAGAGGTGCAGTGCCCACAATAAGGGTGTTTAACCGATTTGGACGGTGAAGTAGTCAATTTTGTTCAAAATGATTCGTGATAATCCAGATGAATTGGCACATGCAGTCCAATGGACTCCTTACAGTCGAGAGGAGTATTACACGGCTTACGAGTCCTCTAAAGAACTGGACGAAATGGAGCGTGCGGGGCTATTTCTGGTCTGGTGCTGGATGGCCAGGAGTGGAAAAACTTCTGCCCGTACTGGATGGAAGCAACAATATTTGTATCTAGAAGTCCGAATAATAGAATGCCAGACCAATGGGTTAAGGTTCCCGGTAGAATTATGGCTGTGACGGACCGGCTAAAGGGAGAACAGAAAAAGTAGTAGCCAGCTCTATGCATTAGATAATCGTCCGGGTCCAGTTATTCTCAGTGGTTAAGATCACTTGATGTATATCAAAAGATCTTAAAATCAGTTCGTTCACGAAACCAGACAGATATATGGCAGATCCCGCGCATTCCAGGGAATCAAACCATACATCCTACTGAGAAGCCGATAGATATGATGAAACGGATCATTGAGAACAGTAGTGAGGAGGGAGGAGGGGGAGACAGGGAGTGGAGTGGTGCCTTAAACTGCAGCTACTCTAAATCGGCGATGGGATACTTTTGAAGTGAAACCAGGGTGGTATGCAGTTTCTATTGAGCGACTAAGGGCATGCGATACTCTTAGTATGCTATAAAAATTAATTTTTTTGGTAATTGTGATTAAAAGAATAGTCACATACGGTAACCTAAATTTATTTAGCTATTTGGTTATTTATATAATCCAGTATTTCTTTAGAAGGCTCAGCTTGCATTTTGATATAGTCGCTTATCAGTGTATTACTTGAATCAGTATAGGAAATCTTAACATAAAGCTCCGTGAAAACTTCAGTCACGGTCGTGTCTAATAAAGTCTTATCTAGAACAAACGCACGATATAAACTAATCCCGTTAGTATCGCTATTGGGTGAGTAATCAATTTGTTCCTCATTTAACGCATTACTAACAAAAACATCGCTAGTATTTAGTTTAGTGAGCATATCAGGGT
The DNA here is from genome assembly GCF_000517865.1 of Paenibacillus sp. FSL R7-269. NCBI lineage: Bacteria > Bacillati > Bacillota > Bacilli > Caryophanales > Paenibacillaceae > Paenibacillus > Paenibacillus sp. FSL R7-269. Next base: position 30,042 of record NZ_ASPS01000065.1, read on the forward strand.
TTAAAGAAAAACTCATCATTAGATTTCTCATTTGAACCTTTGGTTTCTTTACAAAAATTTCATAAACTATTCTGTCAGCATCTTTATCAGCAGCAAGGTTTATTGTAGCTGTCAGTTCATATTCCGTTGGAAGTGCAGATGTAAATGAATTATTTTGTTCAATATTTTTCATTACATCATCTAATTCAATGGTATAGTTTTTCGTATATCCTTTACCGTCTATTGTGGCAGGAGGATTTAACTCTGTTACATTAGTTTTATTATCACAACCTGATGATAAACTCACAATTAATAAGGAAAGAATTAATAATGTTAACTTTTTCAAAGTGACTACCTCCAATGTTGTTATGCAACCACCCTATTCAATATCAAATAAATAGGGTGGTTTATTTTGTTAACTACTGTTATAAATTATCAATTATTTATCCATTCCTCAGTTGTGTGCTTCTTACCTTGGAGGTAATTATTATATGCTTGAGTTTGAATATATGTATCATTGTAATAATGTGCAGCCGATTGTACTTTTATTGCTGAATAGCCTTTTGCAGGTACGAAATCCTTAACTCCTTGACGGCTATTTTTGTTTTTATCCCAATAAATCGCGTAATAATGTTTATAGACATTTCGATTGGTGCTTTCAAAGAGAGTATGCCATGCATTTGAATACCATACTTGACCTTGTTTTGTTGGATAAGTGTACGATACTAATGTTTGTGCTGTTGCAACTTGGGTTGTATCAATAGAAGACATTACTAAATCTGCTACACAAGTCACAACTGAATAAAACGTGTCGATAATACTTGTAAATACAATTAAAGTTAGTCCCTTCACTATATTGAATATCCCTGATTTTCTATCCTGTTGTGCGGGCTGTGCATAAGAACCATAGGTGGTAAGCACTACTTTGGTAGCTCCTTCACCTGGATCAACTCCCTGAGGAGAATACTGCAAATCTGATTTTGAAACGGTAATTGGCAAACTGTTAATGTCAATTATATCATCTTGTACTACGTATTCATTCTGTTTCGATAGATTGAAATCCTCAATACTCAACTGATCGGATATATCAGAAGGAGACGCAAACACCGACATAGGTCCGCTAGCGGTTAATAAACAAAGTGTACTAAATGCAATAATAGTCTTCTTTAATTTTAAATTCATTGTATTACTTCCTCTCTAATTTTAGATGGTGTAATTTTCTATAACTCCTTTCATTGGATTGATTGATTTATTAATGGTTTTAATTCCAATTAATAGTTTAAAAATACTACGCAATATGTAAAAATAATGTGATATACATCTCTATATTATAAAAAATAGTAAATTATAGTATTTTATTATCAAAAATGTAATTAATGATTCGGTTTTAGGTGATTTTTGTAATAGTTTAGGTGGTTTTAGAATGTTATTTTACTGGTCCGCTAGTATTTTTGTCTGTAATATTAGTGGATAATTCCGAAAGTTACTGAGATTTAATGCAGTTAGGTGTTTCTGTTGAACTATAACGCCGCGAAGCTAGCGGGATTGCCTGTCAGGAAGTTGCCAGATATATTGACCGTATTCTAGCAAAGGAAAAAGAATATCTCCGTGGCGTTGGTTAACTTCTGCAACAGGCCGCACCGGAAATATCCTATCATCAATAGACATGGTCAATGTAACGGAGTGAACGCTGGTTGAAAAGGTCCCCGGTGTTTCTCGTGAGGGGTGTGGAGGAGGTGCCCTGCCCTTGTTGCACAGATAAACTAGAAATTATTGGTATCCGGGAGCGGAAGGTCCGGGGTGTGGCGGTGAGCTGCGCCGGCTGGTGATTCGCAGACTCTGGTGTGGGGCATGCCGCAGGATTCACCATGAACTCCCGGATCTACTCCTTCCCTATAAACGATACGACTCCCAGTGTATCGAACAGGCGGTCACGGAGCCGGAGGCGTCCGTGACTACCAGCGCGGAAACCTCGACGTTACGGCATTGGAAGGGCTGGTTTCGTATCTCTCCATTTACTTTCTTCTTGCTTTGCAGGTGCTGGAGACTCGGATCACTGGCGTTGCTCCTAGGCTCCCTGAAGTTTCGGCACACCTGCTGCGCCTTTCGCCCCCGCCTTTGCTCAGCAAGGACCCGGATGGCTGTCCAGACTTGTCCGCCCCGTCGTAAACGCCCATTTGTGGGTGCATACCCGTTGTGCCTATCTGTCCGCCCTGACTCTGCTGCGGTAGACTCTCCTTAAGTTCATTCCAGGAAGAGTCTACCCAACGATGAAAGACCAAAAGAAAGCCGAAGCGCTTGCCGCTGAGCAGATGCAGCTTCTCACTCCCCTGCTTGCCGAAGGACTGGACCCGGCCAAAGTCCTGGAGATGAAAGAACAGATCTGCAAGCAGACCGGACTCTCCTAATACACGCTACGCCGCTATTTGGCGAGTTACCGGAGCCAAGGATATACCGGTTTGAAGCCCAAAGCAAAAGGAGACAGCCTTCCGAAGAGACGATTCCCACCGCCGTGTTGGAGCAAGCTATTCTCTTGCGCCGGGATGTGCCCGGACGCAGAGTTGCACAGTCAGATACTGAAGTGGGAGGGGGGATTCTGCCAGGTCAAGTCAAGCGCAGCACTCTGCAAGAGAGACTGACCGCCCGTGGCTACAGCTCACAGCATCTGCGAATGTACGCAGAATCAGGGGTTGCCGTCAGACGAATTCAGCAGCGCCACCGAAACCAGCTCTGGCAGTCGGACCTCAATACGGGACGTATCTCCCCTTGGCGAAGACGGGGCGATGAAACAGGTATACCTTTATTAGCTAATCGATATGATGGTATAGATTTTCTTGATAAGGAATGTCATTTTCTTGTACTGACGGGTTTGTCCAGAGCTGCACATTTGCAAGAAAAGTTTTTGATGAATAGAATGGCTGCCTCGATTCTGTTTCACCGATAGAATTAGAACAAGGCTGATCCAAGTCGCTGGGTGTTGTACAAGAAGTGCTGTAGACTATGCCGCTATTTGTGTATTACGACAGGAATTGATAGAAGAGCTGGTTCCAATAAAAAAATCAGCTGAAGCCTTGCAGGTAATGGTTTGAATGGAGAACTTCGGTTAATGGCCAAACACCGGATCGACGACATCACCGAGCTTATTGAGAAATTAGGCCGGAGCCGGATTAATTTAATAAGCTATACCGGGAGACGGACTTGGAAACTTTTAAGCTGGAGACGCTGGTTAAGTTATATGATACGTTTCAAAGCAAGCTGTCAGAAACTAACACTCTATTCTTTTCCCATTTATCAAAGAGGCCCATGCACTCCCGCATGGGCCTCTTGCTCCATTCAATTCACTTCCCCCCACCCGGAATCGCAACCTCGTGCCCAACAGTTGCGGCCATGCGGGCTATCGACTTCGGGTCGGAATTTCTAACATTTACGTCGATACGAGGGGTGTATGCAGCTTCCAGCCTTTCTGCTTCTTCGTCGGATAGCTTGATCGAGAGAGCTTTGATCGCATCGTCAATATGACTGGTTTTGAGGGCTCCAACGATTGGGGCGGCAACGACGGGATTGCGATACAGCCAGGCAAGCGAGATTTCGGCGCGGCTGACCCCGCGTTCCTCTGCCACTTGGCCGATAGCCTCGACAATTTGTTGGTCGGCTGCTGCAGTTGCCTGATAGTATTGGGCAGCACCGGATTCGGTATCGGAGCGGGCCGTTTGTGCACCCCAAGGCCGGGCCAGGACCCCACGCGATAGCGGACTGAAGACCATGGTCTGAATCCCTTCGTCGGCACAGAGCGGGATCATCTCGTTCTCTTCCTCGCGGGCGATCAAGTTGTAGTTGTGTTGCATGGTTAGGAAGCGGGCCCAACCGTTCGCTTTCTGGAGATGCAGAGCCTTTGCGAACTGCCAAGTTCTCATGGTGGAGGCGCCCAGATAGCGCACTTTGCCCATTTTTACGAGATCATGGAGGGCTTCCAGTGTCTCTTCCCACGGTGTAAAAGGGTCCGCCCGATGAATCTGGTACAGGTCGATATAATCTGTTCCAAGACGCCGCAGGCTGTGGTCAATTTCGGTCATAATCGCCTTGCGTGAGAGCCCGAATGAATTAGGTCCTGAACGCATGGGAGCCCCCAACTTGGTGGCAATGACGACGTTCTCCCGTGTAGCGAAATCCTTGAGCGCTCTGCCGAGGCTCTCCTCGCTGGTTCCGTGCGAATACAGATTAGCGGTATCGAAGAAGTTGATGCCTGCCTCAAGTGCGTGTCTGATCACAAGGCGGCTGCCTTCCTCGCCCAGCGCCCAGCCAGGGTAGCCACTGAGGGGATCGCCAAAACCCATACAACCGATGCAGACCGGTGAAACTTCGAGGCCGGAGTGGCCTAGCTTAATATATTGCATACATACCTCCTGAATAAATTTTATTCTTATTGAACCTCATTGAAGGTATTCATAATATACAGCGAATGCTCAAACCTCCGGTACTCCGATCCGATCAAAAAGTTGCCTAATCCTATTACGGACGATTTTTAAACTTCTTCATATCCTCTTTGGGTGGAGCGCCAAACATCCTGGAGTACTCCCGGCTGAATTGTGTCGGACTCTCATAACCCACCTGATAAGCAGCATCCGCTGCGTTCTCTGACCCGGATAGTAAGAGGCGGCGGGCTTCCTGAAGCCTTAGCTGTTTTTGAAATTGAATCGGGCTCATGCCGGTGATTTCCTTGAAATGCCTATGGAACGACGGAACGCTCATCTTCGCAAGTTGCGCCAGATCTTCAATGCGGAATGAATCTTGATAATGATTCAGAATGTGCTCGATTGCGTTTTTAATATGAACGCTTGGACTCCCCTCCGTTACAATTTGTCTTAAGGAGTCACCATGTTCACCGTACAGTACCTTGTATAGAATTTCTTTGGCAAAAAGCGGCGCCAGCCCAGGAATATCTTCGGGTGTATCGAGCAGACGAACCAGCCTCACCACAGCATCTAACAGGGGAACATCCAATTCGCCAACACTCATACCGCGTCTGGATGTTCCTCTGGAGTTCCCCTTGAGTGCATCATCGCCTACTAGTTCTAAAATATGGCCGGGCGTAAATTCAATTTTACAGGTTAAGTTGGGCACTTCGGGCGTTGCTTCCAGCACTTCGGCAATGATCGGCAGATCCATAGAGGCTACAAGGTAGTGTGGCGGACCATACCGGTAGCGCTCTGTACCAATGACTATATCCTTTAGACCTTGAACGACGATACAGAGTGAAGGGTTGTTAAGCTTGTAGGGAGGTTCAGTCTCGGTGGAATGGTAAGGAATAGAACAACGGGAAAAGCTGAGGGACGAAATTAATGTAGAGTGAGGACCATCTATAGGAGTATGCCGATCCACGAGCTCCGCAAGCTCTTTTTGCAAATAATCATTAAGGTCAAACATACGGTTCCTCCTGTGAAGGCTTTATCTTTAGGTCTATGTAATGTTCATCATGATAACCATTCCTTGTTATTCGCGTACCTTATTTTAACATAGGAATGTGAAAAGCTAATAACAGAAACCCCATCAACCTTTTGCCGCATCAACAACTGCTGTATGCAAAATAACCCCACAAAGTGGGGCTTTAGCGTAGGTGGTGACTCAGGTACTTTGCGGGGACCCCAAAACATATAGATTCTTATCTATCAAAAAAAGAGCTACTCTCGTAGCTCCCTCACAAAAATTATTCTGGCATGATCCAGACAATCTCACAGATTCGTACGAAAAACTTCTTGCCCCTGATATCCAATACAACGTGGTCTGGCTTGACTTCCACTAAGCAGCCGCTAATCCCTCCGCGAGTGGTTTCGAGCACTACCTGTTTACCTTTTACAGACATTAAGGTTTCGACTACGTAGGGATCAATAGGATAGACCATGATGGCTTGCGGCATTTGTTGCTGCATGGGATACATTTGATTATTCAGCACTTTGTTACCTCCCAAATGGTTATACACCATCCTATGCTAATGCCCACTTCAAGAGCTGGGCGGATGCCCATACAATAGCGAATTCCTTAATCATTATTAAATGAAAAATGGAAGCAAGTACAAAGCTGTAATGGCACCAAAGGGTATTGGTCTTGGATAAAAGCGGCGGCGCGGGTAGAAACCCGGATAGTATCCGAATTGTCTGTAAGTCGTTGCGTTAGCAGGCATTCCGTTCATCTGGCCCATCATTTCATTTGTGGGAATGGCCAGTACAACGTTGTTCTGATCGATATGAGCAATAAACCCGTCGTGAGACTGACCATCCGTTGTCGTAATGCCGACATACTTATTCATACAATTCCAGGCAACTTGTTGATAATTCGTTTCCATGGGTAACCTCCTCAAATACTATCTCGTCAACAGTCTATGGACTTTAACCTATATCCATCACGGCATATGCCCATAGCACACAAAATTCTCACGGAAGGACCGATGCAGATGTGAGCTGGTTGAGCAGATCTTGCAGAAATTTGCCATAGCGGAGGGGACGATCTATCCGTTGTTAAGAAGGCTGGCAGCAGATGGGTTATTCTCGACCTATTTATCCGAATCGGAGGAGGGGCCGCCCCGGAAGTACTATAAGATTACCGCTGAGGGAAGGAGAGTCATGCACGACATGATTGAGGAATGGAATGCTTTTGCCATAGGGGTCCAGGAGATTATTAAGGGGGGATCGGATTGAATAAAGAGGCCTATCTGAATGAATTGGCACGGTATCTGAAGCTGCTTCCTCCTGAGGAATGTGCTGAGCTAATGGGGGAATTCCGGGAGCATTTCGAGTGTGCCCGGTTAAGCGGACGGTCTGAGGCAGAAGTAATCTCCAGGCGGGCCATCCCCGGTTGATCGCGCGCGAATTACTGACCCAGTCTCAGATTGAACAAGCAGACAAATTCCCAACGCTCTTAACTGTAACGAAGGCGGTTATGGCAACGGTGAGCTTAGGATTGTTCAACTTGGTTATCGTTCTGCTGCCTTTTATCACTTCCCTAACGGTGATTGCCAGGGTATTCGTCTTTGCCATTTGCCTGCTTATTTCTCCGATTCTCTTAATGCTTCAGTATCGGTCGGTTGCTCTGTCTATCAATAGTATATTTCTGATGCTGGGCCTGGCCGGTGCGGGACTACTGGTAGCGATTGGAACATTAAAGCTCACCCGGCTGTATTACCATCTTGTGATCCGGTATGCAGGGTTTCATTCCACCAGACGGGACTGTAGCGTCTGCAAGCAGTACTTACGGTGGGAAGACACCTGACAAGGCAATAGATTCGAATTTAGAAAGTTTTTGGAATAGTAATGGTTATCAGGGTACGCTGGAAATGAAATTTCCTGAAGAAATTCATCTTGATTTTGTTCAGTTAGCGGCTTCCGCAATGCCTAGGGCAAATATCTCTTATAAATTGTATGGTTTGCAATCTAACTCTTGGGTGGATATTTCTGGAAATGCAACTAGAAGTGTGGAGAATTATCTGAATAAAACCTACACAATCCTTGATCCATTTACAGTAACTCCCGGAAAGTATAGCGGTATTAGAATAGAATGTACTGGAAGTGGTACTTGGATTGCTATAAATGAAATTACTGTAGGTACTCTGACGCCTGAACCAACTGCTGTACCAACAGCGACTTCAGAGCCGACGCCTACCGTCACACCAGAACCAACCGTTGAGCCAACACCAACAGTAACACCGTCACCGACTCCAGAGCAGCCTACAGGTAACCGGGCAATCTTGGTCGTAACGATGAATACTGGGCTTGAAAAAGAATTTGATCTTCCAATGTCTGAGGTCAATGCCTTTTTAAGTTGGTACGACGCATCCTCAGGATCAGCCCGGTATGGAATTAATAAGCACGACAATAACAAAGGGCCATTTACTAGCCGCAAAGATTATGTAATCTTTGATAGAATACTTACTTTCAGTGTAGATGAGTATTCAGCGGAATAATTTTTTCCCATAACAACCCTGTAAGTAATGGCAGTTTATTTTAAGGAAAGTTTTCCTTCCCATATACATAATGTTACAAACGGATTAATCTATTCTTATGAATAATGAAAAATATCAGTACAGAGATACTTACTTTACCGTAGGGAATCCAGTGTTTTTGTGGGTCGCCGTATTTGTTCTGTTGGTGCTAATTTTAATTTTGCTCCTGTTAATCAAGAAATATCGGAAGAAAAGGAAGTGAGGTTGCTTTAGTATAGGCGATATTGATTTGATTTTAAAGCATACATAAAATAACCCGCCGGGCTTTTGCCTAATGGGTTATTTTCTTTTTTTAATTTATGAAAAGAGTTTGTAATCCTTCATCTCATCATACTCCCAAGGAAACAGCCTGTTAATTGACAATGCAGTTTGTGCCCAGTCATCCTTAGCACATTCCGAAATTCTAACTTGAATACAATCTTTAATGGCTTTTAAGTTGAATTCAGGAACTACCAGAAAACCACGACAAATTATAAATGGTCTGGTACTAAGAAAATCCGCGATCCCTTGAGCAGTCCCAACTGTAGCATAGAATTGATCAGCACCAGAGACGTCTGCAGGACCAATGTCTAGAACTAAGGATATGCAGAAATCTCCGGTCACATCTCCTTCAGCAAAAACATGAACATTCTTTAGTTCTGGAATTATTGCCATTATAAACTCCTTTCAACCAAATACAGAACTAAGCACTGTATAGCCGGTAGGGTAGATTTTCATTAATTTGCTCTCCATCTTGCAGGCCTTAGCTATCATTTCGTCTAACTCGCTTGCTGCAAAATCCTCATCAATGATAGATTCCATTAGATTAGTGTATTCCTCTGCTAATTCCTTATCTTCGTTTATTTGGTTAACAGTATCTTCGTAGTCAGACAACGACTTCTCTAACCGATCTCCAATATGGAGCAGGTCTTGACGATCACGTTTCTTTTTCGCGTCATACAGAATTTTCCGCCAATCCTGCCACCAATTAATAAGACCACCACAAGTAGTACCCACCATTTCTTACTATTCATAGATCCCCCTAAATTTATGTAATTAACCAAAATCATTCTATCAAAATGTGGTAATATTTACTATGGGATTAAATAAACTTTAGTATATAGTGTGGACAACGAATCATGGGGTCGGGAGAAAAAATAAATATAAAAGTACCCTCTAAAATTGATACTAAGGAATTAAATAAAACATCTTATTATTTAGTGGTTTTCAATTCTAATATGATTCAAAAAAACAGATTGAAGAAAATAGAGGAATCAAAATAATCTTTGGATATTTAATGCTTGTGAAGGTCAGAGTGGTTGCAAAGCCGGGGTATGCTATTATAACGAAGAGTTAGGTAATGTTAAGTAATAAGAATTAATTTAGCGGATTTCTTGAAGATAGATCGTAATTCTTCAATTCATTATTATTAATTATTTGAGGTGGTTTCATGATTGTGTTGAAGAAAAAAACTTACTGGATCACTACTTTAATAATTCTGATACTCTCGTTAATGAAACCTATCTCTATTGAACACTCAAATACAGCGTACGAATATAAATTTGGAGCCTTGTTTCCATTTCTTAGCCTTAGACTAAATGATTTTTCTTCTGGATATCAAGATATTTTCAGTATATCTGCACAGGCTCAGAGTTATGAGTTGAACATTATTTCATTAGTTGGTGCTTGTTTAGTTTGCTTTCTCATTTCCTATGTACTAATAAAAATTGCTATAGCACTTTTTGGAAAAAAAGCTAACTAGGATTAGTTACACTAGCCGCCAACTCCATCCCGTGAGTTTGACCATACAAGTCTAACAGCGCTTCTAATTCGTCGAATTGCTCTGCTGAAAGCCGGTCCTTCCAAACCTCTATGATGTCAGATGTCCTTTTTTAAAAAATAGAGTACTGAGGGTCATTGGGTATGATATTTTCATCGGGATGCAAGTTGCCGTGATACAGGCTCTCTAGAATACTGTCCACTTGCCCATCTCCTTCATTGTTAAAGTACTTTGTGTTCAACAATAAAAGATAAAAACTGGTAAATCTACGGAGTATACTTTACAGAAGGATGGAATTGTTTTCTGAATCTTTCAACATCAATATTTTTAAAAGGAGGTGCCCATGAAAAAGAGAAACTTACTCCTTTCATTCGTTCTTCTATTTGTTATTGCCTACATCGCGTTCGGGGCATGGATATCGCATGATACCAAGATCATATTAGAAGAAGCGATGAAGAAGGACGCTGATATGAATTACATGAGTCCATCAGCATACAGCAAAATAAATCCTGTTGAACGCGGGATGGCATCTGACGGTTTTGAGTATCATTCAAGCTCTCATCATATCGGTTTTGTATTGCCGCTGCACTACTTCGCAGGTGCAAAAGTATATGTGACTCAGAAATATGATGATGATAATTTTGCATTCAAAGAACCTGTTCAGCTAACGCTGAAATTGAAATCCGGGAAGTGGTACGCGACAGAGGTATCTATTCAGCCTTAACAGAAACAAGGGCTCCAGCTCATCAGAACTGGAACCCTTTTTGTTTTCCTCAGCACGGCAAAACAATCTCAAATTCAGTGCCTTGCCCGATTGTCGAATGTACCTTAATTTCCCCACCGTGTGCTTCGACGATGGTCTTGGCGATGCTCATGCCGATGCTCATGCCGAGCCCGGAGCCGTATGTGGATTCCTCGGTATTGGTTCCGCGGTAGTAGCGGTTGAATAAATGATGCAATGTCTCCTCGTCCATCCCTTTCCCATTGTCGAGTACCCGTATGCAAGCTTTGTCATTGACTCGGATAAGAGTGACAGTAATGGTTGTGCCCGGTGGACCACAATACCCGCCTCATAGTTATCTGGAGACTGCTGGATGGCCAGAATGTCCAGGGGCCGATATACCTTTTGTACATACGTCTGATCGCCAATGCCTTGTACAGTGTTACTCTCAGAATCAAGAACTTGCAGATAACGGCCAGTCTCCTGAAGCTGCTGTTCCAAAAGGGGAACGGCTTCACTCCTCACCATGCCCTGTTGTCCGTAAGCGTTGAACCACGCTGTGAGCTGGTCCAGGTCAGGGGTTGGATAGCCAAGCACATATAAAAGCGGGTCCGGGAATGAGAAGTTCAGTTGCGTCTGTACATCATAAGCCCCGAGTCTCCGTGTCTCTTGAATATCGAGAAATTGAGCGGTGGACTAGGAGGCAGTCAGTGCAGGATAGGGTGCTGTGTTAATGCTGTAGACTACTTCTCCTTCTGCACTAACCACCTGCAGCCACATCACTTTCTCCTCGATAAGCTTGTTCCACTGGGAGAAAATGCGAAGCTTCCCGTCTTTGTACTGGGCTTCTTGGGATATCTGCTCCAGGACGCCGAACAGAGCTCCAGCCCGCTGCCGTCGGGAAGCATAATGTCGAGCAGGACAATATCGGGGACCACGCGTTGTACCAGGCTGATAGCTTCAGCACAAGTGGAAGCCCCATATAGTTGTTGAAAGCCTTCGCGTCGAAGCACCATTTGCAGCATGGTGATGATTGAAGGCTCGTCGTCGATGATAGCGATTTTAATCGCGGATAGATTTGGCATTTTTTCACCCTAGTTCAAAATAGCATAGTTATCTTAACAGAACCTAAACAGCGGGCACAAAATTAAGCAAAAATACAGCGGTTCGTTTAAGTTCCGTTCCGGCGGGGTTGGTAGGATAGGTCTGAGCAACACATTCGAGCTTCGATGAGAAGAGTAGGAGGAAAATAGCATGAGTAAAAAAGGTCACGATCAGGGGAATGGCAATGAGTAGTCCATCTCTGTCTGAAAAACCTCACAGCCGGCCTGGTTGGCCGGAGATCCTAACTGCACTGTCCCTCTATATGATCGGCGTTGTTATCCTTGGGGTCTGGATGCTTCAAATTCCTGATGAGCAAGCCATCCTGCGGATTAATATCGGAGGTGCAGCCAATGGTCTGATTGGCTTCCTGGCTCTGTTTGCAGCTTACACTCTGCGGATTCGCAATTTCCATGCTTTCGGGTTTCGGATGACGGAGCGGAAATGGCTGCTGGTGGCGGTTGTCATCGGGATTACCGCGTTCGGGGGATGTTTTGTGATCGAAGGGATCTATTATCACTTTATTACCGAGATCAATACCCAGGCAGACTTCCAGACGGCAGCGCAAGGCGGTCCGCGCTCCATGTTTATTCTGCTTATCACCGGGGCCATCCTCACGCCGCTAAGCGAGGAATTTGTCTTCCGCGGCGTCATTGCCAATGCCCTGAACCGTTATGGCCCCTGGGCCGGAATAGCGGGCAGCGCTGCAATCTTCGGCGTGGTTCATGGATTCACCGTTATCCTGTTAGACGCATTCATGGTCGGTGTTCTGGTTGCATACCTGTTCCGCAAGACAGGTTCCATCTGGCCGGGAGTTGTGGTGCATATCGTGTATAACAGCCTCAATCTAATCTATTATTCTACGCTATCCCTATAATCTGACAGGTTATTCCTCCCGTATGGAAGTGATACTATGAATTGGGGCGTTCTTATAATTCATTCCAACAAGGAGACGACATGCTTACTTCAAGAAAATATACCGAATTTGATCTGATCAGGATTCCATTGCGGGTGATTCCGGTGCAGACGGTGGCGGCGGTGGGGTATATGCTGGTGGATGCCTTGATGCCTGCGTATCAGACGCTGGTGATGGCTTATTTCATTAATACGGCGACCCATATTGTGAATGGCCGGGCGGAGTATTCGTTAATCTATAGGCCGCTTGCGCTGATTATGGGGTATGTGATTGTCACTCATCTGCTCCCCAGCCTGATGCAGCTCATTGAGCTGACGGGGCGCAACCGGCTGAATGTGCGGCTGAAGCGGGAGATGGTGCTCAAGCGGGCGCGGCTTGCGTATCAGCATATTGAGAATAAGGAGACTTCGGATTTAATCCATAGGGTGTGCGGAGATCCGGTGGGTCATTTCATGGGCGGGTTCAACAATATGATGAGTGGGTTGAATCTGCTGATTGGGACCGCTTCGCTGCTTGTGATTGTGATGTCGTCCACGTTCATTACGGGGCTTGTGATTGTGCTGGTAGCGGTGCCTCTGTTCTATATCGCCATGAAGACGGGCAAGGCGAATTATGTGCTGGGGATGGAGGCGCAGCGGATACGGAGGAGGAGTGCGGATCTGGCGCATATTTTGACCAGCCGGGAGGATGCGGAGGAACGCACGTTATTCGGGTATAGTCCGGCGCTCAGGGATCGGTACGATAAGCTGTATGATCAGACGTACGCGGTGGAGAAGAAGATACAGATCCGAAGCTTCTTTCATCTGAAAAGCGGCTCGATCATTGCCCTGCTAATCGGCATCATTATAGTGGCCTTGCTGCTGCCTGCGCTGCACTTGGGCGAGCTAACAATTGGCCTGTACATTTCGCTGGTGACCGCGATCTTCAGCCTCGTGCAGAGGATGTCCTGGCAGTTAGCCGAGACGATGCAGGAGCATGCGCGGATGAAGGCGTATCTGAAGGACTTCTCTGCATTTGCCGGACTAAGTGAGAAGACGGATGCTGCTGCTCTACCTGTGGAGTTGGGCGGCTTCGTCTTTCAATCGCTGGAATTCAGGCAGGTGAGCTTCCGCTACCCGGATACGGAGAGATACATATTGAATCAATGCTCGTTCACCATGGTTAGCGGGAAGAGCTATGCCATTGTCGGGGAGAACGGGGCCGGTAAGTCCACCCTGATCAAACTGCTCACCGGGATGTACGATAACTACGAGGGAGAAATCTACATTAATAATAGGAATCTGCGGGAGTACAGCTACCCGGAGCTGAAAGGCATCATCGCGGTGGTCTTCCAGAATTACGCCAGGTATGCGCTGACGATTCAAGATAATGTCCGGCTGGGGAATATCCTGAGGCTGGATGAAGAGCGAATCCGTCACAGCATAAGCAAGATGAATCTGGATGGGATGGTCCAGGGTCTGGAAGCGGGTCTCGATACATATGTCGGCAAAATCCAAGAGAACAGCCTGGACCTCTCCGGCGGGCAGTGGCAAAGGTTGGCGATAGCCAGACTGTTGTACTCCAGCTCTGCCATCCATATCATGGATGAGCCTACGGCTGCCTTGGACCCCATCGAAGAGAGCCGGCTATATGAAATGTTCAGCAGCATCCGAGCAGACCGGTTCACCATATACATCACCCACAGGCTGGGTGCTGCGAGAATCTCGGATGAGATCCTGGTGGTGCATAGCGGGCGGATTGTGGAGCAGGGGTCTCATGAGCAATTGATGGACATTCCGGACGGGATATACGGGGAAATGTTCGCCAGCCAGAAGTCGTGGTATGAGGCAGAGGGTAAGGTGCAGCATGGATAGAATACAGGGGCAGGGATTCCTGAGGAACGGGGTCAGATGCTTACGGCTTTTATTCCGGGTCAATCCCGGGATGTCTTACATGTACATCGGCATTGCCTTGCTCCAGGCAGTCTCCTGGGTGCTGCAGGTGTTATTTATGCAGAGATTTTTGGATGCGGCTGCTGCCTATGCTACGGACCGAATAGACTTCAAGATGATTCTCTTTTCCTTGGGTACGCTGGCCCTTATGTATCTGTTCTATCATGTCATGGACGGACTCGGGAACTGTTATGAGGAGATTTACGGGCTAAGCGTGGGCAAGCACCTGAACCTGATGATTTTTAGGCGAGTAGATTCGTTACAGGTCTCTGAATTTGAGAATACGGGGCGGCTGGATTATATCCACAAGGCTGTGAACGGGAGCGGCAAGCTGATCTGGATCGGAACAACTTTACTGGATATTCTGTTCTACTATACGACTTACTTCGTGTTCATCGGGTGGTATCTGTTCACGCTCAAGCCAGTGCTTGCGCTAAGTATTGTCGTCGTATTTGTACCAGTGATGCTCTCTCAATGGGTGCTGATGTCAGCATTCAAGAATCTGGAGGCGGCATCTGCCCCGATCCGGCGGGAAAATGAGTACTATGAACAGTGCTTGACGGACAAAGTGTATCTATCAGAGACCCGGCTGCTGGGAGCTACTGCATTTTTCGAGAATTTGTATACCTCTGCCCTGCAACGGTTGAACGCTATTGTACTTCGGACGCAGGTACGCAAGCATCTCGTTCAGCTCATTCTGAATATAGTGACGGTTATGGGCTACGGCCTGATCGTGTATATGCTGTTTGTGTCTGTGATGAGGCAGGAGATTTCGATTGGAGCTTTTGCGGCGGTGCTGGCTTCGATTGGCAGTCTGTACCGGTTCATGAACAAGCTGATCACCGAGAGAATCGCCTGGGCTACGGAGAATATCGGCTCTACAGAGAATTTCCTGGATTTCATCGATGAGCCTGTTCAGAGGACCCACAACCTGCCAAGGCCCGCAGACAGTGATATTGAGCTAAAAGCTGTCCGGTTCCGCTATCCGCTGGCGACCCGCAATGCGGTGGAGGAGATCGATCTGATCATTCCGAACAAGCAGACGCTGGCGATTGTAGGCGAGAATGGAAGCGGGAAGACCACGCTGTGCCGCATCATTATGGGGTTATACCCGCCAACGGCAGGAGAAGTGTGGTACGGGAACGTGGAGGCTTCGCGGATTAGCTATGAGCGAACGTCGGCTGTTTTTCAACATTATCGCAAGTATAATGAGACCATCCGGGAGAATGTGCGGATCAGCCAATATTCGAAACCAGCAGATGTCGCAGTAGTATCCGTGTGTGTGGAGGCCGGGGTGCTTTTATCCGGTGAAGGGGTTAAGGAAGGGCTGGATACGATGCTGGGACGCGAGTTCGGCGGCACGGATCTATCCGGCGGTCAGTGGCAGCGTGTAGCGATTGCGCGCGGATTGTTCCGGGACAGCGACTGTATGATCTTGGATGAACCTACGGCGGCCATCGATCCTCTGGAGGAGACCCGTCTGTATAACGGCTTCGCCGCCCTGTGCCGGGATAAAACCGCAATCCTCGTCTCCCACCGATTAGGCTCTGTGAAGCTCGCGGACCGAATTCTCGTGATGAAGGACGGACGGATCGTGCAAGACGGCACGCATGAGAAGCTCATGAGCACGGCGGGCGAGTACCGGACGATGTATGAGGCGCAGCGGAAGTGGTATGTGTAGGGGAAGGGGACACAGGCTTAACCCGTACTTTTTCAAAACCTCCCTTTTGGAGTTCGTTATAGTTCCCGTGTGTGTATTTTATGGTGTCTCCAGCGTTGTGTATAAGGGCCAGGGGCTCGATGATTTCAAGGGTCAGATCGTCTGTTCTAGCCGTATCTAACGCATCTGCATTTTCAAACTTTAGATAATTGGCATCTACTGAAACGGTTTCTATTAAATACGAATCGGGTTGTGAAGTTGCTGATTGGGAGTCTGTTTGCCTCAAGTAGACACCAACCATAATAGGAAGAGCAGCCAGACCTGCAATTATGAAACTTCTTGTTCTACGGTTGATCATCACTTCATCTCCCTATTCAGATCCTTTATACTAAAATTATACCCTATCTCATGTATTATGCCTGTTACCTGCTTGATTAACTTGATAGTGAGTGCCATGGAATGAAACCGATTACATCAGAGTAAAGCCTGGATTCAAAGTGGGGAGGAATAGCAATAAATGGTTTACTAATACAGAGCTAAACGATAAGATGAAGCCAAAACCAGTTATTGCCGATGGGCAAAGAGAGGAAGCAGAATGAAGCCCGTTACCGTATATGATATCGCGAGGGAAGCCAACGTCTCGGTTGCCACTGTATCCAGAGTGCTTAATAATACCGCCCCCGTCAAAAAAGAAACGAGAGAGCGGATTACTGCGCTGATTGACAAGCACCAGTTTCAGCCCAACGCGCTTGCGCGAAGCCTGATCCGCAAAGAAACCGGGATGATCGGGTTCATCCTGCCGGATATAACCAACCCGTTTTTTCCGGAGGTTCTGGCCAGCTTTGACCGGGAGACGAGAAAACTGGGCTATACCTGTTTTTTGTGCGATACCGTCTCTTCGGACGAGGAGACAGACCGCCAGTATGCGCGGGAATCACAGTATCTGGGGATATTGATGGAGAAGCAGGTCGATGGCATCGTGATGATAGGCGGCAGGCTGGATTTGTCCAAGCCGGATGAATCGCTGGTGCGGGAGGTAGAAGAAGCGGCCAAACGTGTTCCGGTGCTGATGATTAACGGAAATCTGCCCAACACGAAGATTCACAGGGTGGCGGTCGACCAGAGGCTGGGGGCGGAGCTGGCTGCACAGCATTTAATCGATCTTGGACACCGGGATATCGCCGTCATTGGCGGTTTCGTGCATATGTCCAATACGCAGCAGCGGCTTCAAGGATTCCGGACGGCTATGCGAAACAACGGTCTGGAGGTCCGTAAAGAATGGATGGTTCATGGGGGATTCTCTGTCAATATGGGCTTCAAGTTTGCAGAACAGGTGCTGAATTTGCCGGATCGGCCTACAGCTATCATATGTATGAACGACCTGGTGGCCATCGGCGCACTGAAAGCGGCTGACCGGGCGGGACTTGCCGTGCCGGCAGAATTGTCCATTGTTGGTTATGATGATATTCCATTTGCGTCCTTCAGCATTCCTGAGCTGACTACGGTTTCACTGATGGCGAACGAAATCGGCCATCTTGCGGCAGAAATGCTGCACAAGCTGATTGCCGGCAAAAACGTGCCCCGTTTACATTCGGTTATTCCCGAGCTAAGGGTACGCCAAACGACAGCGCCTCCCCAGAAATAATGGATTTAAAAATATAAATTAATAGTTGACTTTGAAATAACGAGGGCTTATTCTGTTGAAGAAAGCCCTTACATTTTGATTTTTAATGAAACCCATTTCACCTATAATCCGATTACTTGCTGAATGAACAAGGAAACTCCCTGGGAAATTTGCGAGAAGAAGAGAGACAGGATGAATAACGGGTTTCATTTTTTTATTTAATTGTGAAATGGGTTTCATTAATTTAACAGTCGGTAGCTGCTATCTAATCAATTAAGGAGGGGTCTTATGTCTACTGCTTCACCTGCCCAATTGACAGAGAAGAGGTATACCAAACCCAAGCGCGGCCGCTGGAAACGTTTTAAGAACAACAAGACATTGCTGCTGATGTGCTTTCCGGCGATAGCGTTTTTTCTCATCTTTTCCTATATGCCTATGCCTGGGCTGTATCTGGCGTTTATCAAGTACAACTATTCTGACGGCATCTTCGGAAGCGCCTTTGCCGGGCTGGAGAATTTCCGGTTCCTTGTCATGACGGGTGATCTGTGGCGCCTGACCTTCAATACCATCGCTTATAACATCGCGTTTATCCTCCTTGGGAACATGCTTCAGATTACGGTCGCTGTACTGTTGAACGAGATGCGGTCCAAATGGTTCAAAAAAGTATCCCAAACCATGATGTTCCTGCCGTATTTCGTATCCGCCGTTCTGATCGGCCTCATCGCCTACAACATTCTGAGCTATGATTATGGCATTTTGAACTCGGTCCTGCACTCCTTGGGACTTGATCCGGTGAAGGCTTACTCGAGTCCGGGGGCGTGGCCTTTTATCATAGTCATCACGTATTTATGGCAAAGCACCGGATATGGCTCTATTGTGTATTTCGCCGCCATTATGGGGCTGGACAGTGAGATTGTGGAGGCTTCGGAGATCGACGGAGCCAATGCTTTTCAGCGTATCCGGTATATCGTACTGCCTTGGCTCAAACCGACCTTTATCATTCTGCTGCTGTTCTCGCTTGGCGGAATCCTTAAGGGGAACTTCGGATTATTCTTCAATCTGGTGGGGGCTAACAACACAGCGTTATACGCCTCTACGGATATTATCGAGACCTATGTGTTCCGCTCGCTGATGACCAACTTCAACTTCTCGATGGGCAGTGCGGTCAGCCTGTATCAGTCCTTGTTCGGATTCATCGTTGTTCTAACTGCTAACTGGCTGGTCAGAAAGGTATCGCCTGACAATTCACTTTTTTAGGAGGACTTGCCCATGGATGAGACTTTTGTAAGCGCACGCAAAAAAAAGGATACCAGCGGCCTTGTCGTTCAGTGGATCGGATATCTGTTTATCGGCTTGTTCGCCCTCTGCTGCCTGTTGCCGTTCTTGCTGGTGCTGGGCACCTCCTTCACCTCCGAGTCGGCCATCAAACTCTCCGGCTTCAACTTCTGGCCCAAAGAATTCAGTACGTTCGCTTATAAAATCGTGTTTGAGAATCCCGATCTGATCATCGGATCGTATATTGTAACCATAGTTATGACGATTGTAGGTACAGCGATCGGCCTGCTGCTGGTGGCTATGACGGGATATGCGCTGCAGCGGCCGGACTTCATGTACCGCAATAAAATTTCTTTCTTCATTTACTTCACTACACTGTTCTCTGGAGGTCTGGTGCCGTTCTACCTGCTCATCACCCAGTATCTTCATTTAAAAGATAACTATCTGGCGGTTCTGCTTCCTGGTCTGCTAAGTCCGTTCCTGATCATTATGATGAAAAGCTTCGTCCGCTCTATTCCTCATGCCATTACGGAATCGGCGAAGATCGACGGAGCGGGCGATTTTACGATTTTCCTCCGGCTGATTCTGCCCATGACCACGCCCGCCCTGGCCACAATCGGGCTGTTCATCGCCTTGGGTTACTGGAACGAATGGTATAACTCCATGCTGTTTCTGTCGCCAGATATGAAATATCGCACCTTGCAGCTTTTTTTGTATAACGTGATCACCAGTGCCGATTTTGTCCGTAATTCCGCTGCCGCCTCGAATGTGCAGCTTCGTGATGTGCCGCTCGAGTCCATGAAGATGGCGACAGCCGTAGTTGCCACGGGTCCAGTCATTTTGTTCTACCCGTTCGTACAGCGCTACTTCATTAAGGGTATCACTGTAGGGGCCGTAAAAGGCTGATCTTCCAGACCCTTCAATTCTACTGCAACGATGTGCCAAGGCAATCAAGCCTTCTCACATAAAGTAAATTAAATACAGGGAGGTTGTACAAGAATGGGGATCAAAAAAGCATCAGGCATGTTGTTGACACTCCTCTTACTGTTTACGCTGGCCGCCTGCGGTGGCGGAAATAATGCGGCTAACAATGGGGCAAATACGACGAATGACACTGGAAACAAAGACAGCTCGGCGCCGGACACCTCCAAGTTCGTAAAAATCAGTTATGTAGTGCTGGGTGATAAGCCGAAGAATGGACAATTCGAAAAGGTGCTGGCCAAGGTCAATGAAATTATGAAAGAAAAAATCAATGCCGAGCTGGAATGGAAATGGGTCGAATGGGCCGATTGGCAGACCAAATACAACTTGCTGCTGGCCTCTGGGGAGAAGGTTGATCTGATCACCATCGGAACAGATTGGCTCGATACCTGGGCCAATGCGCAGCGCGGAGCCTTCATGAATCTGGATGAGCTGCTGCCGAGGTATGCACCGGAAACCTGGAAATCCGTCCCGGAGAAGGATTGGAACGAGAGCCGTTACAACGGCAAAATTGTGCTGATTCCTGAGAATGATTACACGCAATGGGTCAACCATGGATTCTTCTACCGCGGCGACTGGGCGAAGGAGGCCGGGCTCAACGAACCGATCAAAAATTGGGAGGAAATTGGCCAGTATCTGCAATATATCAAAGACAACAAGCCGGATGTCATTCCATGGGATATGGCTTCCGGTGCGGTGACATGGGGAGGCTATATTCAGTCCTATACGGATAACCTGGACCTTCCGCTCTCTACAGGCTACATGCCCGTATTTACAGCGGTATCGAACGATGAGAAATATACCGTAGCTGAACCCATCTTCAGCGATCTCTTCCTGAATTATGCCAAGCTTATGAAAGAATGGGCTGATAAAGGATTCTGGCGCGAGGATGCGCTCAATAACAAAAATGACAACCGTATAGCCCTCAAGGCCGGGTTATCCGGTCTGGACCAGCATCACACACAGACCTTCTCCACGCTGCGAGTAGAGATGGACAAAGCAGAGCCAGGCTCTGAGCTGCAGATGTTCCCGTTCAACCGGACCGGCGGGAAGAATCTGATGGAGCTGTCGATTACGCACGGCGGTACCTCCCTAGGTGCCCACAGCAAAAATCCGGAGCGGGCGCTGATGGCGTATGATTTGATCCGCAACAACGAGGAAATCTATCATCTGATCAACTATGGTATTGAAGGCGTTCAATATGAGATCAAGGATGGAAAAAGAACATTGCCAGCCAACTACAATGAAGCTTCTGACAGCTTCTATGCAGATTTCTGGGGTGGCCGAATGGATAAATTCGAAATCCCAAGTGAGACGGTGTGGAGTGAAATCGGCACACTCTATGACGAATACGACAAAATCAAAATTCCGTATCCTTACGGTCAGTTTGTCTTCGACAAAACTCCTGTGGAAAGTGAACTGACTGCGATCTCGCAGGTGGCCGGGGAGCTTGGGCCGGCTATCAACTTCGGGAAGGTAAGTGATCCAGCCAAAGCAGTGGAGGAGTTCAGAGCCAAAATCAAGACTGCCGGATATGATAAAGTCAAGGCTGAATTGCAGAAGCAGCTGGATGCGTTCAAGAAAAAAATGGAAGATGCGAAATAAACGGCTATATAAATTGAACTGAAAAATTTAAGTTAAAGGAAAAGTGGCGGAGGGGAATTTTGGAACTGGAGGAGCGGGAGCGTCCGCCTTTGTCTGCGGATTTCAACCGTTAAAAACGGGATAAATCAAGAAATCTGCAGACAACAGCGGCCGGAAGTCCAAAACTTCTCTGGAGTCACGGTTAATCCTAAAACCTAAAAATCATTAGTTCAATTTATCTAATAACCTATTCTTAAGACCGGATAAAGGAGAAGCGCATGAACGAGTCCAGAAGCAAGATATGGCTTAATGCGGAGTGGTGTTTCAATCGCGGGGATGTACCTGAGGCATGGTACAAGGGATATGACGACAAAGATTGGCGTGAAGTCACACTTCCGCATGACTGGGCCATCGAGGCTGATTTTTCCAGAGATTATTCCAGCGGCAGCGGATATCTGCCCGGCGGAACCGGCTGGTACCGCAAGCATATTGTGTTGCCGGACCGGCTGGAGGGCAAGCGTGCGTACCTTACCTTTGAGGGCGTCTACAACCATTCACAGGTCTGGGTTAACAGCTATTATTTGGGCAAACGGCCTTATGGTTATAGCACGTTCACTTATGAAATCACGGATCTGCTGGTGTATGGCGGAGCCGTGAATACCATTGCGGTAAAGGTGAACCATGCGGAGACAGCAGACACCCGCTGGTACACCGGTTCAGGGATCTACCGTGATGTATATCTGACATTTACGCATGACATTCATGTTGCAGAGTACGGTGTTTTTGCATCGACAGCTGAAATTGGCCGGGAATGGGCGGAGCTGCAGGTCGAGACCCGGATTATGAACGAAACAGGGGAACCGGCAGAGATCTGTGTACGTCATACTCTTGTGGATGAGGAGGGTGTCGAATCGGGTACCTCGGCCAATCTGCTCGCGGCGGCGGGCGGTACGGAATTCAGTCAACAGGTCATTCAAGTGAAGGAACCGAAGCTCTGGTCGCCGGAAGCCCCCAACATGTATACGCTTCTTACAGAAGTTATCTGGAAGGGTGCAACGGTTGATGAGGTCCGCACTCCCGTTGGCCTCCGGAGCATTCAGTTCGATCCGGCAGAAGGGTTCAAGCTGAATGGAGAGGCTCTTAAGATCAAGGGAGTCTGTGTGCATCATGACGCCGGTTGCCTCGGCGCTGCCGTTCCTGGCGATGTCTGGGTCCGGCGGCTGCGCTACCTTAAGGAAATGGGCTGCAATGCAATCCGCATGAGCCATAATCCGCCGGCTCCGGTTCTCCTGGATTTATGCGATCAAATGGGATTTATGGTGATGGACGAAGCTTTTGATGAATGGGAGGGCGTCAAAAACAAGTGGTCTACCGGACATAATGTATATCCTCCAAAGCACTTCGGCTATTATGAGGATTTCCCGGACTGGGGCATTACGGATATTCAGGAGATGGTGCAGCGTGACCGAAACCATCCTTCTATTATTATGTGGAGTATTGGCAATGAGGTAGACTATCCTAATGATCCGTACTGTCACCCCTACTTCCAGACGATGACCGGCAACAATGATGCCAACAAGCCTGCTGAAGAACGTGTATATGATCCGAACAAGCCGAATGCTGAACGTCTTGCTGTCATAGCCGGTAAATTGGTGGAGGCTGTGAAGGCATGTGACAAGACAAGGCCAGTAACGGCTGCGCTTGCTTATCCGGAACTAGCCAATCTTATCGGTTATTCCGATACGCTCGACGTGGTCGGCTATAACTACAGAGAGTCTTTATACCAAAAGGATAGGAGCTCTTACCCGGACCGTGTGCTCTATGGCAGCGAGAATTCTCCGGGACTGCAGGAGTGGCTGGCGGTCCGCGATAACACCGATATTTGCGCACAGTTTATATGGACTGGAATCGATTATCTGGGAGAAGCGCATGGCTGGCCGATACGGGCTTCGCAGGCAGGGTTCATGGACCTTGCCGGCTTCCCGAAACCAAGCTATTACTACCGTCAGAGTCTGTGGAGCGATACGCCGATGGCTTATCTCGCAGTCCGCAGGGCAGATGAACCGGGAATATCTGACACTGGTGGACGGTCAGGTGGCGAGCCAAGCTGGAACTGGGAGCCGGGCGAGCGGTTGATCGTAGACGGCTATACCAATCTGGCGGCTGCGGAACTGTACCTTAACGGCAAGCTGCTGGGGCGAGGACATCCGGATGAGAGCGGGGAGCTGCTGCTGAGCTGGGAGGTGAACTTTGAACCGGGAACGCTGCTTTTAACGGGGAAAGACCAACAGGGCAGAACGGTCAAGCGGGAGTTGCATACGGCAGCAGCGCCGGAGCAGCTAAGGCTGACAGCCGATACCCTGCAGTTGCGGGCCAACCTGCGGGATATCGTCCATGTGGAGCTGGAAATTGTGGATTCGGCGGGCATTGGGGTATATAGCGCTGAGGTTCCTGTCACAGTGACCGTAGAGGGCGCGGGTAAATTACTGGGATTGGAGAATGGAAATGTGCAGGATCTGGAGCCTTACCGTTCCCATACCCGAAGTACCCATCACGGCAAGCTGCTGGCGTATATCAGGACCGGAGCAGTCTCCGGAACGATTAAGGTCACTGCGGTCACTCCAGGACTATCGCCGGCAGAGTTTGAAATAAGCTCTTTATAGATAGCAATTGCATTATGGAGGGCATGACGACGCTATTCGGTTTCTCCGAATGGTGTCGTCTTTTTCTCAATTTCCAAGCTGATAATGATATAATCCTACATAAAAGCTCTACTAAGCTATCTAAAGTCACAACAAACAAGGAGAAAACCATGGCCATCCAACTCGTAAACGGCGATCTACTAGAAGCTAGTGAAGATATTCTGGGGCACCAGGTGAATTGCCAGGGGGTGATGGGTTCGGGAATTGCGAAGATCCTGCGGGACCGTTATCCGAATTTATATCCTGAGTATAAAAAGTATTGTGACCAGTACACACCTGACGGGTTGCTCGGACACTGCCAGCTGGTGCAGACGGGCGCGAAGTACACGGCGAATCTGTTCGGTCAGCTGAACTATGGAAGGAGCAAAACCCGGTATACGGATTATGCTGCGCTGGAGCAAGCGTTAACTACACTGAAGACAGAAGCACAGGCCAAGGGGCTGTCTGTGGCGCTCCCGTACAATATTGGCTGTGGGCTGGCAAATGGGGAGTGGAGTGTGGTAGAGGAGATGATCGGGAAGGTTTTTGCAGACTATGAAGTTACTTTGTATAAGATTTAAATATCACTAAAAATAAAGCCAGATTGCTTACAAGCGGTCTGGCTTTATTTTGTGCTCCCTGTACTGGGTGGGCGTCTGCCCCGTCTGCTGCTTGAACTGGCGCATGAAGTGAATCTCGCTGGCGTAGCCGCTCATTTCGGCGATTTTTTTGACGGAGGTGTCTGTGGTGGTGAGCAGGTATTTCGCATGTTCGATCCGGCTGGTAATGACGTCGGCCATCGGGCTTACGCCGAAGAAGTCCTTGTACAAGTGCTGGAAGCAGGACCGGCTCATGGTCAGCTCGTGGGACAGTCCATCTATCGTCCAGTTCAGGAAGGGCTGGTTGTAGATTTTGGTGCGGATAATGGACATCTTGTTGTAATGCGTGTTGCCGACTTCCTTCTGGGTTGAATGAATCCGGTTGCTGAGCTTAATGAAGAATAATTGCAGATATAATTCAATGGTCTCGTCCTTATGCGGGTTCTCGGAATAAGCCTCATAGCACAAATTGTTAATGATAATCGACAGCTCGTTCAGGTCGCCAATCGGGATCACTTCATCCCTGGGGATCGCCAGCCGGTCCAGTAGCGCTTCATCCCCCGGCTTGTCCAGCCGGAAATGGAACCAGTCATTGGTGAACTGTGACCCGTAAGCCCGGTAGAACTGGGGCGTATGTTCACTGTACAGAATGAAGGAATCTGGACCTGTCACCCGGCTCTCTCCCTCCAAAGTGAAGATGGCTGGGGTCTTCAGCAGCAGCAGCATATAGTCTCCTGACCCTTGGGGCCTGTTGATAATAAAATCCGCGTCATGGCTGTGATTGTAGCCGATATTGTGTATGTTCATATGAACCTCCTGCGCAGCAGATAGGTCTATTGTAGAAGCTAAGGGTGCCTTTTGTAAATGAGGATTGCACAATAAGTTAGTACTTACGCACGATGTGTAATTGTTCTGCGGCCCGGGTTTATCTATGCTTAAGACAGGTAGCAGTAAGAGCTTACAATGAAGGCTGAGGCCGGAGAGGATGATTGTGATGAAAGAATGGATTGGTTATACCAGAGGGGTGAATCTCGGAGGCTGGCTGTCCCAGTGTCCGTATCAGCATGCCCATTATGAGAGCTTCATTACAGAGAAGGATATCGAGACGATTGCCTCCTGGGGTCTGGACCATGTCCGGCTGCCGGTGGATTATGAAGTGATAGAGGATACGGGGAATGCTGAGACTTACGCCGGGTTCAAGCATATCGACAATTGCATCCGCTGGTGTGCTGCCCATGGGCTGAATCTCATTATTGATCTGCATAAAACACCGGGCTTCTCCTTCAACAGCGTGGCCGAGAATTCCCTGTTCGATGATCCGGCGCTCCAGGAGCGGTTCCTGGATCTGTGGAAGGCGATTGCCAGCCGGTATGCCAGTTATAAGGATACTGTGGCTTTTGAATTGTTGAATGAGATTGTGGAGAAGGACAGCAGCCGCTGGAATGCGCTGGCTCACCGGACAATTGCCGAGATCCGCAAGCACGCCCCGGAGACCAAAATCGTTATCGGCGGCATTCAGTGGAACAGCGTGCACACCCTCGTGCTGCTAGATCAGCCGTATGACGAGAATATCGTGTACACCTTCCACTTCTACGAGCCGTTCCTGTTCACACACCAGCGTGCGGCTTGGGTGGAACAGATGCCTAAGAGCAGTATGGAGTATCCGGGTGACCTTGCGAACTACCGCAGTACTTCGGCGGCTATTGGCGCTTTTGGCTCCGGGCTGCATGCAGAAGGTATCCACGAGATGGGGCCGGCGTACATGACCAGTCTGATTCAGAACGCGATTGATGTCGCTGCCGAGCGGAATGTGTATTTGTACTGCGGGGAATATGGCGTTATTGAACAGGCCCCGTCA
Source organism: Paenibacillus sp. FSL R7-269 (assembly GCF_000517865.1). Classification (NCBI taxonomy): domain Bacteria; kingdom Bacillati; phylum Bacillota; class Bacilli; order Caryophanales; family Paenibacillaceae; genus Paenibacillus; species Paenibacillus sp. FSL R7-269. The sequence goes on from NZ_ASPS01000065.1 coordinate 56,704, forward strand.
CAGAGCGTAGTGAACTGGTACAAGGATGTGCATGGAGTGTTCGAGCAATACAAGATCGGCCGGGCCGCATGGACGTATAAAAAGATGGATTTCGGCATCTCCGACCGTTACGAGAGCAGCATTACGTCTGAGGTTATTTCTTATTTGTGAGCGGCTTAATACTCTTTATGAAGCGAGGTCTTATAAATGAAAATACAAATTACAGATAAACCCGGAGTATCGATCTCCAAGGGAATGATAGGGCTCTTCTTCGAGGATATCAACTATGGTCTGGACGGCGGGCTGCATGCCGAGATGATTGAGAACCGTTCCTTTGAGTTCATGAAGGCACAGGGCGACAGGGGGAGCTACAGCGAGAGCCATGACGGTCTTTATGGCTGGACAGCTTATCCCGCAGAGGCCAGCGGAGCCATGCTTCAGATTGGGGCGGAGCATCCGCAGAATGAGGTGAATCCCCATTACCTGGCGTTTACCGCCGGGGAGACGCAGAACGCTTTTACCAATAAGGCCTATGATGGCGTGTCTCTGAAGCCGGGACTTACGTATGAGGTATCCTTCTATGCCAGAGCGGAGGGGTATGCAGGGGGCATTGAAGTTTCGGTTGAGAAGAATAGCACAGTTATGGCGCAGGCTGTCATCGCGACAGCGGTAGGGGAAGAGTGGACACGCTATACAGCGCAGCTTAGCAGCATTGAGCCTGTATCGTATGGGGATTTCGTCATCCGGCTGGATGCGCCGGGCACGGTCTGCTTCGACTTCATCTCCATGATTCCCTCCGATGCGGTGCTGGCTCTGTTCCGCCGGGATCTGGTCGGGCTGCTGGAGGAGATGAAACCAGGCTTCCTGCGGTTCCCCGGAGGTTGTATTGTTGAGGGTTATAACCTGGAGAACCGCTACCAGTGGAAGCGGAGTGTAGGAGCCGCCGAGCAGCGCAAGAATAACAGCAGCCGCTGGGCGCTGCACGGGAATAATGAAGAGAATCAGTACACGAGCGAGTACAGCCACTATAATCAGAGCCTGGGGATTGGGTTCTATGAGTATTTTCTGCTGTGTGAATACCTGGGGGCGCGGCCGATTCCGGTGCTGAATGTCGGGCTGGCCTGCCAGTTCCAGTCTACTGAGCATGTGGGCGTACATGATGATGATTTCCAGGAGTATATTCAGGATGCGCTCGATTTGCTGGAATTCGCCAACGGACCGGTGGATTCACCTTGGGGCCGCCTGCGGAGTGAGATGGGCCACCCTGAGCCGTTCGGGCTGGAGATGATCGGGATCGGCAATGAACAGTGGGAGACGGAGCATGCGGACTTTTTCACCCGATACGATCTGTTCGAGCAGGCGATTCATGCAGCGTACCCGTCTGTGCAGCTGATCGGTTCTGCCGGGCCGGATGTCAGCTCAGATAACTACACCCGGGCGTGGGAATATTACCGGAAGCGGGCTGAGGGTAATCCGAATTTCGTCTACGCTATCGATGAGCATTACTATGTGAAGCCGGAATGGTTGTGCGAGAACGTGCATTTCTATGATGAGTATCCACGTAATATCAAGGTATTCGCCGGGGAGTATGCAGGCCATTATGGCAACGGGATGAATATGCCGCACTTCAACAGCTGGGGCGCTGCGCTGGCAGAAGCCGCATTCCTGACGGGCCTTGAGCGCAATGCCGATATCGTCGTGCTGGCCTCTTATGCGCCGTTGTTCGCCAGACTTGGCTACGCCCAGTGGTCGCCGGACATGATCTGGTTCGATGGCGAGAACAGCTATGGCACGCCAAGCTACTATGTGCAGCAACTGTATAGTACACTGATGGGAACGAAGGTGCTGCAGACGGAGCATGACCAGGAGGAGATTCCTTACACTGTTTCTTTTGATGAGGAGCAGCAGGTTCTGTATGTGAAGCTGGTGAACACGCAGGACCGTACCGTTCGGGTGGAGCTGGAGACGGCGCTGGGCTTGAACGGACGCGGGGTGGCCTATGTGATGCAGGGCGAGGAGACGGAAGTGAACTCGATTGAGACTCCGCGCAACATCGCACCTGCCAGTGTGCCGCTTGAGACCGCAAGCCGGATGGTTTATACACTGGAGCCGAAGTCGTTCCATGTGCTGCGGATGGAGTGTGGGGTGGAGTAAAATAAGGCGGGCTGAGCTGAGGTGAAGCTCACAAGAATAGATTGTACGAAGATAAGGGGAGACGGGAAGTTGCCGTCTTCCCTTCTTTTTGCGGCAATGAAAAGAGTAATTCCAGTTAACATAAGACAATTTTATTTTATTCCATTCATAGCTATTAAATTGAAATTTAGTGATTTAATTCATATTTATGCATGTAAACTATAGGTACATTAATAGATAAAATAACATAATGTGGAGGTTAATAGTATGATTGGAAGAAAGGTTTTTAAAACAGCCGCTATTTCTTGTCTTACATTAGCATGGTCCTTTCCCGTTTATGCGGATAAGGTGGAAGTTCATGATCATTCTGGAATGGAAATGCATGAACATGCTTCTATGCAAAATCAATCATCTGAAGTGAGTGATACTTCTTCTATGGTTCATGGTGTGTTAGAAACTAAATATTCTTACACTGGAATGACGCTCGATCAAGTTAGAAGTCATTTTGAGAAACTAAACTTGAATCTTGAGGACCTCGTTGCTCAATCAACAATTAGTATTGATGATGGTGTTGCATCTATTAATACAGAACTCCCGGAAGCAACCGTATTACTTGATAATCAATCCGTTGAAGTTGTGGATAAAGAGTTTATGTTTCATGAAGTGACACCTGGTGCCCATGATTTGCAGGTGTATAGTTACGATACTTTAGTATATGATAGCGAAATCAATATTGAAAAAGGTACTAACCAGCTTCCCGTAGAAGTAAATTTAGACATTAATGAAATTGTTGAAAGAGCAAAAGAGAAAATGGAAAATCCACAAGAGAAATCTATTTCTATAAACGACGTTCTTTTTCAGCCACAAACCGATTCATTTGTGACTCCTATGTCTGACCCGGATAGTTGGAATGGTTATCATGTCGGGCAAATTTTAGGTAAAGGGAAAGGGAAAATGTTACTATTAACTAATCAAGGGCATGTTAGTTGCAATAAATCAGATTATGATCAAGGAGCCAACTTTCCGTACAACAATTCAGACTGTGCCCTAGCAGTTTCAGGAGGTGCGCTCTTTCAATCAAATAAAGTCTTGTATAGCGCCTATGAACAAGGGGTGTTCTGTGTAAAGGAAGCTATGAATTCTGTTGAGAATCCTTCTGCAGCGAATGGTTGGTGTAACTGGCAAGCTAAACCAAACGCGGTATTCGTCCATAACTATCTTAATAAAGGTTACAATTGCTCAAGTTTCATGTTCTTAGGTAATGATGAACGATTAAATAAATTTTAATTAATCTGGAGGCGGTTTATAATTATGAGAAAGACAATAATTGTTTTTTATAGTACAGTTATTATCTTTTTTATAATAATCTTTATTGTAATGTATAGTTTGTTCAAACCAGATAATCCACAAGAAAACTTTGAAATAACATTTGGCTACAATATTAATGATTCAAATCTTGCCTTTGTTGATTCAGCATCTGCATTTACCAAACGGGAAGGTCTTAAAGCGCAAATTTCCTTCCCAGATTCTATAAAAAATGATTTTGATGCTACTTTTAAAGTAAAACGTCAGTCGGATGGAAATATAGTTATTGAGCAGAAATTTGAAAATAAGGTTGGAGTCTCGGGGCAGTTAATAACCTTGAATGTATCTGATTGGCCTTCCGGGATGTATGAGTGTACCTATGAATCAAACAACGAAATTCTTGCTGAAGAAACACTAATACTCAAGTGAAAATCTAATTTCAGTGTTTCGCTAAAATGGTAAATTTCGGGGAGCTAGTGTTGAGGTATTCCGTGCAACAATTTTGCATGGTAAGTAAGAAGAAACAAGCAAGTTACCAGTTATGTGTGCCGGTAGCTTGTTTGTTTTTTTGTAATGAACCAATAGTTACTCCTTCAGCCAACGCGCATTGAACAATTTGACACCGCCAACATCCCGGTATAAAATAAACTAAAATGATAGATTAATTTATCATTTTAATCACTTTAATATCATTAAGTTAACAAACCTATTACTCATTCTAAAGCAGAGGCAGGCCATATTCATGAAAATCAGTGTCAAAGATACCAAACGAAAGGCTATTCTGGATGCGTCTACGGAGCTGTTGGCGCTCAAGCAGACGGCTACGCTGCAGGAGATCGCGGATCACGCAGGGGTTGGAATTGCGACGCTGCACCGCTACTTTTCCACCAGGGAGCTGCTGCTGGATGCGCTGGCGCTGAATGCGATCGGGCTGGTGGAAGAAGCGCTTGGGGGCGTTACCGCAGAGGAGCACGATATGCTTCCATTCCTGACGGAAGTGTTCGAGGTGCTGATTCCATTGGGCGGCAAGGTGTCTTTTCTCAGCAGCGCCGCCTCCGTGGACGAGAATCCGCATATTGTAGCCGAGGAAGCACGGATCAAGCAGCCGCTGCGGGAAGCGGTGGAGGGCTGGCAGGCACGCGGTCTGCTGAATGCCGGAATGACCGCCCACTGGATCATAACGGTCATGTATAATCTGTTGTTCGTTGCCTGGCAGGAGATCCAGAAGGGGAATCTGGCGAAGAATGACGCTCCGAAGCTGCTGGTTCATACAGTCCTCCAAGGCTTCGGCAGAACAGGGCATGGGGACGGCAGGTAACCGTGAAGAGGGCTCGTTCTCCAAGATGAATAGAATCTGTAGTGGAATAATAAGGAGGAATGTGTATGTCAACACTGCAAGTAGAGATCGTAGACCGCTTGGATGAAGAACAGAAACGTGAGGTCGCCAGGCTATACTATCAGGCTTTTACCTTGAAATTCAGCGGAATATGGATCTTCTCCCGTAAAGAGCAGGATATTGTGGATGTTCTGAGCCGCTGTCTGCATTATGACAAGGCCCTGTATGCGGTGTATGAGGGAAGGGTCGTAGGCTTTGCTGGTCTGGAGATAGGCGTTGGCTTCTTCATGACACTGAATTACCGTTCGCTCAGACAGACCTTCGGGCTGCTCGGTGGCGCTTGGCGCTATGCAGCCTATGGCATCTTCCGCCTGCTCCATGGCAATACCCCCTCTAATGCAGTGCATATCGATCCGCTTGTAGTGTCCGAGCAGGCCAGAGGGCTGGGCGTCGGAACCCGGCTGCTGGAGGCCGTCTTCGCGTGGTCTCGGGAGGCGGACCGCAGTAAGGTGCTACTGGAGGTTGTCGATACCAATCCGCTGGCGAAGAAGCTGTATGAGCGGGTGGGCTTCCGGACCTTCAAGGTGCAGAATACCCGGTTATTCTCCTCGCAGGCCGGCTTCCACAAAGTGCTGCATATGGAGAAAATGCTGAATTAGCCTGGCACGCATTCCCGGTCCGCAGGAGGATCTGCGGACTTTTGCGATTAGTGGTGGGGGGCGGACTGAGATTCCGCTATTGTGGATTTACAGCGCCATAGTGACTTTTGGCGGACTGACAATCCGCTATTGCTGCTCAAACAGGCTGTTTGGGTGACTTCTAGGGCGGATTGCGGAATCTCTGTCCTCGAACAAGCGAATAAGTAGCAATTTCGGCAATATAGCGGAATCTCAGTCCCCAACATGAGGCTCGTACACATCAGTTCCTCCCCCCAAGCTCGTCGCAAAATCGTATATTCCAAGAATCCGCAGAGCTGATCTGTGGGTTCTTGCTGCTGGGGAGGGAGGGGCAGACCTGACCGGGAAAAGGGCCGAGCGAATGCTGCGGATGGTCAAGTGTGCATAGGTAATAGAAAGTGTGTGGTCAAGGGCATCGGCTAAACTGCTATGGCCAAGTTTTCAAAGTGGCTGCGGACTGAGATTCCACTATTGTGGATTTTCAGGGCCAAATGAACCTTTGGCGGACTGACAATCCGCTATGCTGCTCAAACAGGCTGTTTGGGTGACTTCTAGGGCGGATTGCGGAATCTCTGTCCGCGAACAAGCGAATAAGTAACAATTTCGGCAAAATAGCGGATTCTCAGTCCGTGCCATCAGGCTCGTACACATCAGTTCCTCCCCCCAAGCTCGTCGCAAAATCGAATATTCCAAGAATCCGCAGAGCTGATCTGTGGACTACTGTTTTATTAGGGTCTGGATAAATCGCCCGAAAGACTGTATATTAGACTTTATATTAAGTTAGTAAACTTAATTAACTATATATAGAACGGAGTATGAATCGTGAAAATTCAAACGGCCGGGACCCCCAAGGTCATGCGCAATCTGAATGAATTTCTGATTCTGGACCGGATCATCAGCGGCGGACCGCAATCCAGAGCGGATCTTAGCCGGTATACGGGCTTAAGCAAGCCTACCGTATCCTCGGCCATTGCTCATCTTATAGAACGCGGACTGGTCAGAGAGACCGGCAGAGCGGAGAACACCCAGGGCCGCAAAGCGACTCTAGTGGAATTCAACCCGAAATGCTTCTTTACCTTAGGGGCAGAGGTGGGGGGAAGCAGCCTGCGGATAGCACTTGCGGATATGAGCGGAGAGATCTGCTATTACAAGCAGCTGTCTATGCCGGAGAGCGGACTGACAGAGGCGGTGTGCCAAGACTTTCTGGTGCAGAGCATAGAGGGAATGCTTGCGGATTCCGGGATTTCCCGGGAGAAGCTGCGGGCCGCAGCCTTCGGGATTCCAGGCGTAGTGGACCCGGCAGATGGCAGCGTATCTGACCTGGTTGCCCCGCTGCGCGGGTGTGAAGGGGTGCTCGCAAGGACTAATCTGGCCCAGCTGTTCCCCGTGCCTGTCGTGACGGAGAATGATGTCAACCTCGCGGCTCTGGCGGAGTATACCTCTTCGGGGATGGAGGTAAGCGGCTCTCTGCTGTACTTCTCCATCGGCGAAGGAACCGGGGGCGGTCTCATTATCCACGGGGAGATCTACCGGGGGCTTGGCGGCGGTGCAGGCGAACTTGCCAATCTGATGCTGAGCGCAGGCAGGCTGGAGAATGTACTATCTGCAGACGGATTAAGGCAACTGGCTAACCGGATGGCAAAAGAACACACAGGTGCAAGTGATACGGCGTATCTGCTGTCCATACCTGGAGAATTAGCGGAGCAGATATGGGATGATGTGCGCAGAGGTGAGCCTCTTGCACTGGCTATTATCGAAACTTACTGCAATCTGCTTGCAGAGGCAGTGGGCAGTATTTGTACAGTGATGGCTCCAACGACTGTGGTCCTTGGAGGCGAACTGGGCAGCCATGGTGAGATCCTGCTGGAGAGGCTGGAATCCCGGCTGGGCGGACTTCACCGGAAGCCCCGGCTGGCTGCTTCCAGCCACGGGGACAAGGATGTAGTTCATGGAGCGGTCCAGACCGCGGTCCAATTGGCTTTTCGTGAGATGCGGGCATAAGGAGCATAAGCTTATATTAAATAGAATGACGGGGGAATCCTAGATGAATATGTTAACTGCAGGAATTGATGTGGGCGGAACCAAAACACTACTATGCCTCACAGATGAAGAAGGAACGGTGCTTGAACAGTACAAAGTAGAGACGCAGCTGAGCCGGGAGCCGGAGGTGTTCTTCCGCTGGTTATTCGCCGAACTGGAGCAGCTCTGCAAGCGTAACGGCACTACGCTCACTTCTCTGAAGGGAGTAGGCATCGGGTTCCCGGGAGTCATGAATGAGCGCACCGGCACACTGACCAGCGCACCGGCGCTCAATTGGCCTGGAGCCCTGGATATCCGTCAGGTAATTGCCGCTTATTATCCCGGACTGGTGGTGCTGGACAATGATGTGAATATGGCAGCTATGGGCGAGTATGCAGCGGGATCTGCTGCGGGGTCTGAGCATTTCATTATGATCACGGTCGGCACGGGGGTGGGCAGCGCCTTGTTCCTGAACGGGCAGCTCTACCGGGGAGCCAGCTTCGCTGCGGGTGAGATTGGCTATCTCATCGTTGAGCCGGGGGCGGTTCATGCTGCTGCTGATCCGGAGTACAGTGAGTTCGGTCCTTTTGAGATGGAGGTATCCGGCACGGGAATCGGGGCGAAGGCGGCTGCTAGGCTGCACGGGAATAACAGCAGTTCATTGATCCGGGAGCTGGCACAGGGCGATACAGTCCGGGCGGAGCATGTATTTGCAGCGGCGCAGCAGCAGGATGAGACAGCGCTGGCGCTGCTGGATCATGCGTATGAACAGATGGCGGCGGCGGTCAAGAATATTGCGATTACGCTGGATCTGGAGCTGGTGATTCTGGGCGGCGGTGTCGTGGAGAAGAACCCGGGCTATGTGCAGGAGGTTGCAGCACGGGTCAGCCGGTATACACCTGAGCAATCGTTATTGATCCGGCAGGCGGTGCTCGGTAATCAGGCGGGAGCGATAGGTGCTGCGGCCGCGGCCCGAAGCAGGCTGAACGCAGGAACCGGGCAGAATTGAGGGTATGAAAATGAGACGCGGAACAAGTATAATGAGATTCTCTGTAGGCAGCAAGGAGAGCGAGGTCCTGCTGAAGATGCGCGGGCTGTATCTGTTCACAGGTCTGGCCGGGGGCAGCTTCAACCCGTATGTCACCTCCCTTCTGGTTCATCAGGGCATGACGAGCCAGAGAATTGGAGTGATGATGGCCTTCGGCACCTTGCTGGCGATTCTGTTTCAGCCGTTATGGGGAATTTTGGTGGACCGCTATCAACGAACAAGACTGGTACTGATGCTTACCCTGATTGTTCCCGGCACCATAGTCTATCTCTACAATGTAAAATGGCTTGTCGTTATTGTGCTTGTATACAGCTTGTATACGATTTTTCAGAGCACCCAGACGCCGATTGCCGACTCTTATGCAGTGAATGCAGCTTCAGCCGCAGGCACCTCGTTCGGCACCATCCGGCTGTTCGGCAGTATCGGCACGGCGCTGGGAGGGTACTTCGGCGGACTGTATCTGAACTGGATGGGAGTTACAGAGCTATGGATTCCCTTCCTGATCTTCAACCTGCTTGCCCTTCTGCTCGTGATTACCATCCCGGTGAATGTGGAGCGGCGGACGCAGCATGTAACCTTCACCAGCGGAATCAGGCAGCTGCTGGGCAACCGGGTCTTTCTGCTGTTTCTCGCCGGCTGTTTTCTGGTGAACCAGACGCTTACGGCCTTCAACTCCTTCTTTGTCCTGACCTTCCAGATGGCGGGCGGGAGCTTCGCATGGTCAGGCATCGCCCTGATGATTGCTTCCATTACCAGCGTTCCGGCAATGCTCGTGGCCGCAAGAGTCCTGAAGAAGTACGGTTATGAGAAAACATTGATGCTGGCATCCGTTGTCTACATGCTCCGCTGGGCGATCCAATGGCTCATTCCTGTTCCCGGTGTTATGATAGGTGTCCAGACGCTGCACGGCATGTCGTTTGGTTTCTTTTACATTGCAGCTGTGGAATATGTGGCCTCTATTACGGGCAAAGAGCTGCAAGCCACAGGGCAAAGCCTGTTCAATATGGTGTTTGTCGGTCTTGGCGGCATTGCCGGTAACCTGCTGAACGGGTATCTGCTGGAGACCGGCGGCCCGGGGCTGATGTATTTCTCCTGTACGGTCAGCGCCGCGTTAGGTGCATTGCTGCTGTACAAGGTAAGCTCTATTTCACGTAAGAAGCAGCAGTCTGAATAAGAAGAAGGGGGAAGCTCTATGAAGCGCAGTTGGTATAGTCGGATGCTATTCTCATACTTCCCTGTCTTCCTGCTTGTAGTCACTGTTCTAATCTTCCTGGCCTTCATGGTCATTACGGAGCTGTCCCGCAGCGAGACGGAGAAGGCCAACTACATATCCACCAGCTATGTGGCGGATACGGTGGAGCGGACCTTGAATGATATAGAGCTGGGGGTGCTGCAGGAGATCGGAAACAACTATTCCTATAATGACTTTCTGGATGCGCCCTCCGGCACGGATTCGCCCGCTGGCAGCTCGTATGAAATTGTGCAGAGTATGAACCGTCTATCTGAACGCTTCAGCCTGATTGATTCGATCTATGTCTACCGTAACAAGGACAAGCTGATGCTGGGCCAGAGCGGATACGTGAATCCTGGGCAGGGCCAGGGGCTGGAGGCGGAATATTTGCAGCAGCTCTCCGTGAATAAGGAGCAGCAGGGGTGGAGCGCTGTACGGATGGTTCAGCCCAGGAACTCTAAGGACTTGCGGCCGGTAATCAGCCTGGCCAGCAGGCTGCCGATTCCATGGGGCTCCGACGGCTATATTGTTATTAATGTCAGTGTGTATCGCTTACAGCGTCTGGTGGACAGCTTGACGAGTGGAGAACTGTCCTTCCTGCGGATCAAGGATGTCTCGGGGACGCCAATCTATGATTCTGCTCCCGCCGCAGACGGCGAGAATAACAGAACGCTCTCGAAGGTCGAGGCGAAGGATCTGGGCTGGACCTTCGAGAGCGGGCTGCGGGCCGGGCGCTTATTCGACTGGATCTCGGTGATCTCCTACGTCTGGTTCATTCTCGGGCTGCTGACGATTGCGCTGGGCGTAGTGTATATCATCTACATCACCCGGCGGAATTACCGGCCCATCCATCAGCTGATGGTGCGGATTCAAGGACTTCAGCCTGCGGCCAAGGATGCCGCTCCTGACGTAGCTTCCGATGAAATGGCCCTGATGCATAATGCGCTGGACCGGCTGGTGCAGATCACCACCGACTATGAGCGGGAACGCTATGAGAATCTGGTCATTCAGCGCCGGGAGCTGTTCCAGGATTTCCTTAGTGGGCAGCGGCTGGAGGATGCGGCAGAACGGCTGGAGTCGCTGGACCCTTTTGAGGGCACCAGGGAGTTCGCAGCCTTCGTTGTATTCGCAGCCGAGCTGAACCGGGAGAGGGACTGGCATGCGCTGCCTGCACAGGATCAGAACCTGCTGAAATTTGCCTTAACCAATGTACTGGGGGACCTGATAGCAGATAAGCCGCTTCAGGCCTGGGCCGAATGGATCAGCGGGGAGCGGCTGGGGATTATTATTGGCCTCCGGTTCCAGCCGGTGAAGGATGACAGCGATACGATGCTGGAGCTGGCAAGAGACTGCCACCGCTGGATTATGGATAATCTGCGGGTATCCCTGACCTTCGGATTGGGTACGGTCGTCCAGGACTGGCGGGAGATCCGGAATTCTTACGCGGCAGCGGCTGAGGTGCTGAGTCACCGGTTGGCACTGGGAACAGATATTGCAGCAGTCCAAATGAATCAGCAGGACGATTCCGGACTCCAGAGCTATAAATACTTCGGGAGCTTCACCCAGCTTGTCCGTGAATTCCGCCTGTCGGGCGAGAACTGGCGTATCCGGCTGGACGAAATCTTCGATTCCTTCCGCAAGGACCGTCTGAAGGACGAAGAGATCTATATGCTGCTGGAAGTGCTGCTCCAGGCACTGGAGCAGGAGCTTAAGGGCATAGCGGAGACGCTGGACCGTCAGCTTGCGGCAGCATGGAGCGGCGGTCTGCGGGAACGCATCCGGGGAAGCACCGATCTTGAAGAGATCCGGGAGCTGCTGACCGGCTGGCTGAATGAAACCTACCATGTCTATGTGTCGGTCAATGAGCTGAAGAGCCACCGGGTGATGATTACCGAGGTTAAGCATTATATTGAAGAGCATTATGCCAATCCGGATCTCTCCTTGAATCATCTGAGCGAACGGTTCCAGATCTCTGCGAAATACGCCAGCTACCTGTTCAAGGAAGAATTCAATATGAAGTTCGTGGACTTTCTCGCAGAGCTGCGGCTGATGAAGGCCAAGGAACTGCTGGATACGACTTCAGAGAGCATACAGGATATTGCACTGCAGATTGGATATGCTAATTCCATTACCTTCGGACGGGTCTTCAAACGTATTACGGGCATGACCCCGGGGGATTACCGCAAATTGAAGCTCCATAAAGATGAATAAGCACTGCGTAAATCCGGCTTCAGCTGATTCCGGGTTTGCGCTTTTTTTGATTAATGGGTGAGATATGGGGCAATGGGTGATATGTACATGACGTATTATGTTATATATAAGTTAGGTATTTAAGTTTAAAAATACAATTTTCGTGAAGGATTTCTACGATAATTGTATATTCGAAATGAAAAATGCTGCAATTTCATTGGGTTTTTCATGAAAATACAATAAGAAACATGTATATTGTCGAATTACGCAAACGATGTAATAATTCATCACATGGTCAAGCCGCAAGCATCATACAGAGACAACAGGCTGATTGAAATCAGAAATCGAAAGGGATAGGTGGTAGGAAATATGACAAATGTTAACGGTAAAAGAAAGTTGGCTCTCGGTCTCTCGGCGGTTCTTATGTCATCTATGGTATTGTCTGCATGCTCGTCTAAAGATTCCAGTGAAGCAAGCGGCAACGGTGCAGCAGCAGCCGGCAGCTTGAAGATCGAAATTTTTGACCGTGGCAATGCGCCCGCCGGTGTTACGGCATCCGATAACTTCCTCACTAATTATGTTAAAGAGAATTTCGGTAAGGCTAACAATATCGATGTGGAATTTGTCCCTATCCCCCGCTCAGAGGAAGTGACCAAGCTTAATGTCCTGATGGCCAGCGGAACTGATGTCCCTGATATCGTCTTCACCTATGACTCCGGGACCTTCAACAAATATGCCGAGCAAGGCGGGCTGACGGATCTGACTCCGCTGCTGAAGGAACACGGACAGAATCTGACCAAGTTCCTTGGCGAGGATACTCTGCGCTACGGTCAATACGATGGCGTCCAGTATAGCATTCCCGCCAAACGTTCAACGGTAGGTAAATATGCTTCCTTCATTCGTCAGGATTGGCTGGATAAGCTGGGGCTTCCCGTTCCGGCTACCTCAGAGGAGCTGTACAATACACTAACTGCCTTCAAGACCAAAGATCCGGGTGAAACCGGCGGCAAGGTGATTCCGCTGGGCATGACGATTGCTGCGGCGCAGTATGATTCGCTGGTCTGGTCCTTCATCAAGCCGGTCACTGAGCAGGAGCGCTACGAGCTTACACAGAACCTGAGCTCCCGGGACTACCCGATTCTGCTGCCTGGATTCAAGGATGCCATTCAATATATGAACAAGCTGTATAACGAAGGGCTGATCAGCAAGGATTTCGCCCTGGACGAGAATAAAGAAACTCTTACACAGAATATCGGGAACGGGCTTGTGGGCGCATTCAGCGATGATAACGATGCGATCTTCTACCCTGACGGTGCTTATGATGTGATGACGAAGAATAACCCGAAGGCTGTACTGAGCGCCATTGATCCGTTCACGAACAGCGAGGGGAAGACAGCCAAGCCGGTATCTGCTCCGAACGGGATGTATATTATGATTCCGAAGTCCAGCAAGCATGCGGTGGAAGCTATTAAGTATCTGGACTGGATGTCTGCAGATGGTCATCTGCAATATATCCAGAACGGGATTGAAGGCGAGCATTACACGCTGGAAGGCGGTGTGCCGGTCTCCATTCCGGATATGTCTGTCGAATCCTCCAACAAGCTGTCAGGCGGCGGGGATATCGGGATTATCGCGAACGGACGGATTTTTGAGAGCCAGGACAAGAATAATGAAGCCTTCGTGAAGAGCTTCCGCACCAAGTATCAGGACATCATCGCAAAATCACTTACAATTTCTACCACTAATCCAATTGAGCCGGTGTTCACCAGCCGTCCGATTGAGGCAGAGAGCAAATACGGCACGACACTTAGCGATAAAATCAAGCAGTTGATGGTGAAATCTACAATGGTCTCCCCTGGCGAATTCGAAGTCACCTATGAGAGTATGCTGAAGGACTACATGTCAAGCGGCGGACAGGCCATTCTGGATGAACGCAAGGCTGCCTACAGCGAGCAGAAATAATTGAATTAGCGGTCCGTGAGGGAGGGGGAGCGGCAGGGCTGCCGGTCTTGGCTGCTTCCCCCTACAGCCTCAGGGGCACAGTGGAGGAGGAATCGTTGTGGGATACACCCGTTATTTCCGCAGAAATTGGCAGATGTACGCATTGCTGGTCTTACCCATCCTGTTCTTTATTATTTTCAAGTACGGTCCAATGTATGGTGTGCAGATTGCGTTCAAGGACTTCAACTTTTTCAAAGGCATCGGTGGCAGTGAATGGATTGGTCTTGACGGATTCCGCGAGGTATTTGCGAATCAGGACTTTTATATAACCTTACGCAACACGTTGATGCTGAACTTTCTGGATTTGATCGTTTCTTTTCCCGCCCCCCTAATTATTGCGATCATGCTGTTTGAGCTGAAGGTGGTCTGGTTCAAGAAGCTGTCTCAGACGATTCTGTATATTCCGCATTTTATTTCCTGGGTAATCATCGGCGGGATTGTATACCAGCTATTTGGCCAGCAGTCCGGGATGATTAACAACCTGTTAACAAGCCTGGGGCTGGATGCCATTCCCTTCCTCTCTGACAAAAATTATTGGCTGATCACTTACCTGCTGACCGGTGTCTGGCAGAGCGCAGGCTGGGGGACGATTCTCTATCTGGCGGCACTCGCGGGCATCAATAAAGAGCTGTTCGAAGCGGCGGAGGTCGATGGGGCCGGAAGAATCAAGCGCATTCTGCATATTACGATTCCAGGGATCAAGCCGACGATTGTTACGCTGCTGATCATTAATCTGGGCAACATGATCTCGATTGGCTTCGAGCGGCCGTTCGTAATCGGTAACCTTGCGGTTATGGAATACTCGGATGTGCTGAGTACCTTTGTCTACCGGATCGGTCTGGAATCGGGGCAGTATACGCTGGCTACGGTGGTTGGATTGTTCCAGGCGGTGGTCGGACTTCTATTCCTGCTGGTGGCGAACTATATTTCCAAGAAGCTTACAGACGAGAGCATCCTATAATCAACCTTTGGATCGGGAGTGTACATTATGAATGAAAGAGCAGCTAACAAGGCGTTTGATACATGGATTGTGATCTGCTTGACCTTATCGGTGCTGGCATGTCTGATTCCGTTCGTGCATATTCTCGCTGTATCCTTCAGCGGAACGGTCCCGATTGCTTCGGGCAAAGTTACTTTGTTCCCTATGGACTTCAATATTGAGGCGTATAAAAAAGTGTTCGGTGATGCCGCGATGATCCGCTCGCTGGCCTTCACGATATTCCTGACGGTGCTGTTCACAGCACTGTGCATGGTGATGACGGTTGCGGCGGGCTATGCCCTGTCGAAGAAGGATCTGAAGGGCCGTAAAATCTTCATGTTCATCATTGTTGTCACCATGTTCTTCAGCGGCGGTATTATTCCAGAGTATATTCTGACACGGGAGCTGCATTTGCTGAATACGATCTGGGCGCTGGTGCTGCCCGGACTTATTAGCCCCTTCTATATGATTATCCTGATTTCTTTTCTGGCCGGGATTCCGGACGCGCTCAAGGAGTCCGCTGAGATCGACGGCAGCAGCCAGTTCGGGACGCTAATCCGTATCATTCTGCCGTTATCCATGCCGGTGCTTGCTACTCTAAGCCTGTTCTATGCCGTCGGCAGATGGAACGGATTCCAGGATACGCTGATGTATATCACGAAGCCGGAGCTGTATCCGCTCCAGCTTAAGCTCTATCATATGATCCAGAACAGCCAGGTAACCGATATGATGAGAATGGAGGGGAATGCGATCAGCACGGTTGTGCCGGAGAGTCTGAAGGCGGCTACTGTAGTGTTCGCCACAGTGCCTATTCTACTCGTCTATCCATGGCTGCAAAGATACTTCGTCTCCGGTGTGATGACCGGAGCCGTGAAGGGCTGAGGCTATTGACTATTATAGTATTGTCTGTTGCAGGTTCAGTATAATTCACGCCCTAACAGGGCTGGCAGATAGGGGAGTCAATCAGATGTTCAAGAAGATAACGGACATTAATGATAAATGGACACAGGAATCCATGGAGCTGCAGATTAATGACCGGGAGAGCCGGTACTTCGGGGGTGTGCGTGATCCGCTGAGCGGCGTAGCCTGGCCGAATCACACCGGCACGGCCCAGTATCTGGCGGCATGGGCGGCTGCTCTGGTGAATGAGCAGTCCCGGTATTACCGGGATCTGGTGCTGCTGGAGCAGCTGCATGAGGGGATGGCGTTCATGCTGCGGTTCCAGCATGAGGACGGTACGATCTCGCCGGGCTGGACGAATTATCATTCACCGCCGGATACAGCGTTCGTGGTGGTCGGATTAGCCAATATCCTCACGCTGCTGGAGCGGCAGAGCTGGCCGCCGCTGAAGCCGGTGACGGATCAGATTAGAGTCTTCCTGGAGCGGACGATTCCGGCGATGCTGACCGGGGGTGTGCATACCCCGAATCACCGCTGGGTGCTGACTGCCGCGCTGGGGTCTTTGTACCGGATTTTTGCCCTGGAGGAGCTGCAGGCAAGAGCCGGGGAATGGCTGCAGGAGGGGATGGACATTACGCCGGACGGCGAATGGACGGAGCGGAGTAACGGAATCTACAACACGGTCAGTGACATTATGCTCTATTACGCCGCGCAGGATCTGAACCGTCCTGAGCTGCTGGAGCCGGTCCGCCAGAATCTGCGGATGATGAAATATCTGGTTCACCCGGACGGTGAGGTGGTCACTGATTATTCAGGGCGGCAGGATTTCGGCAGCGTCTACTCGCTGGCTGACTATTATCTGTGCTATCAGCTGATGGCAGAGCATGACCATGACCCGGAATTCGCAGCTCTTGCGCTGCTGGCAAGCCGCTCAGTTATGCATCCGGGCTCGCTGCCCAATCAGATTATGCTGGGATTCCTGCTCTATCCGCAGATGCAGGCGGCTTCAGTCGCGCCGGGAGAACTGCCGGACAGCTACCGCAAGGTAATAGATGGCGCGTTCAACCGTCAGGAGCTGATCGGACGAATCGGGCAGGACGGCTACGGCGGACCTGTCCGCCACAGCAAGCAGCATACGGAATTCGGCGCTCCGGTTGCCCGGGTGCGCAGCGGAGAGACCAGTGTAAGCGTGATGACCGAGGCCTCCTCGCTGTTCTCGCTGCGGCATGGCCGGGCAAGGCTGCTGGGGGTTCAACTGGCTTCAAGCTTCGAGCCGGGACTGATTACGATGGATTCACTTACGGAGACAGCGGACGGATTCCAGCTGGAGTCAGCTGCCGATAAAGGCTACTATGGCACTATTCCCGCAGATAAGCTGCCTCCGCGCACCGGCTTGCCTACCAGCCCGTGGTATCTGCTGCCGCATAGCGAGCGGCCGCTTACCCATAACCAGACCAGCAGTGTCTGCGTGAAGGTAAGCGAGTGGGAAGCAGGCTGGGATCTGCACTTCTCAGCACCGTCCCCGGCAGATGTGCTGACTCAGATTGTCCTGCTCTTCGGCAGCGAGGGCAGACTCGAAGGCTCCGCGCTGACGCCGGTACCGGGTATGAGCGAGACTTCCTTCTGGGCTGCCGGGACGCTGCGCTACAGCTCCGGGGAGGATTGGATGGAGCTTGAGCAGGGCTGTCATGAGCATCATCTGGCCGATATCCGCGGGATGAGTTATCCCGAAGGCTGCCAGAAAGTCCTCGTAACACTCATCACTCCGCTTGAGTATACTCTGCGGATTCGTCTTTCCTGACAGATGCCTATATAATGAGAGTGTTATCAGGATTTATCAGGATGGAAGGGTTCAGCCAGATTAGAAATTACGGTGTATGGAGGTAAGCTGAGCAATGAATATTTCATTTAATAGCCCTGCCACTTTTTGGGTGGAGGCGTTTCCAGTCGGGAATGGACGGCTGGGAGCCATGATTTTTGGCGGCATTGAGAAGGAGCGTCTGGCGCTGAATGAGGACACGCTGTGGTCCGGGTACAAGACAGACTGGAATAATCCGGGGGCTCTCGAGGTTCTTCCTAAGGTTAGGGCGCTGATTGCAGAAGGCAGGAATGAAGAAGCGGATGAACTATGCAAAAAAATGATGGGTCCATACGCCCAGTCCTATCTGCCGTTCGGGGATCTGCTGCTTACGATGGAGCACGGGCAGACCACAGACGGAGAGTATAGCCGGAAGCTGGACTTGTCCACGGGTGTTGGTACCGTCTCCTATGTAATCGGCGGTGTCCGGTATACCCGGGAGGTCTTCGCTTCTCACCCGGACCAGGCGATCATTGTCCGCTTAACGGCCAGCGAGGAGCACCGGCTCAGCTTCCGGGCGAAGCTGGACAGTCCGCTCCGTCACCGTTCGGAAGCAGACGGAGAACACTACACGATTAGCGGACATGCTCCTGAATATGTGGCACCGAATTATTTCGAAGTCGATCAGCCGGTCCGTTACGGTGGAGAGTCCCCGCGGAGTCTGAAGTTCCACGGCCGTCTGGCTGCGGTCCAGACTGGAGGCCGTCTGGAAGCTAGTGCTGACGGCATCCAGGTTACCGGCGCAACGGAAGCGGTTCTATACTTCAGTGCGGCAACCTCCTTCGATGCGGAATCCGGCACAGTGAAGGCGGATTATGATGTAAGTCAGCAGACAGCTGGGGCTGTACAGCAGATCATCAATGAGCCTTATGCTGGGCTACTAAGCCGTCATGTTGACGACCACCGGGAGCTGTTTGACCGGGTAGAGCTGCATCTGGGAGAGAGCCTGGCTCCAGAGGGCATGCCAACGGATCAGAGAATTGCGGCCTACGGCAGCAATGATCCGGGGCTGGTAGAGCTTCTGTTCCATTACGGCCGTTATCTGCTGATTGCCAGCTCCCGCCCCGGCACTCAGCCGGCGAATCTCCAGGGCATCTGGAATCAGGATACCCGGGCACCTTGGAGCAGCAATTACACGCTGAATATCAATGCGGAGATGAATTACTGGCCGGCTGAGATCTGTAATCTGTCCGAGCTGCATCAGCCGCTGATTGACTATACCCGGAGGCTGGCGGTCAACGGCAGCGAGACGGCCCGGATTAACTATGGCGCACGCGGCTGGGTAGCCCATCATAACGCCGATCTCTGGGCGCAGTCGGCTCCCGTTGGCGGCTACGGCGACGGAGATCCGGTCTGGGCATCCTGGGCGATGGGCGGGGTATGGCTTACCCAGCATCTGTGGGAGCATTATGCCTTCAGCGGCGATCTGTCCTATCTGCGGGAGACCGCATATCCGGTAATGAAGGAAGCGGCCTTGTTCTGCCTGGATTGGCTGATCGAGAACCCGGACGGGTATCTGATTACCTCACCATCCACTTCTCCTGAGCATAAAATCGTAGACGGCGACAAGAAGTATGCCGTCAGCGAAGCGGCAACCATGGATCTGTCGCTGATCGCGGAGCTGTTCACGAACTGCAGCCTTGCTGCCGGATTGCTTGGGCTGGACGGCGAATTCGCGGCTGAGCTGGAAGCGGCACGCGCACGGCTGCTGCCACTCAAGATTGGTGCCGGAGGGCGGCTTCAGGAGTGGTCGGCGGATATGGAGGACGAGGATGTACATCATCGCCATGTCTCCCATCTGGTCGGGGTCTACCCCGGCAGATCGGTAACGGAGAAGTTAGCTCCCGAGCTGTATGAAGCTGCCAGAACCTCGCTTGAGATTCGCGGAGACGGCGGAACCGGCTGGAGCCTGGGCTGGAAAATCGGACTATGGGCCAGATTCAGACAGGGCGACCGCGCCAAGCAGCTGATCACTAACCTGCTGACGCTGGTTCAGCCGGAGGCCGTTAACAATGAACGCGGCGGCGTCTATCCGAACCTGTTCGACGCTCATCCGCCGTTCCAGATTGACGGGAACTTCGCGGCTACAGCCGGAATTGCCGAGATGCTGCTGCAATCCCACCAGGGAGTTCTGGAGCTTCTGCCCGCCCTGCCTTCAAGCTGGAGCGAAGGACGGGTGAAGGGACTGCGCGCCCGCGGCGGCTATGAAGTGAACCTGACCTGGAGCGCTGGCATTCTCGGGCAAGCGGAGGTTACCGCTCATCTTGGGGGAGAGTGCCGGGTTCTGGCAGAACGGCCTCTAGAGATTACGCGCGGAGAAGACCGGCTGTTGGTGGAGCCGGATTCGGACGGCCTGGTGAGTATTGAGATGCAGGCAGGGGAACGTATCATGGTGAGGTATGCGGAGTGAAGTGGGTAGAGTAAATAAAGAAGAGTAGATCAGAGACTGTATAGTTTGCAGCGCACTTCGGAGGGATGGAGTGTGCTGCTTTTTTGCGTAGAAATAGGAAATCGGCCGGGTTCCGCCGGGGCACAGGCCAGGCGAGGTCGCATGTAACCGAAAAACCGAACCATCCGGCGCAATGTAATCGAAAAACCGATTACATTGCGCCGGATGGTGGTGTGCGGGCCGAATGTAATCGAAAAACCGATTACATTGCGCAGAGGCGGAGGAGCGTGGTTCGAAACATGTGCTGGCGCGAGGGGGGCCGGGTGTATGCGGAAAACCGCTAATTTTTCCCGCTCCGCTTATCATTTTGTTATCAATACTATCAAATTGTTATTTGTAAACGATTTCCATAG
Source organism: Paenibacillus sp. FSL R7-269 (assembly GCF_000517865.1). NCBI lineage: Bacteria > Bacillati > Bacillota > Bacilli > Caryophanales > Paenibacillaceae > Paenibacillus > Paenibacillus sp. FSL R7-269. The sequence continues at coordinate 77,162 of NZ_ASPS01000065.1, forward strand.
AGCTATAATTCAATCTGTAAGCGCTTTATAAAGAAGATTCTTAGGAGGGTACAGATGCTCAATCGTAAACGAATGATGAGCTTAGGGCTGGCGCTGGCCGTCTTGGCAGCCTCGGTGCTGCCGATGCGGACACCGGTCTATGCTGCGGCTGAGGGAGATCCGGCAGTTGTTCTTGCTTCGGACTTTGAGGACGGCACCGCACAGGGCTGGACCAAGAAGGGAGACGAACAGCTTACAGTAACGAAGGAGGTCTATCATGGAGGCACATACAGTCTGTACGTGGATGGGCGCACCAAGGATTGGGAAGGGCCCAATCAGGTTCTGACGGATCATATGACTCCGAACACAGCCTACACTGTGGGAGCATGGGTGAAATCTCCGGCGCCGGTCAAATTCACAGTACATACCCAAATCGGCGAAAAAGAGGACTGGACGCTTGTAGCGGAACTTAGCGGAGCGAAGGGGTCGGGGGAATGGACGTATCTGGAAGGTACTTTTATTACAGGCGATAAGGTAGGCTTCACGGAGATTTATGCAGAAGCCGCAGCAGGAACATCCTTCTACGTGGATGATATCAAGATTACCACCGCAGCTGCTGAAGTCCCGGAAGGGGAGGAAGGGCTGCGCACGGATTTTGAAGACGGAACGCTTCAGGGCTGGAAGAACCGGATTGGACCGGAGTCGCTGTCCGTGAGCCAGGATACTGCCAATACCGGGACCAACAGTATGCTGGTCGAAGGAAGAGAGCGCAGCTTCCATGGGCCAAGCCTGAGTGTGAAGGAGCATCTGCGGCCGGGCAAGAGCTACCAGTTCTCGCTGTATGTCCGTCTGAAGGAGAAGCCGGAGGCCGACAAAAGCCTGCAGATGACGGTGTATAAGAAGGCCGGTTCCGAGAGCTGGAATGCAATTGATAAGGTTGATATTAAGGCCGATCAGTGGGATCAGTGGCATCTGCTGAAGGGGACTTTTCAGTACAGCGACCAGCCGTCTGAGGTGAACCTGTTCGTGGAGACTCCTTATGTTACAGAGGAGACTGTGGATACGTTATCTTTTTATGTAGATGATGTGGTTGTTGAACCCGCACCTGAGATGAGCATTGAACAGGATATCCCTGCGCTAAAAGACATCTATGCGAACGACTTCGCCATTGGTGCCGCTGCGTACTCCTGGCAGATGGAAGGGGTCTATGGGGAACTGCTGAAGAAGCATTTCAACAGCATCACAGCCACCTATGAAATGAAGCCCAAATTCCTTGCTCCTTCCGAGGGTACTTATGTGTTCGACGGGGCGGATAAATATGTGAATTTCGCCCAGGCGAACGGAATGGGACTTCGCGGACACGCGCTGTTGTGGCATGTGGATGCTGCCGAGTGGATGTTCACGGGTCCTGACGGCCAGCCGGCAAGCAGAGAGCTGCTGCTTACGCGTCTACAGAGTTATATTGAGACCGTTATGCACCGCTATAAGGGAAAAATCTATGCCTGGGATGTAGTGAACGAAGCAATTGCCGACAATGGCGGCGGCCCGGACGGGATGAGACTGTCCCCTTGGTATAAGCTGATTGGTCCGGACTATATCGAGAAGGCTTTTGAATTCGCCCGTGCGGCGGACCCGGAAGCGAAGCTCTATTACAATGATTATTACACAGAGGTACCGGAAAAGCGTGAGCATATCTACAAGCTGCTGAAGACGCTCAAGGCGAAGAATCTGATTGACGGCGTGGGCCTCCAGTCTCATCACGGACTATTCTCCCCATCCAATTCGGAGATTGAAAAGACGATTCAGCAATTCTCGCAGCTTGGGTTGGACATTCAAATCACTGAGCTGGACGTAGATTCGGGCATCAGCCCTTCTGCTCCGCTGCCTGCGGATATTGCTGCGCAGCAGGGCAAACGCTATAATGATCTGTTCGAGCTCTACAAGAAGTACAAGGACACGATCTCCTCAGTCTCCATTTGGGGCGTGCAGGATGAGAAAAGCTACAACAACCATGCTATGTTGTTCGATGAGCAGCTGAAGGCGAAGCCTGCTTTCTGGGGGGCGGTGGACCCGTCCAAGCTGCCGGCCATTCACAATGTAGCCGTGGCGCTTGAGGGTACGCCTCAGGCAGGCGCAGCCGGGAAAGCCCTATGGAGCAAAACAGCAGGGATTCCACTTGAACAGGGCAGCACAGTATCTGCCAAGGTTCATACGCTGTGGGATACCGATAACCTGTATGTGAAGGTAGACGTAACCGATGCAAGTCAGAACGGGGAAGACAAGGTTGAGCTTTTCCTGGATGAGAACAATGGGAAGACTACGGCGTATCAGCCGGATGACCGCAAGATCAGCTTGCCGCGTTCGGGCTCCGGGACCGAAGGAGTCAGCTTCACCAGCACAGAACGCGAGGGCGGTTATATCATTGAAGCAAGAATTCCGCTCGTAACCGTCAAGGGTGCCGCAGGCGCGGAGCTGGGTCTTGATATCCGTGTCAGTGACGCCGGTGTTCCGGCTTCTGTTCCTGCCTACTGGAATGACAGAAGCCGGTCCCAGGACACAGATACCAGTCATTACGGTGTTCTCCGGCTCTCTGCCATGCCTAATTCGGCGGAATCGCTGAAGGGTCAGGTGAAGATCGACGGACAGATGGATACGCAGTGGGAGAAGGCAAAGCCTTTTCAGGTGAAAATGACTGCCGCGCCTTACAGTACCACCGCAGAAGCCAGATCGATGTGGATGGAGGACAGCCTCTATCTGATCATTGATGTGAAGGACGTCTTGCTGAAGGCGGATGCTGCGAATCCATGGGACCAGGACTCCGTGGAGATCTTCATCGATGAGAATTTCAGCAGAACCCCGTATTATGAGGGGGATGACGGCCAATACCGGATTAACATTAATAATGTGGCATCCTTTGGCGGAGGAGCCTCGGATAGCAGATTGACCAGCGCGGTAGTCCATACGGACACCGGGTACCGCGTGGAAGCCAAGATACATTTCGGCACGATCAAGGGGGCGGCGGGAAGCTCCATCGGGCTTGATCTCCAGATCAATGATGACCGGGGCGACGGCACCCGCAGTACGAGTAAATGGAATGACAGGGGAGAGGATACGTGGCGGGATACCTCAAACTTCGGGATTTTGACCTTTGTGGCACCTGAGGCGGCACCGCCAACCCCTACAGATGGGACTTCTTCGTATCCATCGCCAGGCTCGTCACCACCTGTGAAATCACCGGCTCCGGCAGCGGTCTTCGCAGATGGCAAGCTGACCGTTCAGACTTCCCCGGATAAGGCTGGAGTGCTGAATGTTGATCTCACGCCGGATGTAGTAAGTCAGGCCGTGCTTCAGTCGCTGGACAGCGGCATTCTGAAGATTGCTGTCAAGCCTGCCTCCGGGACCGAAGTGCTGCAGCTGGGGCTTCCGCTTCAGGGTCTGGCCGCACAGCCGAAAATTAAGGAGATTCGTATTGAGAGCGGCTTCGGGGCAGTGCTGAGCCTGAACACACAGCTGCTGAAATTGCAGGATACGCAGGCTGGGGATGTTCTTCAGCTTCAAGTGAAGCGTGTGGGCCAGGACGGATGGCCGGCAGCAGTGAAGACCCGCTTGGATGGAGCGGCTGTACTGGACTTCTCGCTTGCGATCCGTGGAGCCAAGAACACAGCAGTGGACGCTGCTGCGCTTACCCTGCTGCTGCCTTATGAACTTAAGTCAGGCGAGCGGGCGCACCAGCTTGCAGTCTATCAAGTGCTGGAGAATGGTAAGCTTGCAGTTGTGAAGGATCGTCAATATGATCCGGCTACAGGCTATGTCTCCTTCCAGACCAAGGAGCTTGGACAGTATGCGGTTGCCACAGTGAAGCTGCCGGATCATAAGAGCAGCAAATGGGCTGCCGAGAGCGTTGAGGCTCTGGCTGCAAGCGGAATACTTCCTCTGGGAGCAGAGGCTTCCTATGAGACAGGGGTATTGATGAACCGGGCGGAATTTGCCCAGCTGCTGGTCGATGCTTTTGACCTTCAAGCTGGAGCAGCCGCTCCAGGCTTCAAGGATGTCAGTAAGGATTCCCCGTATGCCGAGGCTATCAACATTGCTGGAGCCTTAGGTATTGTAAAAGGTAGAGCAGACGGGCTCTACAGTCCGAGCGATACACTCAGCCGTCAGGAAATGGCGGTAATGCTGTATAGACTTGCCCAGCTAGAGCAGATCAAGTTGAAGGCCGATCCAGCAGCGGTTCCAGAATTCAAAGATCTGAACCTGTTGACACAGGAGGCAACCATCGCTATTGAGAAGCTACAGGCTGACGGAGTCATCCAAGGCACACAAAACGGCTACTTCATGCCTAAGGCCCAGATGACCAAAGAGCAGGCTGCCGTGGTAGTGTACCGGATAATCAGTCTCAATTAGTAGAGTAATGTCCGCAAGTCTATAGCATTCGTTCGAGCAGCGGTTCTCCCGATAAGGGGGCCGCTGCTTTTTGTGGTGGGATGGAGGGAGCGTATCATGCGGGAGGCCAATCGATGGATAGAGAGTGTCGCTAGGGGCGAGTGGATGTCAATAGCGAGAGTGAGTCGCTAGGGGCGAGTGGATGTCAATAGCGAGAGTGAGCCGCTTGGTGCGGTTGGACATTGATGAGTGGAGAGTAGTTTGGAGCGGGTGGATATTAGTGATGGGAGTAATAGGGCTGCGATGCTCATGGTGGACGACTGTTTTGTCTACCTTGCCTGCGTTGCCCCGATACTGCGTCAGGAAATAGTTGGATTTTGGGCACTTGTTCGCGCTTGGAATGCCCCTCGCCAGACAGTAGTTGGAAAAAAGGCACTTGTTACGCCGAGATTAGAACAAAAAGAAGATTTCCTCGAAAATAAATAGCATAAATCCACCTAATTTCCTCAAAAGCTCCAAACCGGCTAAATTAAGATATGTTTATCCAATTAATTCTCTAGTAGGTTGTGCAACCATCGCTGGGGCGGCGGCTTAACTGGAAGTTACTCGATGGTGCCGGGCCATGTCATGACTAGGGGATAGTTTCTGTAATGGTTTGTCCTTTTTCAGTGACCTTGCCCCCCGCTTAAACAGCGGAGAGAACGGAACGACCCGCGGAAAAGCAGCAGCGGTCGCCTTTGTGTCCGGATTTTCACCGCTAAGGTAAAAATACAATAAAATCTGGACACAACAGCGATTGTAACAACGGTCCGTTCGCGGAGCGTCCACCCAAGCGCCACCGTAATGCTATCTCCAAAACTGTTGTGGTTATCATTTTGTTATCAATGCTTTGTATTTATCATGTAACTGTCATGTCCGGCTAGGTATTATTAATTTATAAACAAAGTAAACGGATACACGTTGACCAGCAAAGGGGAGCAGGAGCATGAAAAACTTGGTTACGCCAGCCAGCGTAAAAGGCGAGAAAATGGATGTAAATGCGGGGAGTCCCCGGAAAAAATCGAAATGGAAATCGACGATTAGTCTCGATCTGATGGTTCTGCCGGCTTTGATCCTTACCTTGATCTTCGCCTATATTCCGATGACAGGACTTGCGATTGCCTTCAAGAATTACAAGCCGGGCTTAGGCTTTAGCGCCTCCAAATGGGTGGGGCTGGAGCATTTTGAATATCTGTTCAGTATTCCCGAGAACGTTCAGATCATCTGGAACACACTGATTATTGCCGGTCTGAAAATGATCGCCAACCTGATCGTTCCCTTCTTATTCGCACTGCTGCTGAATGAGATCCGCAAGATGGCATTCAAAAAAATGGTACAAACCATTGTCTATATGCCCCACTTCCTGTCATGGGTTATCCTGGGCGGTATCCTCTCCGACCTGCTGGCCAGAGATGGAGGCCTGATCAACCAGGTACTGGTCAGTGTATTCGGCATCCAGCCGATTTTCTTCCTGGGTGACGGGAACTGGTTCCGGTTTGTCGTAGTAGTGAGTGATGTTTGGAAAGAGTTCGGCTTCAACACCATCGTCTTCCTGGCCTCTCTGGCGGGAATTAACCCGGCACTCTATGAAGCTGCTGAGGTTGACGGAGCTGGACGCTGGCAGCAGACATGGTCTATTACAATGCCGGCCATGCTGCCGATTACCATCGTGGTAGGAACACTGGCGCTGGGTAACGTGCTTAACGGCGGCTTCGACCAGATCTTCAACCTGTATAACGCGCTTGTCTTCGATAAAGGGGACATCATCGATACATTTGTCTACAGACTAGGAATTGTTGACGGTAAGTTCAGCTTCTCCACAGCGGTCGGATTGTTCAAATCCGTTGTCAGCTTTGTCTTGATCGTAACAGCTTACCGCCTTTCGTATAAATTTGCTAACTACCGTATTTTCTAGAATGGAGGCCAATGTGGCATGTATCATAAAACAAAACCTTACCGCATCTTCACCGTGTTCAACTATATCCTGATGATCGCAGTCTCAGTCATGTGTGTTGTCCCACTGATTCACGTCCTTGCTGTATCGTTCAGCGGGAAATCGGCAGCCAATGCCAATCTGGTGGGTCTGTGGCCGGTAGATTTCACAGTGGACGCCTATACCAAGACCGTAGCCAATGAGAATTTCATCCGGTCCATCTGGGTGACCCTGCAGCGCACGGTGCTGGGAACGCTGTTCAGCATGGGGATAGTCATTCTGGCCGCCTATGCGCTGTCCAAAGAGAACGCCCGGTTCAGACGCCGGAACATGTATATCTGGCTGCTGGTCTTCACCATGCTGTTCAGCGGCGGTCTGGTGCCGATGTACATTCTGATTCAGAAGCTGCACCTCATGAACTCCATATGGGTACTGATTCTGCCGGGGGCCGTCTCGGTATGGAATGTCATTCTGCTGCTTAACTTCTTCCGGGCCGTGCCCAAAGAAATGGAAGAAGCCGCCTTCATCGACGGCGCAGGTCATTTCAGAACACTGTTCAGCGTGTATCTCCCGGTATCCATGCCGGCCATTGCTACGCTGTCGCTGTTCACGATTGTCGGTCACTGGAACTCCTGGTTCGACGGCCTGCTGTATATGACGGATCACCGCAACTATCCGCTGGCGACCTTCCTGCAGTCGGTCATTGTCCAGCAGGACTTCAGTAAGGTGACCGTACGGCCGGAGGATCTGGAGAATATCTCGCAAAGAACGGTCAAAGCCGCTCAAATCTTCATCGGAATGGCACCGATCCTCATCGTGTATCCATTCCTGCAGCGTTTCTTCGTGAAGGGAATTGTCCTCGGGGCGGTTAAGGAATAGCCGTCCTTCCTATTAAAGGGGGTGATGCACGCGCTGGAAGTGAAAAAAGATTGACTCATATAATTAATATGATTAAATTTTAATTAAAGGGGTGCAAGATTAAATGATAAAGAAAATGAAATTCTCTGCTGCGGCAGTGTTATCCACGGTCATGCTGGGCAGCTTGCTGGCTGGATGTGGCGGCAATGCTGACAACAAGAAGGCAGAAGGGGACAACAAGCCGGCGGCAAGCGAAGATGCTATGTATTCGGCTCCCTTTGAGAATGGTAAATATACAGAGCCGGTAACCATCTCAACCGTATTTCCCATCGCCAGCAGCCTGAAATTCAAGAACGGCGAGAACATTGAGAATAACGTGCACACCAAATGGGCCAAGGATACACTGGGCATTGACATCAAGTATCTCTGGACCGTAAGTGACCAGAACAACGCCTATGAAACCAAGCTGCGCCTGATGCTTACTTCTGGTGAGAAAATGCCGGATATCATCTCTTTCCGCGGCAGCCCTTCCCTGATCTCCGATCTGATTGACAGCGGCCAGTTCACCGATGCGGGCGAATTGTTCGACAAATATGCTTCCGATATCTACAAAAAAGCGATGGCCGAAGAGCCAACCGTATGGAATCCCTACATGAGAGACGGCAAACGTATGGGTATCCCGATTCTGGAAAACGCTTATAATAATGATCCGGTCATGTATATTCGTGAGGATTGGCTGAAGAAGCTGAACCTTAAGGCTCCGACGAATCTGGCTGAGCTGGAAACCGTGCTGGATGCGTTCACGAATCAGGACCCTGACGGCAACGGCAAGAAGGATACAACGGGACTCGCTGTAGGCTTCAAAAACAACCTGAACACATGGATGTCGGAAGCCGGATGGGTCTTCGGAATGTTCGGCGCTATGCCGAACCAGTGGAACAAGACAGCGGACAACCAGCTCGCTTACGGTTCTGTTCAGCCGGAGATGAAGGAAGGCCTGGCAACGATGCAGAAATGGATGAAGGCAGGCTACATCTCCTCCGAATCCGGTCTGTATGATGAGAACAAAGCAACAGAAGCTTTTACAGCAGGCAAATCCGGTATCATTGTCGGCCCTTACTGGATGACAGGCTGGCCGCTGCCGGATCTGCAGAAGAACGTTCCAGGTGCAGTGCATAAGGCTTATCCGCTTCCGGCAGGCCCGGACGGCAAGGTAGGCAGACACGGCACGAAGATCGCCTCCGGTGCTGTATTGATCAACAAGGATATGGAGCATAAAGACGCATTCTTCGTCTACCAGAACTATCTGTTTGATAACTGGGCCAACCCGGACAGCACAACCTTCGTGAACGGCTTCGCCAAAGGCTATGACTATGATATCGCTGAAGACGGAACCGTCCTGAAAGAGCAGGATACGGATAAGATTCCAGGCGGCTGGGTGGATGCGATCCGCTATACCCTAACTTACGATGGCGCTATTATTCCTAACCTGATGATGAACACGCTTGCTAAGCTCGCTGGCGGCGCAGAGCCTGCTAACCAGTATGAGAAGAATCTGTCCGAGCGTATTCCTGAGCAGATCTTAGCAGCCAAGATCATCATCGACCAGAAGGACAGTGTAATGCCTGAGATGTTCACAGGTACACCTACTGAAACTCAGCTCGCCCGCGGAGATATGCTGGAGAAGCTGGAGAAGGAAATTCTGAACAAAATTATTTATGACAAAGCATCGGTAGACGAATTCGATACCTTTGTAGAGAAATGGAAAACTACAGGCGGCGACAAAGTGACCACAGAGGTCAATGAATGGTATCAATCTCTGCAGAAATAAAGATATAAAGAATAAGGGCGGCCCCTAGGCCGTCCTTTCATTTGGAGGAGGGCAATGTGAAATATCGTCTGTCGATCTTTCAGTGGCTGTCGTTTGTCCTGATGCTGATGCTGCTGATCATTGTAGGTGCGTTTTGGCTCATCTACCGGCTGAACGTGAAGGACATTCAGAATGAGCTGAGAAAAAATAAAATGTACGAGGTTGAATTCATGACCTCCCAGCTATCCACGCAATTTGAACAGGTGCTGACAAATACCATTACTTTGTCACAGGACCAGTCTGTGCGTGGATATCCTTATATTCTGAAGTTCGGGGATCAATATTCCAAATATGAGATGAAGCTGACCATCATCGATAAGCTGGCTCTGAACACGGCCTCTACCTCCTGGAAGAATACAGTTATTCTGTACTATGAGGATGAGAAAGAGACGGTATCCTCGGATTCCTCCTTCTCCTTCAGCACTTTCAGTCCCCCGGAGCAGGTGCGGAACCGCTGGGTGCTGCACATGGATAAGGAAGGCAAGGGATATTACTCCAACATCATGCGCAGTCATATTAGCTCGCTGTTAATTGAGGTCAGGATTTCTCTGGATAATCTGGTGAAAATGATGGATCAGTATGTCTCCGGTATGCCGCTGCTGTACGATGCCTCTGAGCGGGCCTTTATTCAGCCGCGGGCAGCATTTCCGCAGGAGCTGTTACAGTCGATCAGTCCTGGGATTAACGGGGACAGGGGAACCATCTCCGCTACAGAGAACCGTACAGAATACCAGATTAACTATAAGAAGTCGGACATGCTGGATTTGTATTTCATAGACGCCTATCCCAAGCGACAGTATATCGAACCGATTAACCGCAATAACCGGCTGTTCCTCTATGCGGTACTGGTGGTGCTGGTTGGTATTATGTTCTACACACTGCTGCTCCGCAAGCAGGTCCAGAAGCCTGTGATCATGCTGCGCAAGGCGATTGACCGGTTTGACCGGGGCGACTTTTCCAGCCGTGCCGTTGATCTGCAGGTCAATGAGTTCAAGGTGCTCGGCAATTCCTTTAACCGGATGGCTGAGAATACACAGACATTGATTGAGCAAGTCCTGCTGGGCGAGATTGAAGTCAAGGAAGCGAAGCTGAAGCAGTATCAGGCGCAGATTAATCCGCATTTTCTCTATAACTGCCTGAATTTCATTCAGAGCAAAGCAAGCATCGAGGATTATCATGCGGTCACCGCGATGACGCTGCATCTGGCCTCCTACTGCCGGTACATTCACAAGATTGAACAGCTGGATTCGACGCTTCAGGATGAATTGGATTTCGTCGAGCATTATTTGCATATGATCCATTTGCGCAAAAAAGAAATCACCTTCGAGTTCGGTGTCACGGCAGAGGCGGGCAGATACCGGTTGCCAAGGATGATTCTGCAGCCGCTCGTGGAGAACTGCATTAAGCATGGCATTGAACCGAGCCTGAGGCCCGGCATCATCTCGGTTGCCGCCGAAGAAGATGCTTCGTATCTGCTGATTACCGTGAAGGATAACGGAATCGGCATGACGGAGGAACGGCTCGGCGCGGTCCGCCGCCATATCGAGGACAATATCATCAGTAATGAACAGCTCGGAACCGGGCTAAGGAATGTGAATCAGCGGCTGCGCTTGTATTTTGGCAAGGACTCGGGGTTATCCGTAGACTCCGTGCTGTCCGAAGGCACCTGTTACCGGATTCGTATTGAAAAGGAGGGAGAAGCTCATTCTGCAAATTCTGCTGGTAGATGATGAACAATATGTCGTAGATGATCTGGAGCTTGCTTTTCCATGGCAGGACTTCGGGATTGAAAAAGTATACAAAGCCTACTCCGGCGCCCAGGCCATGCAGATGATCGGACAATACCCGGTGGATATAGTCATTACGGATATTGCCATGCCCGGGATGAGCGGGCTGGAGCTGGTGAAGCAGGTGCGGAAGACCCACCGGAGAATCAAGTGTATTCTGCTAACCGGCTATGCTGAGTTCGAATATGCCCGGGAAGCCCTTCAGTATGGGGTGGTAGAGTATCTTGTTAAGCCGCTGGATCACCAGAAGCTGCGTGCTGCTCTGGAGGGCACGATTAAGACCATCAAGAAGGAGCTCGACCGGACGGCATCCTATGAGCAGGCGATGCTGGCCTTCCGGGAGCATCTTCCGGCGCTGAAGGATAAGCTGCTGGCCGAGCTGGTTCAGGGCAAATCCTATCCGCAGGAACGGCTGAAGGACAAGCTTCGCGGATATCAGATTGATTTTCAGCTAAATGACCGGGTCTTCCTGATTCTGATCCGCCTGGAGGAGCATTTCACGAACTTCGGGCTGGATAGCCAATTGCTCTTTGAATACGCGGTGACGAACATTGCCTGCGAGCTGCTGGGCTCCGGCTTCGAGATGTGGCATGGCCGGGATGCGCATGAGAACCTGGTGTTTATTGTGAAGAGCAATGAAGCGGGGGCGGTTGACCCGGGCAAGATTCTGAAGCAGCTAACCCATAATACCCATCAGCTGCACAGCAGTGTGAATGAATATCTGAATGGCGGAATTTCGGTCATTCTGTCCTACCCGGGCGAATTCCCGCTGGATATCCGCGCCATGTATGAGGATTCCCAGTCGGCGTTAAGACAGCAAGTAGGCAATGACAAGGGCTATTTCATCTCCTTGACGGACAAGCAGAAGAGCTCACCGGTCCAGCCGCTCAAGGACTTATATGCTTCCCCGACACTGATGCATCTGCTGGAGACCGGCCAGTGGCAGGGGTATAAGGAACGGCTGCAGCAGATGAAGGAGTTCAGCAACAGCCTCCCGGCCTATAACGAAGAATATATTGAGGAGATCCGCACCATGATTCTCGGCTCCTTTCACTATATTGCCCATAAGAATCATAGTCTGCTGTCCGATCTGGTCGGGCGGGAGCTGCTGGATAAGACTCTATTCCGTTCCTTGTCCCAGCTGATCAGCTGGGGAGAAGCGCTGGTGGATACCTTGCACGGCAAGCTCGAACGGGATACACAGAATAACCGGATGGGCATCGTCAATGAGATGCAGAGCTGTATCGCGGCTAATCTGGCAGAGGCCAGCCAGCAATTCGTTGCGGATGCAGTCTCGCTTCATCCGGCATATGTCTCCAGACTGTTCAAGCAAGTCAGCGGGATCAGCATCAGCGAGTATATCCTGAATCTGAAAATGGAGCAGGCCGTAGCAAGCCTCCGTAACTCCGATCTGAAGATCTATGAGATCTCCGAGCAGCTCGGCTACGCCAACAGCCAATATTTTATCAAAGTGTTCAAGGAGCAGTTCGGCATGACGCCCCAGGATTACCGGGGGAAATTGTAGGGGGATGCGTGGTCTCGTCCCGTAATATCAGAGGTCTCGGCTCATTTGGGCTGAGGCCTTTTTTGTCGGATGTATGCGGAAAACCGAATACATTCAGCGGCAGCGGCGCGTGAGCCGAATGTAATCGAAAAACCGATTACAATTGGACTGGACGTGGCGCGTGTGGCGGATTTTATTAGCTAAAATTTAAATATGATAACCGATTGACATAAATATGTTAACCGGTTATCATAAAGTTGCATCCGAAATGTATGCGCATTCAAAACAATCATAAGTACGGGGGGAATTCATTTGAAATTGAGAAAAGCTGCAAGCTTCGCTATCGCTCTGACGGTGGTCACCGGATTACTCGCAGGCTGCTCCAAGGGGAATTCGGCAAACGGTGCTGTTAAGGAAGAAAAGGGAGAGACGCCAGCAGCAGAGCAAGCCGCCAAGGATGTTAAGCTCACCTTCTTCAATACCTCTGCAGAAGTCAATACCGTATTCGAGGAGCTGTTCAAGAAGTACCATGAGCAGAATCCGCAGGTGACGATTGAACTGATTCCTACACCGATCGGCGGCGCGCAGCTTGAGAAGTTTCAATCCCTGCTGGCCTCCGGCAATCCGGCGACAATCGTGAATCTGGATGCAGGCACCATACTTCAATATAAGGATGATTTTCTGGATTTAGAGCCGGAGAAGGCGAAGTATGAAGCCCTCACTAATCCGGGAGCCATCGATGGCGCATTGCTGGACGGACAATTCCTGGGTATTCCCTGGACTGCCCAAGGCTATGGCCTGCTGTACAACAAGCGTGCGGTAGAAGAGGGTATCGGCGGTGCCTTTGATCCCGCATCGGTGAAGACCCGTGATGATCTGGAAGCGGTCTTCAAGAAGATTGAAGCCTCCGGCAAAGCACCGGTCATGCTTCACGGGGCAGACTGGTCGCTTGGCGCCCACTATCTGGGATTGACCTATTCCCTGCAGTCGCAGAAGGTGGAGGACAACCGGAAGTTCGTGGAGGAGCTGAAGAACGGGCAGGTTAAGCTGACGGAGAATCCGGAGTTCACCGGACTGATGGATACCTTCGATCTGCTGAAAAAATACAACGCACGTAAGAGCGACCCGCTCGTTGCCGATTATAACCGCGACAGCGCGGATTTCGCCAAGGGAGCTGCCGCCTTCTACTTCATGGGGGACTGGAGCTGGGCGGTCATCGGAACGCTGGAAGGCCGCGATGCCGACTTCGGTATCCTGCCGCTGCCGGTGAGCAATAACCCGGAGGATTTCGGTAACACGCAAGTCGCTTACAGCGAGCCTAAGCTGTTCGCCATCGATGATTCGAAGTCTACGCCGGAGCAGCAGGAAGCCGCCAAAGCGTTCATCGAATGGATGGTCAGCAGCGAGGACGGGCAGAAGGCCATTATTACCGACATGGGGCTGTCCATGCCATACAAGGATCTTAAGGCGAAGAGCACGAACGTCATGTCCAACGCCGTTAGCGAATACGTGAAGCAAGGGAAGATTATCAACATCGGGGTCATCAATTACCTGCCGCAGGATTACTGGGCCAAGACCGGAGCTGCGATGCAGAAGTATCTGGTAGGCAATATCGACCGCCAGGGGCTTGCGCAGGAGGTTCAGGATTACTGGAAATCGTACGCAGGGAAATAGAGAATTTCTTCGTTTGTGCTAAAAGAACAGGCTGAACTGGGATATTCTCCAGTTCAGCCTGTTAAGAGGAAAGGGGGCAGCACTATGAACAAAAAGCTATCACTGAAGAATGCGGGGACGTTTCTGGTCTTCGGAGGTCCCTCAATCTTCGCTTTTGCCGCCGTAGTGATCATACCGTTCATCGTCGGCTTATATTTGACCTTCACGAATTGGGATGTCCGTACAGGCGACAGCAGCCTGATCGGCTTCACGAATTATCTGGAGGTGTTCAGGGATAAGGTGTTCCTTCAGCAGCTGTGGTTCACCCTGAAGTATGTCTTCTTCACCGTGGTGATTGCCAATGTCTTCGCTTTCTTCATCGCACTCGCCCTGACGAGAGGCGGGAGAGGCGAGCAATGGCTGCGCACAGGCTTCTTTACACCCAATCTGGTCGGCGGGATCGTACTCGGCTACCTGTGGCAGACGCTTTTCTCACAAGTGCTGCCTTACCTTGGCGCTAAATACGGCTGGGAGCTGTTTCAGACCTCATGGCTGACGAATACGGGGACGGCATTCTGGGCGCTGATCATTGCAACCGCCTGGCAGCTGGTCGGGTATCTGATGATCATCTATATCGCGGGCTTCACTGGCGTTCCGAATGATGTGCTGGAGGCAGCAAGCATCGACGGGGCAGGGCGGACTTCGGTGATCCGCAGAATTATTCTGCCGCTGACGGTTCCTGCAATCGTCATCTGTATTTTCATCTCCCTGTCCCGGTCCTTCTTAACGTATGACATTAACCTGGCCTTAACCAAGGGAGGACCGTTCAATTCAACGGAGCTGGCCACCTACCATATCGTGCAAAAAGCCTTCCTCTCCAATCAATACGGTGTCGGCCAGGCAGAGGCAGTTGTTCTGTTCGCTGTCGTAGCGATTATCGCGTTGACGCAATCCTATCTGCTGAAGAAGCTGGAGGTGGAATCTTAATGAATGCTAACCGGCGTATCCTCTCGGGCGTGCGGACAGGATTCCTGTACCTGCTGCTGTTTGCCTTTTTAACACCGTTCCTGCTGATTATTATGAACTCCTTCAAGACCACCCAGCAATTCTTCGAGAGCCCGCTGTCCCTGCCGGCAACGATTAATTTCAAGAACTACGCCAGCGCTTTTGACAATATGGACTTTATGCAGGGGTTCATGAACTCGCTGATCATTACGGGGATTTCTGTCACGATCATTATTATTTTCTCGGCGATGACCGGGTACTTGTTCGTCCGCTACAAATGGAAGGTGAATTCCATCTTCTTTTTCCTCATGCTGGCCTCCATGGCTCTGCCCTTCCAGGTGCTGATGATTCCAATGGTGATGCTGTACGGGAATATGGGCCTGCTGAATACCAAGCTGACGCTGCTGTTCATGTATCTCGGCTTCGGGGTGCCGTTTGGCGTCTTCACGTTCCACGGCTTTATCAAAGGGATTCCATACGAGCTGGAAGAATCGGCGTTTATCGAAGGGAGCACCACGCTGCGGACGTTTTTCAGTATAGTGCTGCCTTTGCTGAAGCCGGTGTTCGTCACCCTGCTGGTGCTCGATGTGCTCTGGATTTGGAATGACTATCTTCTGCCCAGTCTGGTGCTGCTGTCGCCGGATCAGAAGACACTGCCGCTGTCCACGTATACCTTCTTCTCCTCCTATTCTGTGGACTATGCGCCGCTGATGGCCGGGCTGATTATGACGATTATTCCCGTGCTGATCATCTACCTGTTCCTGCAAAAACAGATCATCAAGGGGATCACGGAAGGGGCGCTGAAATAAGGGGGAGTTGACGATATAGCTGAAATCTAACCCGAATTCCTCTATAATTGGAACTAAAAAGCAAGGTGGTTCCTATGGCGAATCTGAAGGATGTTGCGAAGCAGGCAGGACTTTCTGTGAATACAGTGTCCAGAGTCCTTAACAATAGAGGGTATATCAGTGACAAGACGAAGGAGAAGGTCTACCGGGTGATGAAGGAAATGAATTATCAGCCGAATGAAATGGCCAGGGCCCTGTTCCGCAAAAAATCCAATATGATCGGGCTGATCATCCCGGCGATTTCCCATCCTTTTTTTGCCGAGCTGACTGCCTATCTCGAATATTATGCAGACCTTAAGGGCTACAAGCTGCTGCTCTGCAATTCCAACCGCAACGTCTCCAAGGAAGTAGATTATATCGAGATGCTCAAAAAAAACCAGGTCGATGCCATCATCATGGGCAGTGCCGTGCTGGATGTGCAGCATTATCTTCACCTGGGCCTGCCGATTGTCTCCTTCGACCGTGTAATCTCTGAGGACATCCCCGTGGTCACCTCGGATAATCTGGAGGGCGGCCGGCTGGCTGCCCGGTTATTAACCGGCAAGGGTTGCCGGCACACGGTCTATATCCAGCGGGGCATCGACGGTCCCCAGCATCACTTCATGCTGGCCGGTCTGAGAAGGCAGGGGTACGAAGAGGAGATGAAGCTCGCCGGGCTTACGCCGCTGTACTTGCAGCTGGAGGTTGAAGAGGGGAGCT
This sequence comes from Paenibacillus sp. FSL R7-269, assembly GCF_000517865.1. Lineage (NCBI taxonomy): Bacteria > Bacillati > Bacillota > Bacilli > Caryophanales > Paenibacillaceae > Paenibacillus > Paenibacillus sp. FSL R7-269. Next base: position 93,720 of record NZ_ASPS01000065.1, read on the forward strand.
ATACCGGAGGGGACACCGCCATTGCCGCCTTCCTTCAGGAGCATCCTGAGATTGACGGCGTATTTGCCAGCAGTGATGTGATTGCCGCGGAGGTGATTCATGCCTGTAACCTGCTGGACAAGGAGATTCCTTCAGCGATGCGCATTGTGGGCTATGATGATGTGCAGCTCGCCTCCATGATCTCACCGCGTCTAAGCACGGTCGGGCAGCCGATTCAGGAGATGAGCGAAGCCATTATGGAGCTGGCCGTCCAGCAGATCGAGGGACAGGCGGTGACGATGGTGAATACATTCCCGGTAACGGCTGTGGAGCGCGGCACGACCTGATACCCCGGGCGGGCAGCTTCCCTGCCAGCGTCTGCCTTAGTAGAGCGTCAGATTTAAATTTATGGATTGGACCAGTAAGAGGAAACCACCTGAACTATTGGGTTCGGTTTTTCGCATAATCAGAGATAAGTATATTCGGTGCAACTAAAAACAGTGAAAAGGAAGGCATTCCTCCACTAACTGTATTCCATACAACTAAATTTGCTGGAATGGGTGAAAATCCAGGTATAGAGGTATTTTAATTGCACGAAATACAGCTAAATGGAGATATGGCAGCACACCAGACGATTTAGTTGTACGGATTGCAATTAAGCCATTCTTACAGTTTTAAAGCTGCTGCTGTCCTATTATATTAACCGGTTAACACAGAGCCATGCCCTGTTCCGCTGAACAGAGGAAGGTGGCTGACCCGGGTCAGGAGGTACGGATGGCTGTAACCATCAAAGATGTTGCCGAGAAGGTCGGCGTCTCCGTCACTACCGTCTCCCGTGTGCTTAATAACCGGGGATACCTCAGTGAGAGTCTGAAGCAAAAGGTGAACGATGCCATGGAGGAGCTGAATTACCATCCGAGTGAGGTGGCACGCTCCTTGCTGCGCAAGAAATCCAATATTATCGGCCTGATTCTGCCGGATATCTCCCATCCGTTCTTCGGAGAGGTAACCAAGCATATTGAGGCCTATGCTTATGAACAAGGCTATAAGCTTATGCTGTGCAATTCCCTGCATCACAAGAAAAAAGAGAAAGAGTACATCGATCTGCTGCGGGCCAGCCGGGTTGACGGCATTATCATGGGCAGCCATACGATGAGCGTGAACGATTACAAGTCGATCAACCTGCCGCTGGTGTCGCTGGACCGGCAGATCTCTAAGTCGATCCCGTTCATTGCCTCAGATAACTATCAGGGGGGAGTGCTGGCCACCCGGCTGCTGCTGCGCAAAAAATGCCGGAGCATCGCCTATCTTAGCGGGAATCTGCGCCTTAATCTGCTGGCCAAGCAAAGGCATGACGCCTTCCTGGAGCAGGTCAAAGGGCAAGATGTTGCGTACACCGTAAGGCAAACCGATCTGAACGGATTCAAGTATAAGGATTACGAGAAGCTGGTTAGCAGTCTTTTTCAGGAACGTCCTGAGCTGGACGGCGTATTCGCGAGCAGCGATATGCTGGCGCTGCAGGTGCTGAAGCAGTGCAGAAGGCTGGGCAGAGACGTGCCCGGTCAAGTCAAGGTCGTAGGCTATGACGGAATTGCCGCCCTGAATGCGGAGGAGCTGACTACCATCGTACAGCCGATCAAGAAGATGGGCGAGCTGGCCGTTCAATATCTGCTTCAGCAGATTGCCGGCGAGCCGGTCCCGCTGGAGACCATTCTTCCCGTCCGGTTATCGGAGAAGGGGACCACTTGAAGCACACAGGATTTATTCACATTCGAACGATATGGAGGGAAAATAGATGAATTTCATTCACCGCGTGGCCCCGGAATTAAGAGAGGGGATGGCCGGATTGCCGCCGCTGCATTTGCCGGGGGATCTGGCCGCAGCCCGGAATATGCTCCCGTTGCCTACTGAACCGTCGGGCCGCGTCCGCATTACGGAGCGGGTCCTGATTGCCGGTTCCGGGCCGGTGCGGATCAGAATCTATGAACCGGCGAAGCGGAGTAAGCATAAGCTGCCTGCCCTGCTCTGGACTCATGGGGGCGGCTATATTCTGGGCCAGCCGAGCGGCGATGATGCGTTATGCGAGAGCTTCGTCCTTGCGGCCAACTGTGTTGTCGTGTCGCCCGATTACCGCCTTGCCCCGGAGCATCCGTACCCGGCAGCGGTGGAAGACAGCTTCGCGGCATTGGTGTGGCTTGCAGATCCGGGGAATGATCTCCAGATTGACGGGGCCCGGATTGCTGTAGGCGGCGCGAGTGCGGGCGGCGGTCTGGCGGCTGCCTTGGCCCTGATGGCTAGAGATAAGGGAGGTCCTGCCCTCTGTTTCCAGCTTCCGCTGTATCCGATGCTGGACGACCGCAACATTACACCTTCCAGTTATGAGGTAACTCACCCTGCGGTGTGGAACCGGGCCAACAATCTGGTGGCATGGGAGATGTACCTGGGCGGTCCTGCCGGGGGCGCAGACACCTCCCCGTATGCGGCACCCGGCCGTGCGGATCAACTGGCGGGGGGTTCCCCCCCCCCTA
>NZ_ASPS01000066.1:0-23144 GCF_000517865.1 Paenibacillus sp. FSL R7-269
GAGCCAGAGAAGGCTATATCCATGCGTTAGCAAGAGCCTTGAACTCTTAAATTGTAAAAAGAGGACGGGTTTTTGAAAGTATTGCGTACACAGAAACCATAGAATGAATAGGACGCAAGGATATTGGAGTGCCAAGGGGGAGTGCGGGTGTTTAGACTCGGAGAGACAATACGGTTTGAAAATAAGACGAACGATGTGCTAACAGTGGGCGAGCTGCTCGTGGATATGATCTCCAATGAGTATGGCGAGGACACGGTATGTGATGGATATACGCGGTATTTTGGCGGATCGCCTTCGAATATTGCCATTAATGCAGGGAAGCTGGGCATCCGGTCGCATGTGGCTTCGGCGGTGGGCAGGGATAGCCTCGGCAACTACTTGATGAACCGGCTGCAGAGCGCCGGAATGGCGACAAGCGGCATCCAGCAAGTCGATGATTCTACCAGTATGGTGGTGATTACGAAGAGTCAGGCTACGCCGGTTCCGATCTTTTACCGTGCGGCAGATTACCAGCTGGAATACAATGAGGCGCTGAAGCAAGCCTTGATTCATTCCAGCATTGTCCACTTCTCGTGCTGGCCGATCTCCAGGAACCCATCCCGTAGGGCGGTAGAGCGGGTGATCGAGACAGCAAGGAAGCATAAGGTGCTGATCGGCTTCGACCCCAACTATCATCCCTCGATTTGGCAGAAGGGGGAGGACGGGGTAGCCTATGTCAAAAGCATCATCCCGAAGGTCGATATCATCAAGCCTTCCGAGGATGACGCGGAGCGTCTGTTCGGACCCGGCACGCCGGAGGAGCAGATTGCCAGATTCCTTGCGCTTGGCGCGAAGCTGGTCATTCTGACGCTGGGCAAGGACGGGGCACTCGTCTCCACCGGCAGCGAAACGGTGTCGTTTGCCACCAAGGCTACGCAGATTGAAGATACGACGGGAGCAGGCGACGCCTTCTGGTCCGGATTCTATACAGCTATTATCAAAGGGTATACGCTCATAGAGGCGCTGGAGCTTGGATTTGCCGTCAGCGCGTACAAACTGAAATTCACCGGTGCGGTAGTCGATCTGCCTGCGCTTGAGGTCATTAAGCAACAATTCAACCTGTAGGAGGCTCTGAGATGACACTGAAGAATCAAGTACAGTTAATTACCTATCCCGATTCACTGGGCGGAGACCTGAAGCAGCTGCATCAGGTGCTGCGCGGTCCCTTCGCCGGGCTGTTTGCCGGGGGGATTCACATCCTTCCGCCCTTCCCCTCTTCAGGGGACCGCGGCTTTGCGCCGCTGACTTATCTGGAGATCAAGCCGGAATTCGGCACTTGGGAGGACATCCGCAGCCTTGGGAAAGAATTCGATGTGCTGGTGGATCTGATGGTCAATCATATCTCCAGGCAATCGCCGTATTTCCAGGACTTCCTGGAGCATGGCCGGGCTTCTGAATATGCGGATCTGTTCATTACCCTGGACAAAATCTGGGAGAATGGCGAGCCTGTGCGTGCGGATATCGGGAAGATGTTTCTGCGGCGGCCGCTGCCGTATTCTACCTTCACAACCTCTGGAGGGGAGGAAGAGAAGGTCTGGACCACTTTTGGCAAAACTGATCCTTCCGAGCAGATTGATCTGGATATCCATTCTCCGCTTACCCGCGACCTGCTGCGGCAGTTCTTCCTGAACTTCAAAGAGCAGAATGTCAAGATCGTCAGGCTGGATGCGGTCGGGTACGTGATCAAGAAGCTGGGCACCAGTTGTTTCTATGTGGAGCCGGAGATTTATGAATTCCTGGATTGGATCAAGGAGATGGCCGATTCGCTGGACATAGAGCTGCTGCCGGAGGTGCATGCACATCACAGTATCCAGACTAAGCTATCAGAATACGGCTGCTGGATCTATGATTTCATTCTGCCTTACCGCGTGCTTGAGGCGCTTACCGGCAGATCCAATACGGCGCTGTACGACTATCTGCGGACCCGCCCGCATCAGCAGTTCACGATGCTGGACTGTCATGACGGTGTTCCGGTGAAGCCGGATCTGGATGATCTAATCGATACGAAGGAAGCGCGGGAGCTGGTGGATCTCTGCGTGGAGCGCGGGGCGAATCTGAGTCTGATTCTGTCCGAGGAGCATAAAGCGCCGGATGGCTTCGATGTCCATCAGATCCGCTGCACCTATTACAGTGCACTGAATGAAGATGACGATGCGTACCTGGCAGCCAGAGCGATTCAATTCTTCGCACCGGGTATTCCGCAGGTCTATTATGTAGGCTTGCTGGCTGGACGCAATGATCTGGAGCAGGTCGCCCTGACGGGGGAAGGCCGGGAGATTAACCGCCATAACTACACGCTGGAGGAGATTGAAGCGGAGAGTGAGCGGGAGGTCGTGCAGCGGCTGATGAAGCTGATCCGTTTCCGCAATGAATATAGCGCCTTCAATGGAACCTTCCGGGTACTTGAGGCAGAGGCGGATGAAATCAGGCTGATGTGGGAACATGGAACAGCATATTGCCGGCTGCATATTAACCTGCAGAATTTTAAGACTGTTATCGAATATATAGATCAGCAGGGACAAGAAGCGGTATACTGGGTCTGATTCTAATTCGTTAAGGGGGAATGATGATGGCTACAATGCAAATCAGCCTGTTCTCGGCAAGTCTGAAGCGGGAGGTCACGATCCAGGCCATATTGCCGGTGGATCTGCCGGAGGGCTGGGGACTGCCGGCCTGGTCCGGTCAGCCCTTGAGATCGCTCTATCTGCTGCACGGCTTCTCCGGCAGCCAGAACGACTGGCTGAACTTCTCCAGGATCAGGGAGCTGGCAGACAGGCATCAGGTGGCAGTATTCATGCCGGCCGGGGAGAACCGCTTCTATGTCAATGATGAGCTTAGGGAAGAATATTACGGTGAGTATATCGGCAGGGAGCTGGTAGACTTCACCCGCAAGCTGTTCCCGCTATCAGCAGCCAGAGAGGATACCTGGATCGGCGGCTTGTCGATGGGCGGGTACGGTGCGATCCGCAACGGCCTGAAATACGCGGAGCGCTTCGGCCGGATCATCGCCTTATCCTCGGCCTTAATTCCGTATAGAGTAGCCAATATTGCCCCAGACTATAAAGACGGAATTGCCAGTTATTCCTACTATGCCAGCGTCTTCGGCGATCTGAGTAAGCTGCTCGGCAGCGACAAGGACCCCGAGCAGCTGGTGCGTGATGTGAAGGCGCAGGGACTTGCCCTGCCGGAGCTGTACATGGCTTGCGGAACCGAGGATATGCTGCTGGATGTGAACCGCCGGTTCCATCAGTTCCTAGACAGCGAGCAGGCTGCCCATTACTATGAAGAGGGCCCGGGCGACCATAACTGGGTGTACTGGGATAAGCATATCGAAGCTGCGCTGGACTGGGCGGTTAATTGATTTTCTAAGAAGCGCTTAAGAAAATAACGAAAAGCAAAAAGAAGCGGAGGGGAATTTTGGAACTGTAGGAGCGTTAGCGTCCGCCTGAAAGCTTTCCGTAGGAAAGCTCGCTTCGGAAGCATCAGCTGTCACCGGATTTCTACCGCGATTAGCGGTTAAAATCAAGAAATCTGGGGACAACAGCGGCCGGAAGTCCAAATATTCACCGTAGGACGACAGAGCTTTAAGTTCATTTTTTCAGCTTATATAACCGCAAATTGCATACTTATACGCCCCTGGGTCTGGCCTAAGAAGGTAACGGCTCAGGGGCGTGCTGAATTCCGGGGAAAGGAAGAGGCGGGGGTGATCCGAACCAACAGTATCGTGTTCAAATTTTCGTTGCAGATGACAGTGATTCTTGCGATCCTGCTGTCCATCCTTGTTCTGAGTAATATCTACTCCCTGGAGGTTGTGCGGAGCAATGCTCTGACTAGCTCGCGTAATACACTGGCCCTCTATCAGGCCAATATTCATAATAATTTCAACAATTTCTCCAAGGACCTCATAGAGGTATTCGACCATAACGTGGATGCCGCCGTGAATTCGGCGGGGATGGATGAGAACAGCCGGTATTTCAGGGTCCAGCAGCTCAAGAATAGCCTGCAAGCAAAAATAGCAGGCGATAATTCGAGCGACGGCATGTTCATCAGGCTCTCGGATGAGCTGGTGCTGGAGCAGTTCAACCGCCGGATTCAATCGGAGGATAAGCTGGCTCTGGTGGATTTTATTAATATGCATAAATTCAGTACGGCTCCGGCAGAACATAGCGGGGAATGGAAGGTCTTCCAGATCCGCGGCGAGTCGTACTTGTTCAAATATATTACTTATTCAGAGGTCAGCTTCGGAACGCTGGTGAAAGCGGACACGCTGCTGGCCATGGTCGACAGGGGAGGCAATGATCAGAACCGGTATGTGCTCAGTGATTCGAAGGGAACTATACTGGCAGCGAGTAATATCTCTCTGCAGGAGGGAGAGACGACGCTTGAGAGCTTAACCAGGCAATATAAGCGGGATTACCTGATTGTATCTGAACCGATCGGCGAGTTCGGGCAGATGACCCAAATGGTTGCCAAGGGCAGTCTGTTCTCGGGTCTGAAGCTGATTCAGTGGGGGATCGCCCTGCTGGCAGTTCTCTCGGTCATTGTGGTACCGCTGGTGCTGAGATTCCTGACGAGGGATGTACTGAGGCCGATTCTGGAGCTGGTGAAGGCGGCGAAGGCGGTTGAACAGGGGCAGCTGGAATACCAGATTCCGCAGAATACCCCCTACTCTCTGGAATTCTTGAAGCTGTTCCATGCGCTGGAGTCCATGGTCAGTGAGATCAAGGATCTGAAGATTCAGTCCTATGAAGAACAGATCGAGATCAGCCGCGCCGAGATCAAGTATCTGCAGATGCAGATCCGGCCCCATTTTTTCCTGAATGCGATCTCAACGATCACCAGCTTAAGCTATCAGAATAAAAACGAGGAGATTCGCCGGCTGATCCACTGCCTCTCCGAGCATCTCCGGTATATGTTCAGAGGGGGGCTGATGGAAGTGACGATGGAGGAGGAGATCCGGCATACTGAGAATTATATCCGGATGCAGGAGATCCGTTATCCTGAACAGATTTTTTTCATGATCGAGATCCAGGAGGAAGCGCGGCAGGTGCCGGTTCCGCAGTTCATGATTCAGACCTTTGTGGAGAATACGTTCAAGCATGCTATGTTCGTTCAGGAGCTGCTGTCTATTTTCATCAGAGTGCGGATGGAGCAGCGGGACGATAGTTCATTTGTCAGCATTGTAATAGAAGATAACGGGGCAGGCTTCGCTTCTGAATGGCTGGATCAGCCGGAGCGCGAAGAGGCAGGGGAGGATGGAGGCAGAGTGGGCATTGCCAATATCCGCAAGACCCTCAGACTGCTCTACAAACGGGAGGATCTGCTAAAGCTGTCGAATATCGGGTCTACAGGTGCGAGGGTTGAGCTGTGGATTCCTGTGAAGCCAACGGAATGGAGCCAGCCCGGCTTAGAGGGAGGATAATATGCGTTGTATGCTGATTGACGATGATATTCCTACAGTTGAAGCGCTGCGCAGCATCGTGAATTGGGAGGAATTCGGAATTACGGAAGTGCTCACCGCCCATAATATACAGGATGCGAAGCAACTATTCGAGAACGGTGAGCCGGATCTGATGATTTGCGATATTGAAATGCCGCGCGGGTCGGGCATTGATATGATCAAGTGGGCCAGAGACCGTCATTATGAAGGCGGATTCATCTTCCTGACCTGTCATGAGAGCTTCACCTTCGCCTCCAAGGCGATCTCGTATGACGCCGACTCGTATCTGGTCAAGCCGCTGGACAAGCAGGAGCTGGAGGCAGCGCTGCGTAAGTCTATGGATACGTTGAAGAACAAAGTCATGCTAGGCGAATACAGCAAGCTGGGCCATGCGTGGCTGAAGAACCAGGATCTGATAGAACGCAGCTTCTGGAGTGATGTGCTGACGGCGACGATCTCTCCCCGGCCCCAGCTGATCCAGAGTGAGGTGCAGAAGCGGGAGCTGGCAGTTCAGGTGCATGCGGAGTATAGGCTTCTGCTGGTAAGCGTTCCCCGCTCCCAGATTGAACGGGAATGGGATGAGAGCATCTTTCATTACGCCCTCTCGAATCTGGTCTCTGAAATTCTTAGCAGCCGGGTGGGCAGCGGACGTATAATTGCTTATCAGGTCGATAAAGTATTCTACAATACGATCATTGCCGAGAGTCCGGCGGATATGAAGGAGCTGGAGGCGGGTGCCGGAGAGATCATCCGGCTGTCCAGGCTGTATCTGAAATGTACGGCTACCTGTTACTTCAGTGAGCCTGCGGCGATCTCCCGCCTGGCGCAGCTGAAGACGGAGCTGGAGCAGGCGGACGAGTCGAATATTATTTTCCGGGGCAAGCTGCATTTGCCGAATAAGCCCTTCCATGTGGATCTGACCGAGCGGTTCTCCCTGGATACGGAGCTGTTCACCTTGCTGTTCGTCCAGAAGGAGAAGGCGCAGATTGTGAACCGGCTCAAGAAAGAACTGGAGCTGCTGACGAGTCTGAACAAGCTGGATGCGGCCACGCTCCATTCGATCCGCGAGGACCTGCTTCAGGTGGTCTATTCGCTGCTTGCGCGGCACCACATTCAGGCGCACCGGCTCTTCGAGGGCGAGCTCAGCCAGCAATTGACACAGGATGCAGAGAGCAGTGTGTTCGACTTCATGAAATGGGCGCAAGCGCTGACGGACAAGACGGTGGATTCCATCAAGGAGGTGCTGCAGTCTGAAGGAGTGGTCGAGCGGGCCAAAAGGTTCATTCAAGAGCACTACACCCAGGATCTGAGCCGGGAGGATGTTGCAGCCAGCGTATATCTGACCGCGGATTATTTGGCCAAGGTGTTCAAGAACGGGACCGGCCAGACTGTGAAGGAGTACCTGAACGACTGCCGGATCAGAGCGGCGAAGCAGAGGCTGGTGGAGAGCACAGCGAGCATCGGAGAGATTGCGATGGATACCGGCTTCGATACCCTCTCTTATTTCTCCACGGTATTCAAAAAATGGACAGGCGAAACCCCGGCAGCCTATCGCTCCAAGCATAAATCCGCCCTATAGTTATGACAATGATACCATTAGGAAGCTCCGTATCTCCTACCGGAGGCGGGGCTTCTTGCTGAGCAGGCAGGTATCGTGCCTAAGGTGCGCAGCATCCTGCTGGTTGACTGACTGGAGGTGCTGGAAACTATGTTAAGGGAACTAGGAGAAGGTTGCTCCTGCGCAGAATTTAGTTGGATTTTATACACCTGTTGCCGAACGTATGAACGCTGACGGAGGAATAGTTGGATAAACAACACTTAATTAGACATAATTCCGGCAAAGCAGAGAAAATGCTAATATTAGATGCTATTTTTCCACTTGTTGAGGTAACTTTAGAAGAAATGGAGAAATTAGAATACGTTTTTCCACTTGTTTGTTTGCCAAGGCCGGGCGTTCTGCCGCCGTCCCCCAGAGAACTAATTAGCAATACAGAGCCGAGAATCCTCACCACCCGCCCAGTGCGGTTTTTTATAAAAACAGCCCGTATTATTGAAAGCCCGCCCCCCTCCAGGGCCGGTACAATGAGAGTGTAAATACAGAACAGGAGGCATGATGATAATGAAGAACAAGGGGTTAGGTTCACTGCTGCTGTCCATGGTAATCTGCGGTTCGCTGCTCTCCGCCTGCGGCGGAAATTCCAATACATCGTCCAAGAATTCCGGGGATACGGAAGCTAAGGCCAAGGTGGCTGAGATTGTATTCGCACTGCCTTCCTTTAACCGGATTCCCGATGATCTCAGCAAGGTGACCGAGGCCATCAATGCAATTACTACCGCGAAGATCGGGGTGAAGGTGGACTTCCGTCTCTTCGGCCCGGCAGATTACGCCCAGAAGGTCAATCTTGCGCTCCAGAGCGGGGAGAAGATGGATGTCTTCACCACCCTCGGACAATTCTCCAACTATGTATCCAAGAGCCAGGTGGCCCCGCTCGAAGAGCTGCTTCCTGAACACGGTAAAGAGCTGACAGCCATTCTGGACAAGGATTTCGGGCCGGATATTCTCAAAACCACCACGATGGACGGACATATCTACGGCATTCCTGTGAATAAAGGGATGGCGCTGCCGACCAATATCATCTATAACGCGGATATGCTCGCAGAGGCGGGCGTAGCAGCAGACTCCATCCAATCGGTAGAGGATCTGCCTGCCGTGTTCGGTGCGGTGAAGCAGAAGCTGCCGGATGTGGTTCCATTTGGCCCGATCAACGTGAATCCGACGGATACGGGACTTGTGAACTGGATGAAGGGTGCAAGCAAAGTGGATTACCTGACTGATACCACCGGAGTCGGCGTCGTGATCGGTGACAACGGCAAGGTCGTTAACTTCTACGAATCGGATGTCTTTAAGAACGGGATTCAGATGATGAGAGACTGGTTCGACGCCGGGTATCTGCAGAAGGATACCGCAACTACGACGATCACAGCCATGGAGATGGTGTCCTCCGGGCGCGGTTTCTCTTTCCTGGGCGGCTACAGCGGCATGGAGGTTGGCAAGCAGCTGAGTGCGCAGGTCGGCAAAAATATTGAGACCAAGCGCATCGCCCCATTTTACTTCGATACAAGCGCCGTGAACTCGGTAACCTGGATGGTCTCCAGCACCTCGAAAGAGACGGAGGCCGCTGTGAAGTTCCTGAACCTGCTCTACACCGACAAAGAGCTGATTAACACTATTCTCTTCGGAATCGAAGGGGAGGATTACCTCAAGGTAGATGAGCATCATGTGAAATTCCCGGAAGGCATGGACGCCAATACGGTGCCTTATACAGCCATGCTCAGCTCAGGGATCGTAGGCTCCGAATCGCTCCAGTATCAGCTGGAGGGAATTGACTGGTCGGATGTCGAGCTGAAGCTGAAGGAGAATAAGGATACCGCAAGATCGCCGTATTTCGGCTTCATTTTCGATCAGGGTCAAGTGAAGACGCAGATTAGCGCTGTGAATAACGTGGTCAGCCAGTTCCTGCCGGCACTCGTCAGCGGATCGGTGGACCCGGAGACCATCATCCCGAAATTCATCAGTGCGCTGAAGGATGCCGGTGCAGAGGCTATTATTGACAGCAAGCAGCAGCAACTGGATGCGTGGCTTGCCGCGCAAAAGCAATAATTATTATATGAATATGCTGTGGGCGGAGCGGTAACTGAGGCTCTGCCCCCTGCCATGGAGGTGAACCGGCATGACTGCCAGACGCAAGTCCCCATCCAAGCCGCTCAAAAAAACATTGCCGCTCCTCATACTCGCGGGTCCAGGCCTGCTGTATTTTCTCATTAACAGCTATTTCCCTATGTTCGGGGTGTTCATCGCCTTCAAGGATGTCAATTATGCCAAAGGCATCTTCGGCAGCGACTGGATCGGCTTCAAGAACTTCACCTTTCTCTTCCAGACCAGTGACGCCTGGATTATGACCCGCAATACGCTGCTGTACAACCTGGCGTTCATCGCGCTTGGAACCGTAGTCTCCATTATCATTGCCATTCTGATGTCGGAGCTGCTGAATAAGCTGTATTCGAAGCTGTTCATGACCGGGCTGATTCTGCCGAATCTGATCTCGATGATCGTGCTTTCGCTGCTCGTCTTCGCCTTTCTGAATGCCGACAGCGGATTCGTGAACCATTCGATTCTGCGGCCGCTCGGCCTACCGGAGATCAACTGGTATTCGGAGGCGAAGTACTGGCCGTACCTGCTGGTCCTGATTCAGATCTGGAAGACGGCAGGCTACGGATCGATTGTTTATTTTGCCTCGATTGCCGGAATTGACAAGAGCATCTATGAGTCGGCCAAAATCGACGGTGCCGGGAAACTGAAGCAGATCCGCATGATTACCCTGCCGCTGCTGAAGCCGACCATTATTGTGCTGGTGCTGATGTCGATGGGCCGGATTTTCAACTCCGACTTCGGCTTGTTCTATCAGGTGCCCATGAACTCCGGTGCGCTGTACAGCACTACCCAGACGATTGATACGTATGTCTACCGCGCCTTGATGCAGCTCAATGATATCGGAATGTCGGCCGCCGCCGGTCTGTATCAGTCACTGGTCGGCTTTGCGCTTGTGCTTACGGTCAATGCCATCGTCAAGAAGGTCAATCCAGAAAACGCATTGTTCTAGGAGGAAATTCAGATGATCCAAACAAGAGGAGAACGGGCGTTTACGGTATTTTCTGCGGTCGTGATGATCCTGCTGACGGTTTTTGCTTTTTTGCCCTTCCTGCTGATTGTAATTGCTTCGTTCACTGAGGAGACGGCCCTGATCCGCAACGGTTATAGCTTCTTCCCGGAGCATACCAGCCTGGAGGCGTACCGGTATATTAAGTCCTCGGCGTATATTTTCATCAGAGCATACGGGGTTTCCTTTCTGGTGACGATCCTTGGAACCGCGATTGGACTGCTTATAACAAGCATGCTGGCTTATCCGATGTCGCGGTCTGATTTCAAATATCATAATACGCTGGCCTTTGTCGTGTTTTTCACCATGCTGTTCAGCGGGGGGATTGTGCCTTCGTACATCATGTGGACCCAGTATTTCCATATCAAAAACACACTGTGGGCGCTGATCCTGCCCAATCTGCTGGCGAACGGGTTCAACGTCCTGCTGGTCCGTAACTACTTCAAGAATAATGTGCCGCTGGAAATTATCGAAGCCGCCCAGATCGACGGTGCCTCGGAGCTGCGGACCTTCTTCCGCATCATGCTTCCGCTGTCCATGCCGGTCATGGCAACGGTCGGGATGTTCATGGGCCTGGCCTATTGGAATGACTGGATCAATGCGTTATATTTTGTATCTAAGCCGCAATTGTACGGTATTCAGAATCTGCTGATGCAGCTTATGAGCAACATCCAGTTCCTCAATTCCGGCCAGGCCGGGAGTGTGCTCGGAGCCGACACAGTATCGCTGCCAAGTACAGCGGTGCGGATGGCGATGGCGGTGCTGGGTATTGTGCCGGTGCTGTTCGTCCTGCCGTTCATGCAGAAGTACCTGACCCGCGGCGTGGTTATCGGAGCTGTCAAAGGCTAAATATGAAAGGAGATGAGCGTATGAAAGTGCAAGAGGTGATTGACCGGATTCTGCTCGATTGCTGCGGGGGACGGAGGCTGGAGCAGACCTGCGATGTGCTGGCGAGCGGCAGTGAAGAGATGGAGGTCACGGGGATTGTCACAACGTTCATGGCGACGGTGGAGGTCATCAAGGAAGCTATTGCTGCTCGCGCCAACCTGATTATCACTCATGAGCCGACCTACTATACCGGCAACGATACGCTGGACTGGCTGCAGATGGACCCGGTATATCTGGCGAAAAAAAAGCTGATCGAGGAGCACGGCATTACGATCTGGCGCTTCCATGACCATATGCATCTGGCGGATACGGACCGGATCTATGACGGACTGCTGAAGGAGCTGGATTGGGCGGATAAGAAGCTGGACGACAAGGACGCCTGGGGATATCTGATCGAGGAGACTACCGTGGGCGAGCTGGCCGGCTTCCTGAAGCAGCGGCTGGGTATGAAGGTGATTCAGATTGTCGGCAACCCGGAAGCGCCCTGCTCCCGTATCGGCATTCTTGTCGGCGGCGGCAGCCTAGGACTGGGCCGGGAGCAGATGCCGATGGAGCTGATGCAGGAGAAGAACCTGGATGTGATGGTCTGCGGCGACATTACCGAGTGGACCTTATGTGCTTACATCAATGATGCTGCGATGCTGGGTATGAACAAGGCGATGATCGTGATCGGTCACGAGCGCTCCGAGGAATGGGGCATGAAGTATATGGCCGAGTGGCTGAGGCCTCTGGTCGACGGGCTTCCGGTTACATTCGTGGATGCGAGGGAGCCGTTTGTGTATTTGTGAGGCAAAAGCAGCCATCCACCGCTACCGGGAGGATGGCTGCTTTTTATACTACTGCAAGACGTAATTGCCAGTAGCTCTGTACTTACCTGCCTTGGCATCCCAGGTGAAGATCCCCTCTGCCAGATCCCAGCCGCCGCCCTCGTCCTTGAAGTCCTTCCAGTATTGGTGCAGGCGCCCCTTCTTATCGATCTCGGCTCCCTGATCCCCCATGAACTGAAGCTTCTTGGTCAGAGTGCCATAGTTCAGGCGGTAGACCGAGACTTGGGTATTCGAGGGCAGATAATCCACGGTAACCGCCAGTTGCTTCTCCGTTGGAGAGACAGCGAAGATTTGCATATCCGCTTCATCCTCTCCGAACTCCATAATCTGCTTATCAATTAATACAACTACACCCTTGGAGTTCACCAGATACAGATTGCCCGACTCTGTGAGCAGGAAGCTCTCCTTCTTCTGATCGTTATTCAGGTCTGCGGTCTTCAGCAACCGTACCGTTTCCCCCGGGAACTTTTGCTTCAGCAGTGTCTTGGCATCCAGCGCTTCAGCATAGGCCGAAGGGGCGGAGGCTACCAGTAACAGGGAGGCTAGCGCTCCTATGAGCTTGTTCTTTTTTATTTTCATATGAAGAAGTCTCCTTTCTTCCGGTTCTCCAGTAAATGATCTACCGCCGCCTGTTCGATGGGCAGACCCCCGGTGTAACGCTCCATATAAAGGGCAAAGCCCTCCACATCAGTAGGGTTAGGCGCTACCTCCTGTCCTTCCATGTTACAGAACACCTTAGAGGTCAAGTAATCCGCCAGGCTCTCGTTCGGCTCCTTACGCATCATATATGAGGCCAGAATAGCTATTCCCCATGCGCCGCCTTCACCAGCCGTAGACAGGACTGAGACCGGAACATTGAGTGCTGCAGCACAGATCCGCTGGCCAACCTGCGGGGTGCGGAACAATCCGCCATGCGCTGAAATACGGTCAATAGTTACCCGTTCCTGCCCGGTCAGAATCTCCATTCCGAGCCTTAACGCAGCGAAGGCGCTATACAGATGCACTCTCATGAAGTTAGCCAGAGTGAAGCGGCTCTGCGGCGAACGGACGAATAGCGGACGTCCCTCAGCAAGTCCGGTGATGTTCTCGCCTGAATAGTAACCGTAGCTCAGCAAGCCGCCGCCATCCGCATCTGCTTCCAGTGCCTGGTTCAGCAGGACGCTGAATAACTGGTCCATGTCGGCCTTCAGCCCCATGGCCTCATAGAATTCACGGAACAAGCCGACCCAGGCATTCAGATCGCTGGAGCAGTTATTGGCAAGCACCATAGCAACCGGGCTGCCTTCCGGTGTATTCACGATATCAATCTCAGGGTGGACCGCACTTAGGTTCTGCTCCAGCACAAACATAGCAAAGACCGACGTCCCTACGGAAATATTGCCGGTGCGTTTCCTGACACTACCTGTAGCCACCATACCTGTTCCGGCATCGCCCTCCGGCGGGCATAGCGGAATACCAGCCTGCAAACGGCCTGACGGGTCGATCAGCCGGGCACCTGCTTCACTGAGATTTCCTGCATTCATACCGGCTGTATACACTGTAGGCAGGATATCTTGCAGCTTCCAAGGATAGCCTCTCCCGGCAATTAGAGTCGTGAACTGCTTCACCATAACTTCATTGTACTGCTTCGTTGCTTCATCGATGGGGAACATCCCGGAGGCATCCCCGATCCCTAGAGCCCTGCAGCCGGTTAGCAGCAAGTGAACGTAACCCGATAGCGTCGTAAGATAATCTATTCTGGCCACATGCTCTTCACCGTTCAAAATAGCCTGATACAAGTGGGCGATACTCCAGCGCTCTGGAATTTTGAACTGGAATGTCCCGCTTAGCTCCGCAGCAGCAGTGCTTGTTGTAGCATTGCGCCAGGTACGGAATGGAACGAGCAGCTCTCCCGCTTGGTCCAGCGCAATATACCCCTGCATCATGGCCGAGCAGCCTATGGAGCCGACGGTTTGCAGAGTGACGCCATAGGTCTGCTGAACCGCTTGCTGTAATTGCTCGTAGGCTGCTTGCAGACCTTGAACTACTTCCCTGAGATCGTAAGTCCAGTAACCCTTAGTGAATTGATTCTCCCATTCATAGGTGCCGGAGGCGATCGTTTCAAAATGGTGATCGATCAGCACAGCCTTGATTCGCGTGGACCCGAACTCAATCCCAAGCGACGTTGCTCCCTGAACAATCGCCTGTTTGACAGAATGCGTCATGACAGCGTTCCTCCTCTAGCTAAAATTGTCCAGAATATAACATATACAAGGGATAGTGTCCAACCCTTCCGCTCATTTTTGAAAATATAAGAACTTATATGTTTCAGACGATAACTTATCCTTATATTTCTCGCTGAAACGGTACCGTCCTTTAAAAGGACAGCGAAGCCGTTTCTACTTGACCGGTTTTGCCCTGATCGGCTGTTGCAAATCTGCAATGCACCCCCCGTAAGAAAAATAATTTATTTTTTTTGGCCGCGCTAAAATGTCTTGAAGTCTTATCTCTGACCCTTTGACTGATCCGCCGGACAGGATATGCCTTGGACCGCTGGATTTAATATCCATCCAACCTGGCTGGAGAAAACAGTGTGGTTATTTTGCGACTGGCGGGTCCTGCCGGAATGAAGAAAATATAACCCAGATTGGGAGCAGTATTCCGGTATGTATAAGAAGCACTAAAGATATTAACGAAAAGCAAAAAGAAGCGGAGGGGAAATTTGGAACTGTAAGAGCGGAAGCGACCGCCTGAAAGCTTTCCGTAGGAAAGCTAGCTATCTACAGCATCAGCTGTCACCGGATTTCAACCGCTATTAGCGGTACAAATCAAGAAATCTGGTGGCGGGCAGCGGCCGGAAGTCCAAATGTTCACCGCAGCGACGACGAAGCTTTGAGTTCGACCCTTAATAGGCTTGAATTTTAAGAGAACAGCTGCCCAACAATCTGCCCAATCCGCCAAGCCAGTCGCAAAAAAACAACAGAAAAATGCCTTGAATTCAAGGCATTTTGGAGCTATTGACCGGTCATATATTCTGTATTACGATGGCCTTGAGAAAACTTTCACAAAGAAATTCAGTCTCGCAAATCAGCAAGAATGAGACACACAGAAGGGCCATCATTTTTTTTGACAAGTGTAGTGAAATAATTCACATAAAGAGGAGCAGATGAAATGACAAAAGTAATTTCAGCCGCCAAAGCAGCGGAACTCATCAAGGACGGGGACACAGTAGCAGCGAGCGGATTCGGATTATCCTGCTGGGCAGAAGAGATGGGGATCGCCATTGAAGAGCGCTTCGTGCAGACCGGACAACCGAAGAATCTGACCGTGATGCATGCCAGCGCCGTCGGCAACCGCCGCGATAAGGGCATGAGCCACCTGGGGCATGAAGGCCTCATCAAACGCTGGATTGGTGGTATCGCCATCGCTTCCCCGGGATTGGCCAAGCTGATTGAAGAGGATAAATGCGAAGCCTACAACCTGCCGCAAGGGGTCATTACCCAGCTCTACCGCGAGATTGCTGCCAAGCGTCCAGGTGTGATTACCAAGGTAGGCATGGAGACCTTCGTCGATCCCCGTGTTGAGGGCGGCAAGATGTCACCTTCTACGAAGGAAGACATTGTGAAGGTGATTGAACTAGAAGGCGAAGAGTGGCTGTTCTACAAGACCTTCCCGATTCAGATCGCCCTGATCCGTGGAACCGTAGCTGACGAGAATGGTAACCTCACCCTTGAAAAAGAAGGCCTGCACATGGAGGTTCTGCCGATCGCCCAGGCCGTCCGCAACTCTGGCGGTATCGTGATCGCTCAGGTAGAGACCGTGGCCAAGAATGGAACCTTGAATCCCAAGGATGTGAAGGTTCCGGGCATTCTGGTAGATTACCTCGTCGTGTCCACCCCGGAGAATCATTACCAGACCGAGAATACGCAGTATAATCCGGCGTTCTCGGGCCATGTCAAAGTACCGGTAGATTCGATTGAAATCCTGCCGCTGGATGAACGCAAAATCATCTCCCGCCGCACAGCCGTAGAGCTTCAGCCGAATACCATTCTGAATCTCGGTGTCGGCATCCCGGTGAATGTAGCGAACATCGCTGCTGAAGAGGGCGTGGACGACCAGCTGATTCTGACGACAGAGGCAGGCTCGATCGGCGGGGTTCCCGCAGGTCTGAAGGACTTCGGCCATGCGTACAACTCAGAGGCGATTGTAGATCATGATGCCCAATTCGATTTCTATGACGGCGGCGGCATTGACCTGTCGGTCCTTGGTCTGGCCCAGACGGATGAGTCGGGGAACGTGAATGTCAGCAAATTCGGCACACGGGTTGCGGGCTGCGGCGGATTCATCAATATCTCTCAAGCGGCGAAAAAGCTGGTGTTCGCGGGTACTTTTACAGCGGGCGGGCTGCAGATTAAGGTAGAGAACGGCAAGCTGCACATCATTCAAGAGGGCAAAGCCAAGAAATTCATCTCAAAGGTACAGCAGATCACCTTCAGCGGATCTTATGCCGCCAAGGTTCAACAGCCGGTTGTGTATGTTACGGAACGCGCCGTCTTTGAACTGCTGAACGGTAAAATGACCTTAACCGAAATCGCACCAGGCATCGACTTGCAGACAGAGATTCTGGATCAGATGGACTTCAAGCCCGTAATTTCACCGGACCTGAAGGAGATGGACGCGGCTATGTTCCAAGAGAACTGGGGCATGCTGAAGTCGATTATCGCCGATAAGAACCGGGTTTTGCAAGAAGTATAGTCAATGTAAGTACCTTAAGCTGAACTTATAAACTAACTAAAAAAGGGATGATACCATGAACGTAGAGTTGAACCGCTGGAGGATCTTGATTGCCTCAACGATCATTAATATCTGTGTAGGCGCCATTTATGCTTTTAGTATTTTCGCACTTCCATTAACGAAGGTTTTCAGCGTGAGCATGCCGGATATTATGATTGCTTTTACCATTAATGCAGCGATTTCCCCGATTCCAATGATCCTAGGCGGTAAGCTGGTGGATAAAGGAGGAGCCAAGAAGGCGGTCTTCATCGGCGGTGCGATGTTCGGAATTGGTTTCATTCTCTCGGGTCTGGCTACTGCACCTTGGATGCTGTATATCACTTATGGTGTTATTACCGGGATTGGCCAGGGAATCGTGTATTCCTCGACCATCGGGAACAGCGTGAAGCTCTTTCCGGATAAAAGAGGTCTGGCAGCGGGGATCGTTACCGCCGGATATGGCGGCGGCACCATTGCTATCGCTCCTATCGCTAATGCGCTGATCACCAGCAATGGCGTACAGTCTGCCTTAATTACACTGGGTGTTGCTTTCCTGGTGATTATTCTAGGGCTTGGGTTGCTCGTCAAACCCGCCCCGGCCGGCTATGCTCCTGAAGGCTGGACCCCTCCGGTAACCGGAGCAGCCAAGGCTTCTGTGAATGTACCATGGAATGAGATGATCAAGAAGCCGTTATTCTATGTGATTGCCTGCCTGTTCCTGATCGGTGCCCTGTCTGGTATGATGGTAACCGCGAATGCTTCTGTAATCGGTCAAAAAATGTTTGGCTTAACCGCAGCCGCCGCAGCGCTCTACGTAAGCTTGTACTCGCTGAGCAACTGCCTGGGCCGTGTGTTCTGGGGCGCAGTGTCCGATAGAATCGGCCGCGTGAAATGCCTGCTCATGATCTATCTGGTCATTGCAGCTATGATGCTCACAATTGCTTTATCGTCTTCTGTCGCCGGATTTGCTGTCGCCATTGCCGGAATCGGCTTATGCTTCGGCGGAACAATGGGCATCTTCCCGTCCATTGTCGGTGAGAAGTTCGGGATGAAATATTACGGCGTGAACTACGGTGTCACCTTCATCGGCTACTCGGGAGCCGCGTTCTTCGGACCGAGAATTGCCGGTAGTGTAGCGGCAGCCAATGACGGCAACTTCACGAATGCTTTTTACATCGCGCTGGTCATCTCCCTGGTCGGCTTCGCCTTAACCTTCGTCTACAAAGCGATGGAGAAGCAGAAGGCTGAGCCAGAAGTGGCTAAGGCGGCTTAAGAAATGGCCGGAAGTTCATATAAACAACATTAATTAATATATGGAGGTAATTATAATGTCGTTTACACAACTGTTAGGAATTAAATATCCAATTTTCCAGGGCGGTATGGCTCAGATTGCCGTGTCTCCACTGGTAGGCGCTGTGTCCAATGCGGGCGGGCTGGGAATTATCGGCTCCGGCGGCTTCACCGCCGACCGTCTCCGTGACGAGATCCGCAAGGCCAAAGCAAGCACCGATAAGCCGTTTGCTGTCAACCTGATGCTGATGATGAACAATATCCCTGAGCTGATCCAGGTTATTATTGAAGAAGGCGTGAAGATCGTAACCACAGGCGCAGGCACCCCCGCTCCTTATATGCCGATTCTGAAGGAACATGGCATTATCGTAATTCCGGTAGTCCCTTCCGTCAAAATCGCCAAGAAAATGGAAGCGCTCGGTGTCGATGCGATTGTGGCTGAAGGAACGGAAGCTGGCGGACATGTAGGTGAAACTACGACGATGGCCTTGCTGCCGCAAGTTGCCAGCGCGGTATCGATTCCGGTAATCGGGGCCGGCGGAATTGCCGATGGACGCGGGATTGCCGCTGCTTTTGCACTCGGAGCTCAAGGTGTTCAGGTTGGAACCCGGTTCCTCGCGACTGTGGAATGCCCGACACATGAGAACTTCAAGCTGGCAGTCATCAACGCCGATGATACCAGCACAACTGTAACTGGCCGCAGCTTGGGCGGTCCGGTAAGAAGCATTAAGAACAGTATGATTGCCGAATTCCTCAGAATGGAGAATGAGAAGGCATCGCGTGAAGAGCTGGAGAGCTTAAGCCTGGGCTCGCTGCGCAGAGCTGTATTTGAAGGGGATACCGATACCGGCTCCGTGATGGCTGGACAGATCTGCGGGATGGTGAACAAGATTACTACCGTGGAAGAGATGATCACCACTATGTTCGCTGAAGCGCAGGAAGTCATGGACAAGATGGGCAAAGTAACCTTCGAAGCTGTAGCACATGCCTGATTAAAGTTTGCTCCGCACCAGCCAAATGGTATCATTGATCTAATGATGCTGTTTGGCTTTTTGTCTAGCCGGAATGTAAGCGTTCATATCAAGGGTTAGGACTGATGAATGTGACCAAAAAAAACAAAAACACCAATAAACCCTCAATCGACGAGTTCGTGGAAGAATATCCGTCTACGTTATTTGTTACCGATCAGAACGGAAATATCCTAATCTCCAATGAATTCACCGCACTAACCATCGGCATCCATCTGGAGGAGCTGCTTAAGGCGAACGTTCAGGATCTGGTCAAGGCGGGTTATTACACTCATTCCATTACTATGGAGGCTATTGCGACCAAGCAGAAGGTATCCCGGACCGTCAATACCTCCAGAGGCTTCCATGTCTTCTCGTCGGCGATTCCCATTCTGGACAAGGACGGGGAGGTTCAGCTGGTCGTTACCACCTCCAACGAATTCAGCCAGGAGCAGAACTATTATGAAGCCAATGTGCCTGTCGCCCAGCAGATCCATAAGCAGTTAGGCGGTATGGCAGCGGAGAAGAAGAAGGGCATCGTGGCCGAGAGTCTGGCGATGAAGCAGATTATTAAGGTCTGCAACCAGATTGCGTCTTATGACAGTAAGGTGCTGATCTACGGCGAATCCGGGACGGGCAAGGAAGTCATCGCCAAGTACATCCATCTGAAGAGCGAGAAGTGGAAGGGGCCGTTCATTCCGATTAACTGCGCTGCGATTGCTCCGGCTCTTTTTGAATACGAATTGTTCGGGTACGAGAAGGGCGTGCTTGAGGGCCAGACGGAGGTCAAGGCCGGTATGATTGAAATTGCGAGCGGCGGCGTACTGTTCCTTGATGAGATTGCCGATCTGCCGATGGAGATGCAGGCCAAGTTATTGCGTGTGCTTGAAAATAATGAAGTGAGACGCGTAGGCGGAATTATGAATATTCCGGTCCATTGCCGTGTGATCGCAGCC
The DNA here is from genome assembly GCF_000517865.1 of Paenibacillus sp. FSL R7-269. Taxonomy (NCBI): domain Bacteria; kingdom Bacillati; phylum Bacillota; class Bacilli; order Caryophanales; family Paenibacillaceae; genus Paenibacillus; species Paenibacillus sp. FSL R7-269. The sequence continues at coordinate 19,918 of NZ_ASPS01000066.1, forward strand.
ACCAACCGGGATCTGTGGAGTCTGGTCAAGAAGGGGCTATTCCGCGAAGATCTGTATTACCGGATCAATGTGATTCCGATTTATATTCCGCCGCTGCGCAACCGCAAGCTGGACCTGGTAGGGTTAATCTCCAGCTTCATCGCCAGCTTCAATAAGATGTACGGCAAGAAATATGTGCTCAGTGCCGAAGAGTTCGACAAGATGCTGAACGAGCCCTGGCATGGGAACGTGAGAGAATTAAGGAATTACATCGAGAGACTGGTCGTAACCGAGCATGTGGCCCTGAGTCCGCAGGAAGAGGAGCCGGCCTACGACTGGTTCTCCCTGGACCATTTTATCGAGAAGAATAAGCAGCAGCTCTCTACCCTGAAGGATTTCACTGCCATAGCGGAGGGCCATTATATCAAAAAAGTGCTTAAAGACTGCTCCGGAAATGGTACAGAAGCGGCCAAGCGGTTGAGTGTGGACCGGTCGGTGATTTACAGAAAGCTGAAGAAGATGGAAGAGGTATTGCGGAATTAGTTGAACCAATTCCCAGGATAAGGCGTATTACTTCTATGCCTATATTCTATGGAAATGGAGTGAATTGAATGAATTTGTCATTATTGCGCCGCCGCTCTGCCTTTTGGACAAGAACCGTACTTGCGGCTACCCTGGTGCTGACACTGACGGCTCCGGCTGTCCATGCCGCCGCTGTTCCCCCTGCTTCTTCGGCCGCTCCGGCTGCAGCGGCTGTAACGGGCAAGCCGCTGACTACTGAGAATGTGGATGCCTTCCTTAAGCCGTTCTTCAGCTCGAAGGAGGTGCAGGCACAGCTTGCCGGTGCTGTTGTGGTAGTTGTTAAGGACGGCAAGACCGTAGTGAAGGAAGGCTTCGGATATGCAGACAAGGCTGCCGCAAGCAAGGTAGACCCAGACAAGACCGTCTTTCGCCTGGCCTCCGTCTCCAAAACCTTCACCGCCACTGCTGCCATGCAGCTCGTGGAGCAGGGGAAGCTCGATTTGAAGGCGGATTTTCAAACCTATACCGGCAAGCTGGCCTTCGACAATCCCTTCGGCGTTCCGGTAACGGTTGCGGATCTGTTGACTCACACAACCGGCTTCCGTATCCAGGACCCGCTGCCGGAGGATTTCAATCAGGATTTCACCACCAAGGTGTCGATTGAGGATTATGTGGTGAAGCATATGCCGCCGGTGGTGCGCAAGCCGGGCACCTCTTACATGTATGACAACTTCGCTTCGATGCTGCTCGGTCTGGTGGTAGAGAAGGCCAGCGGCATGCCGTATGAGGATTATATGCAGCAGCATGTATTCGCCCCGCTGAAGATGGATTCAAGCGGCTTCCTGCTGGAAGGTAAGCTGAAGGACAATCTTGCTACTGCTTATGATGCTACTGGCAAAGAGGTCGATCTGTACAATGTGACGCCAACCGTGATGCCTCAAGGCGGCATGCTGTCTACTGGCGATGATGTTGGGAGGTTCATGACGGCTTTTCTGAACGGGGGTGCGGTTGACAATACCCGTATTCTTAAGGAAGACACAGTACAATCTATGGAGGAATACCGCTCCGAGATTCATCCTTTGCTGCCGAATACCACCTACGGCTTTGAAGCGCCTATACAGCTTCCGGGAGCCGGCAGCAGCTCCAAGATCATTACCAAGGCTGGTGATTTAGTCGGGTTCAGCACGTATATGGTTCTAATCCCCGAGCAGAACACCGGGGTGTTCATTGCCTATAATCAGCAGAGTGCACTGCGGGAGCAGTTCTATCCGGCCTTTATCCAGACATTCTTCCCGCAATATGCCTCTCCGGTGAAGCTGGATGCCTACAAGCCGAAGAGTGCTGAAGCGCTGAAGGCATTCACTGGCTACTATGCGGATCTCCGTATGAAGAGTCTGGTGTCTACAGTCTCTGTGCAGAATGGTGCGCTAATGATTAACGATACTTTTCTGGGTTCCCGCAAGCTGATCCAGGTAGATGATAATCTGTTCACGGATGAGCTGACCGGTAAGTTAACGGGCTTTGCTCTGGAGGCAGACGGACAAAGCGCTTATATGAAGGAGCCTTACCTCAATCCGTTCAGCTACGGGCAAAAGGGGCCGGATGGCGTCGGTTATGCCGATGTTCCCGCAAGCCATCCTTATGCAGCTCCGGTTCAGATGCTCCAATCGCTGGGGTATCTGACGAATGATGCCACGCTGAGCTTCCAGCCTGAGGCGGGCATTACGCGCGCCCAGTATGTGCGGCTGATGATGGAGAGCAGCGGACTCAAGGGAAGTTCGACTGAGAAGCTGGCCTTCCCGGATCTGCAGGGCCATCCCGATGCCGCTTTCATTCAGCAGGCAGTTGAGCTGGGAATGATTGAAGGAACAGCAAGCGGAGAATTCCAGCCGGACCGGGTGATCTCCCGCCAGGAGGCTGCGGTCATGATATGGAGAGTATACAATAAGCAATACCCGGATAAAGTGTTCCAGAACGTGAAGCTATCCGGTACTACAGATAAATGGGCCGTTCCGGCCGTGAAGATGGCCGTTGCCCTGGGCCTGTACGGACCAGACTTCAAGCCGGATGCCAAGGGCGCCGTGGACTACAAGTCCACAGCCGCACTGAGCAAAAAGGAGAACGCCGCCATTCTGTACGCGCTGTTCTCGAACCCGATCGACCAGATCGTGAGCAAGCTGTCGCAGGCTGCGGAAGGCGGGAAGTAGGAACCTGCGGTTTGCACAGCAGGTATGACTAATGTGCCGGAGCTTTGGGATGATGCTATTTATGAAGCTGTCTAGTCGAAGCTTCCGGCGACAATGAACACAGGACCGGCCTTGGGCTGGTCCTGTTTCGTTGTGGAACCGCCGTGCTGTATAAGGGCGGGTATGGGGGCGAGAGGAGTAGAGGAGTAAATGAGTAAATGAGAGGGATAAATCCCTTTGGTGAGGGTGGAGGTGGGCAGGATGAGTAAATGAGAGGGATAAATCCCTTTGGTGAGGGTGAAAGTGGGCAGAATGAGGGAATGAGAAGGATAAATCCCTTTGGTGAAGGTGAAAGTGGGCAGAATGAGGAACCGAAGAGCACTAGTGCACCTGATTCCGCAGAAAGCGGGTGATATGAGGAAATGAAGAGCACTAGTGCACCTGATTCCGCAGAAAGCGGGTGATATGCTGAAATGAGGAGCACTAGTGCACCTGATTCCGCCGAAAGCGGGTGATATGAGGAAATGAAGAGCACTAGTG
>NZ_ASPS01000067.1:0-29310 GCF_000517865.1 Paenibacillus sp. FSL R7-269
TTACAAGCTCCTCGTAATTGCGTCCTTGTAAAATTATGCTACGGTTATGCGTTGGAAGCAATATCTAGTTTTAAGACACGCCCTAATACAGATGAGTAAACATCTTGAAATAGAAAATTTCCTAAGGACAGGGGACGATGAGATGAATCTGATAGAGGTTGCAAATGTTAATAAATCTTTTAAAGGTAACTTATTGCTGAATCAGGCCAATGCAATTTTTGAACAAGGAAAAATATACGGAATCACAGGTCCGAATGGCTCGGGTAAATCCGTTTTATTTAAGCTAATATGTGGATTTATCAAGCCCGATCAAGGGGAAGTACGCATTCATCCCAAATATCGCAGTAAGCGGACCGATTTCCCTAGTAACTTTGGAATCATTATTGATCGTCCAGGTTATTTAGGGGGGCATACAGGATTTGAGAATTTAAAGAAGTGGGCAAAGATTCAGCATAAGATTAGTGATCAGGAAATTCACAATACGATGCATCTTGTTGGATTAGATCCTGCTGCCCGCCAAAAGATGAGGAGCTATTCATTAGGAATGAAGCAAAAAATCGCATTGGCCCAAGCAATTATGGAGAATCAGGAAGTGCTGATTCTTGATGAACCTTTCAATGCGCTAGATATCGATAGTGTAAAAAAAATTCGCGAGCTACTGCTGAAATACAAGCAAGACGGGAAGACCATCATTCTGACAAGTCATAATCAGGAAGACATCAATCTGCTATGTGATCATGTTTATGAAATCCGTAATAAGAAATTAGAAATGGTGCTGCCTCGGTATGAGACATAGTTAACAAATATAATATAAAAGTTTTACCATAATTGAGTCTGTACAAATAATAAACCCTTCTGGCATTAAGCCCGGCGGGTTATTTTATAACGTTCGCAAATTCTAAATAGTTGTGTCCATGATCTTCTTAAGGGTTTTAATTTTTATTACTTGTTACTTCCATTCTTTTGTTCTTTAGCTCTCTCACTGAAATATAAGCTGATAATAGCAATTACCAATAAAGCCACACCTACTACATTAGAGAATACAGGCTCATTGTTTGAAAATGATCGTATTAACAACCGAATATTAATAGCAAGAGCCCCGAACCAACATATGTAAACAAACCATTTGGTATTATTTTTCATTATTTTACCTTTCAAATACATTATTTTATAATTATACAATATATACCAACTAAGGAGGGATGCTTATGGAAGAATACACATCTAACCAAACATAGAAGGCAAAAAGAACAAGAAAAAGATAATTAGAACGATCACGCTGGTGATTCTGCTCATAATGAGGTAGGCTTCACTGGGGCCGGAGTCGCCTTTGACCATCCAGCCGTAACGCATACGCCAGCCCATGGCCGGGAAGAAGATATTCAATACTGCAATCAATACGAAAATAACAGCGAAAATAACAACCATTTTTACCAGCTCCTTTATCCATTTACGAAAGCCCATTGCATGAAGTTGCATATTTCTGGATGCGGGAAGTATGATTTTGACAAGAAGGAGGTCATTTATGAAGACGATATTCAAAAAACTAAGTTTCTGGCTACCTGTGTTGTCTTCGCTGGTCTGTCTCTATAATCTGTCAGGAGAAGACGACAAGAACTTATTGCTGTTCTTAACCAGTCCCTTGCTCCTAATCTTTAACCCCGAATTAACAAACCTGAATTCTTCTATGGAGAATGAGCAAGCTTTCCAGTACATTCTGTATGGCATTCATTTTGTCTCCTGGTTAGCCTTTGGCCTGATCATAGAGTGGGGGTTATCATGGGTATCACGTAAATCACAGGAACGTCCCCCAAACCACTAATTAAAGAGAGTCCAGTCCCACATGACAATTATGTCACACCACCCCCTATATTGTTAGCTCATTCGATGGGGAATTCCGTTTCTGCCTCTTATACTGGAAATATATTGATTCACTTCCGAGAGGGGTTATTCACCAGTGACTGAAGCTATCAAAGCAATTATATTAGGGATTATTGAGGGGTTGACTGAATTCTTGCCGGTCTCGTCTACCGGGCACCTTATCCTTGCAGGGGATCTGCTGGACTTCGAGGGGGAGGGTGCGGTTACCTTCAAAATCGTAATCCAGTTAGGTGCGGTAATGGCTGTATTGCTGCTGTATTGGAAAAAGTATGTGAACATCGGGATGAATATGCTGAAGCTGGATTTCTCCAAGAGCAAGGGACTGAATGCCATCCACATGATCCTGGCTATGGTTCCGGCACTAGTGGTGTATCTGCTCTTCAAAGACACGATCAAGAGCCAGTTATTCGGCCCCAAGCCGGTTCTCATTGGTCTGATTGCCGGTGGACTATTGATGATCTTCGCTGCACGCAGCAGGAGATCCGTTACGTCAGAGACGGTAGACGGGCTTAATTATACCCAAGCCTTCGGCATCGGGCTGTTCCAGTGTCTGGCGCTGTGGCCCGGGTTCTCAAGATCCGGCTCGACGATCTCAGGGGGCCTGCTGCTGGGAACCAGCCAGAAAGCCGCTGCGGACTTCACCTTCCTGATTTCAGTACCAGTAATGTTCGGAGCCAGCCTCCTGGACCTCTATGACAGCCGGGATGCGCTGAATTCGGATGATCTTGTGCTCATGCTGATCGGGTTCGTGACGTCCTTCCTCGTAGCCATGATTGCAGTGGTCACGTTCATCAAGTTGATCAAGCGACTTCGTCTAGAGTGGTTTGCGCTCTACCGCTTCGTGTTAGCAGGACTGTTCTATGTAATTGTTATACTGTAGAATCCTGCACTCAGTCGTATTCCTTAGGCTCCTGGAGCAGGATGGAGAAGGTCTGGGTCACGTGGTCCACTTCAATCGTCTCGATACCCACAAAATCCGGAATTTCAGGATGAACAGCATCGACGCTGTATTCAGGATGAGTCAGCAATAATTGAATGACTTTTAGGGCTTCCACGTTGATCTTGATCCCCTTTACAGTAGAATCTCTTGTTCTGATCTATAGTCTGTATTATCCCCGCAGCGCTTAGCGAATATGTCTGTGGATGATATTTCTGTCTTCGTTACGTTCCATAACAGCCATTAATTGCCCCTGAAAAATACGTCTCTGGATCTGGTCGATCCGCTGCAGCGCGAGAGGGACGGGAACCTGGAACGCTACAGCCAGTTCGGTAACGGCATCCTCACGGAGTTCAGGCAGCGTATTCGCGGAGATCATGACATAAGGCATGGAGGCATACAGGATGAACCGGTCGGATTCATCTCTCTGTGCCTGCGTGAACACTCCGGGCATAAGCGTAGACTTGCCGGCATGCCGCAGCAGATGACACAGCTCGTGAAGGAATTCCAGCCGCTGCAGCTCGGGAGGGAGACGGTTGTCGATGAACATGCTGTACATTCCGGCCGTAGCCTCAATTGCCTTGCTGCGGACATCCAGATAGTGTACCCAGATATTGAGCCGGTTCGCTATGTAATCGATGGAGATGTCGGACGGCTTGCGGACACCAATACGCTGGTATAGATCCTCTGTCCATTTCTCCAATGCGGTCATCTGATAATAGCCTTGCATAATCAATCACCCCATATATAAGATCGTATGTTCGTGTTATTGGCCAAAAGAAAAGCCCGAAAGGGCTAAGCAGCAGTTCAGCACGTAACTCATCACCGGCTGAAATATGGAACGGGTGTTCCTATGTATGTAAGCATAAAGGAATTACGCTCGAATATCAAGTGTTTTTCCCAAGGTGGGGTGCGTGGCCTGACTCAGCATCTGAACCATATCCTGGGCGCTGCTCTGCGCCTGCTCCTTGGCAAGGCTCATCACCTGCAGCCCTGCGGCCTGCTGTAAGGATGACTGGCTCATCACTACGGATAATGCAGCAATATCCATCCGGCATTCCTCCCTCCATATGTTGTGAAGCCATTGCTTCATACTCTATATCGACCACTGGACGCCTGTCCGTTAGGTGAATGGTATTTCTTTGCCAATTGGCCCATGCAACGGAGCGGAATTCCACATATTCTGTGCTGTATTCAATATTCAAGAGGAGGAATTAATCATGGGAGCAGAGTATGGTTGCGGTTGTGGAAATAACGTAGGTGGAGTGAATCAGGGACCTCCAATCGTTCCGGTAGTAAGCCCTTGGACTTCGACAGGTGCAATTCTGGTTCTGTTCATTCTGCTGGTTATCATCACAAAAGCCTGTTTGTTCTAGAACAGCCTATAGCCAGTGTAGCCCTGTCCGGCCTGTGCCGGATAGGGCTATTTCTTTTTTTTCTTATTAGCACGGACCGTTGGCCCGATCTGGCGTGTGATTCTGCCTGTAGCTGCATCAGTTTCAATGATATAGAGCTCCTTGATTGTTCCTGCAAGCGCGAACCATTCCTGTAAGGCTTCAGCTTCGGACATAGGGCCGTACAGCCGTTTGCCCCGATAACAGATATAGAACACATCGGGCTCTCCATCTATGTTATATTATCCCATTTCATTCTACGCTTTATCGCAGTGAAATTGAATAACATCCCCCACATGCCGGCTTACTTGAAAATAAACTCCACACGCGTACCGTCTGCGAACGCCTCCAGCTGATTGCCGACCCAGCTTCCCGCTCCGCGGTTATCACTGGGGGTTATGTACTCAATATGGGCCCCGGCTCCGCCTTCCGCACACATGGCCATCGGCCATTCGTCCCGGTCATAGCCTTTCTTGGTGGGAACTCCCTTCAGCGACGCCTTGCGGTTCTCCTCAGCATCCTTGCGGTTGATGGTACAGATGGCTGACTCTCCCTTGCGGATGGCCTTTTGGATGTGCCTCGCGGTCTCCGGGTAGCGGTCTGCCGGGAACTTCAGCTTCACGATCTCCGAAGAATGACCGGAAGGGGTCTGCGGCAGCCATTGCCCGTTCTCCTCCAGCAGGTAGGCGGACAGACTGAGCAGGGCGATAATAATGAGACTGATGATGGATTTTTTGGCTTTCATATCTGCTCCTTTGGATGTGGGTATGGGTATAATGCCTGTGCCCTGAATAGTATAGCGTAAGAATAACGGATTGGGACAGCCCGAATTCTGTGCAGCAGCCGTGCTGAAGTTCCATAATTCGTCATAATATGTACAAACACAATGAAAAGGATGGTGGAAAATGTGGAACAGCGCAACCTCAGGGACCTGCTGGATTCGGCCTCGCGGCTGATTGGTGATGTGCAGTGGCAAGCGGCTTTTCGCAAAATACAGATGTCTCCCGCTGACGCGGAGATGGGGGCGCCCGCACGGAAGCTGCTGGAGACGCTGTACTGGCTGCAGGGCCAGGGAATGATCAGCGGCCAGCATGATTACCTGGAGAGCCCGGATGATATCAACAACAAGCTGAAGAATACGGCAGGCAGTTATGCCGGACTGCACGGCTATGAGATGGGGCCGATCAGCAACCAGACGGAGAAGCTCATCAGCAGTCAGCGGCAGGGCGTAACGGACAGTGCGATCCGCTGGCACAAGGCCGGGGGCATCGTAGCGATGACCTATCATGCCAACCTGCCGGGTACGGCACCAGCCTGGACGAATGTCTCCATGAGCCTCAGCGAAGCTAATTTCAGCAAGTACATCACACCGGGAACAACCGAGTATACGGCGATGATTGCCGAGCTGGATAAGGTCGCTGTTTTCCTGAAAAAACTGAATGACGCCGGTGTCCCCGTCCTCTGGAGACCTTACCACGAGATGAACGGCGGCTGGTTCTGGTGGGGGCAGAAATCCTCCTTCGTGACCCTCTGGGAGATCATGTTCGAGCGGTATACCGTCTATCATCAGCTGCACAATCTGCTGTGGGTGTGGAGTCCGAATGCCAAGAACAAGAATAGTGAGGAGCCGGCCAAGTATTATCCGGGCAGCGGCAGAGTGGATGTGCTGGCGGCGGATATTTTCGAGGGTGATTACAAGGGGGAACATCATGATACGCTCTGGGACCTGGGACGCGGCAAGCTGATCGCCATCGGCGAGAACGGGGAGCTTCCTCCGCCAGCTGTGCTGGCAGGCCCGCAGAACAAATGGAGCTACCAGATGACCTGGGGCAAGATGCTGTACGAGCGCAATAAGGATGCAGTGATTCAGGCTTTTATGAGGAATAGTGCCATATTCTCCAGAGACGACTATTCGGCCAAAGCGGCGGCGTATGCTTCTTCAGGAGGGGTACTCCCCAAACCGGGCCTCTATGGGCAGTATTACAACAATATTACGCTTACCGGCACGCCTGCCCTCACCCGGACAGATGCCAATATTAACTTCGCCTGGAGGCAGGCGGCGCCTGATCCGGCTGTTCACGCAGATCTGTTCTCGGTACGCTGGAGCGGCCGAATAAGCGCTGCCTACAGTGAGACCTACACGATCTATTCGTATTCAGATGACGGAATCCGGATATGGATCGACGGGAAGCTGGTTATTGACAGCTGGATCAAGCAGAGCGGGCAGGAGCGGCAAGGCACAGTGAGTCTGATTGCGGGGAAGCTGCATGAGCTGAAGGTGGAGTACTATGAGAACCAGGGGGATGCGCGGGCGGTACTGATGTGGGAGAGCCCCAGCCAGGCCAAAGGCGTAATTCCGGCAGGAGCTCTCTATCTTCCCTGAATAAAGTGTAACGAAGCCTCAGATATGCTCGCGGTAGCTGATATTGTTGGCGATTTTCTCGTCACGCACGGCTTGGCGCAGGATATCCTTGACAGATTGAACCTTACGGATTCTATAGAAGGGGAGCTGTGGTGATGAAGCATCATCCGACAAAATGATCAGCGTCCCGATGCCCAGCATACGCTGCATAACCGACTGGGTGACGGAGAAATCATTGACCCGCAGCAGTTCGATTTCTTCGACATCCTTGCCGATCAGCCCGCTCTTCACCATAATCCGCTGGGACGTAATCGTATACTTGGTGGTATTCAGCCCGATCAGCCCCTTGAGACGGTCAGAGATGCCGGCAGGCTTGCCCTGCCATAATTCTTGTTCAGGACCGGAGCTGTGGCCAGCCGCCGGACGACGTGCTGCTGCCGGAGAACCGGCCTCATCTGTACCTGCCCCGCATTCCCCGCAGAATTTGGCGCCTTGCTTGTATTCCGCACCACATGCTGTGCAATAAGCCATGATAGATCTTCCTCTCCTTGAACGGATAAATTCATTATAGTATAACAGGAATTGCCAGTCATCAACTGGGTTATTGGCCACCTTTTCTCCCTATGAATACGCTTAACCGCTGACGTATGTTTCATTACGCCGAATTTTACATTAATTTCATTTGCACTTAACAAAAATCGATATTATTCTGTTAAGTGGAGGGATATTAACTATGAGACAAGCTTTACTTGCAGGACTGCTAATGGCTGTCATGATCCTCAGTGCCTGCGGCAATAACAGTGCTGAACCGGCTTCCCCGGAAGTGGTGCAGGAGACAGTACAGAACTTTTATAATGAAATTTCGAAATTCGACGAAATGGACAAATCCTCGCTAGCGAACTTCAACACCACGCTAACCTCTTATTCCACCGGACAAGCGACGGACAAAGAATTTCAGAAGGCTGTAGACAGCTTCCAGGATACCGCCTCCGAGCTTGCAGATCATGTGAACGATATCAAGATTGCGGGCGGCCTGCCGGATACGATCGAGAAGCTGCTCAGAGATTCGGTGATCGCTTTCCAGAGCGCCTATCAGATCAAGGAGAAGGCTTCCAAGAGCGCTGTATCGCCCGATGTGACCGCAGAGGAATTCGACGCGATGAATCAGCAGGCAGACGTAGCCATGCTCTACGGCATCTCCAAGCTGAATGAAGCCAGAGAAGCTGCAGGACTGATCGATCCGGAGCAATCCGTACCAGGAACCGTGTCAGATGCAGGCACAGATGCCAAGCAGGAACCAGGTACCGGAAGCGCAGGGACTTCGTCAGTGAAATAAGCAGAGACAAGACTTGTTATTGTAAAAGGGTTCAGAGGAAGACGCTGTACAGCATAACTGTGGGCGTCTTTTTGCTGTGCCTGCTTCCCTAAATTTCTGCTTGCCTAACCTGCTGAAGCACAGATATAATACAAACATATGTTCTGCATGAAGAATAGGAGGAACGGCGAATGGGCAAGAAGCTTGAAGGGAACCGTCAACGGGAGTACAGCGGGAGGGTGCTTCCGGAGCAGATCGGGCGAATAGGGAGAGACGAACGGGAGATCTGGCATAGCCTGAGGCCGGTGCTGGATGAGCAGAAGCTGGAGGAGATAGAGCATACGCTGGCCTTATCGCTACGGAGTCATGTACGGGTAACGCTGGTGCTGTATGGTCCTCTGGAACAGGTGAAGCTAAGCGGATTCGTGACCTCCATCCACACCCACTCGCGGGAATTCAAGCTGCAGTGGGCGGAGGAATGGAAGTGGCTGCTTGTAGATGACATTGTGGAGGCATATATTGTCTGAAAGGTAACCTCTCTGCCTGGGATCAGCACGGGCATGACCTTCCTTTTAAAATATAAGACTTTATATGTTGCACACGATAAAGTATCCTTCTATTTCTCGCTGAAACGGTACCGTCCTTTAAAAGGACGGCAAAGCCGTCTCCACTTGCTTGCTGCGGTGTCCGTCCGTCTTCTCATAGGCAATTAGCGTGACTTCCGGGTTCCCGGTCATCCGGGCAATCTCCGATTCCGCCTGGCGGATCACCTCCACCACATCCTCCTGGCCGCTAAACGGGGCTATTCTGTAGCTGTCGCTGTGAATATCCATGTTCATCCCCCTTTCCGTTAGAATGACCTGACGACAGGTCTGCATTCTTATTCTGGCCTATAGGTGCACTGTTCATCCGGGGTGATCGGGCGATGCATAGCTTCTTTTTGCGAAAAAAACGGTCATTGGTGCAAGCAACCCGGTCAAAGCGGGCATTTACTATACCAGGGGGTGAGTAGATGCTTACTTTGGAGCAGGTCAAGCAGAAGTCGGCCGCAAGGCTGGCGAAGCTGCATCCGGCTGTACTGGCCGGGGCGAACGAGCTGATTAGACGCAGTTATAACCGGGGGGTGCCAATCCTCATTACGCAGGGCATGCGCACGATAGCGCAGCAGAATGAGCTATATGCTCAAGGGAGAACTAAGAAGGGCGACATTGTAACCAATGCCCGGGGAGGCGACAGCTACCATAATTACGGACTGGCAATAGACTTCGCGCTGCTGCTGCCGGATGGCAGGAATGTATCCTGGGATATGAATCGTGACGGGGATGGCGACAAGGTGGCAGACTGGCAAGAGGTGGCGCAGGAGGGGAAGCAGCTGGGGTTCGAATGGGGCGGGGACTGGACCTCCTTCAAGGATTATGCTCATCTGCAGATGAGCTTCGGCCTTAGCATTCAGGACCTGAAGGCAGGCAGACGGCCGACCGCCCAGCAGAGTGCAGCCGCACTAAGCTGCATAACCGGAGGTGAGCCAGAGGTGAACAAGGATATCCCGGTAATTATTATGCTCAATGGTAAGAAGCTGACGACCGGCGTCATGGACGATGCCGTAACCTATGCGCCTGTACGTGCGATTGCCGAAGCGCTTGGAGCCAAAGTCACGTATAATGCGTCCAGCAAGACCGTGAACATTGTGAAGGAATAACTTCTCTGCATAGATGCTGTGCCGGATGGGGAAATTATCAGCGATTAACCACATCCATGAAGGGGGCACAACATTTTGAACAAGCTGATCACAAGTCTTGCCTGCGGTACGGTCCTGTCCATGAGTCTGCTCGGAGCAGGTGACATCTCCGCAGCACCCGGCGGTATGATGACTACGACTCCGGGCGTTATGAGCACCAGCGCTCCGGGCATGAACAGCACAACCACTGATAGCCGGATGGGCAACATGAACATGCGCGATATGGACGACCGGACGATGGATAATCGGGGAAATACTCTGATGAACGAGACCAGAGATTCTATGCATAAGACCGAATCCATCATGAAGGACAAAATCCGTACCGGCGACAACAGCTCCGTCTCCCCGCTGTCCAACAATAACACAACGGGCCGCTACCGGGCACAGAGCACCACCACCACAGCCACCAACAACGGCAACCGCTCCAACTGGGGCTGGCTCGGTCTGGTCGGCCTCCTCGGCCTTGCAGGCATGCGCAGCAGAACCGGCGAGCGCGACCGCCACTAGCCGGAGCAGGGCACCGCAGTTCTGCGAGTAAGGAACAGCAGCGCCAAGCAGTAAAGCCCGTGTCAGTCTCGGCTGAGCGGGCTATTTGCTGCTTATGCAGAAATACTTACAAAAAGCAATTGCGTATCCTCCAGATACGTGATATTATATTTCTTGTCGCGTAAGAACGCGCACACAACATGCCGGGGTGGCGGAACAGGCAGACGCACAGGACTTAAAATCCTGCGGTGGGTGACCACCGTACGGGTTCGACCCCCGTCCTCGGCATCGCGCAGTAAATCACGGTTGCATCAACGCTAAATGAACGTCAGGTACACGCTAATCCTGTGTACTTGCGCGAACGCGTTTAGCTGACGCACAGGACTCGAACGCCTTCCGTTCATTACGAATGGGAGGCGTTTTTGTTTTGGCGAGAATTAAGGCGGTTAGAGCGGATCATTCGTGGGAATCAGCGTTAGGACGTTTCCTCGAATATAAGCGCGCAGAAGGCTTATCGGAGCAGACGCAGCTAGACTACACGCAGCATGTAAGTCGGTTTATGCGGCGCTATCCTGGCGCGTGGGACACATCCGATAGGTTAGCGGAGGCGTCGTTCGAGTACTTGGCGGAAGAGATCGCACCATCAACGTACAACAACCGTTTAGTGTATCTGCGGACCTTCTTCGGCTGGTGTGTTGAGCGCGGAATTATTGGCGCTAATCCGATTGCAAACATTAAGAAACGGAAGGCTGAGCCACGCGTTGTAAACATTGACGAAAAGATATTACGCGAGCTTTTGAAGCTACCGGATCAAGACAAGTACACAGGACTGCGTGATTATTGTCTCATCCTCATAACGCTAGATTGCGGCATCAGACCGTCAGAAGCTTTCCGCTTATTGCCCGTTGATTTTAGAGAAAAGGCGGCCGAGATATACATACCCGCGAAGATTGCGAAGGCACGCAAAAGCCGTACGCTTCCCCTATCGGATTTAACCGTCCGCGCTATCCGTAAGCTGTTTCTAGCGAGGCCGGACGAGTGGGGTTCGGATACGCCGATATTCTGTACGTACGAGGGTCGACAAATGAACCGCCATACGTGGGGCGATCGGCTTGAACTATACAGCGCACAACTCGGATTTCATATACGGCCGTATGACCTCAGGCATGCGTTCAGCCTTGAATACATCCGGAACGGTGCTAACGCATTTTCGCTGCAGAAGACGCTAGGCCATGGCGGTATGGAAATGACGCGCAGGTACGTCGCGCTGGCTAACGAAGATTTAAAGGTGGAGCATGCAAAGGCGAGTCCGCTGAATAAGCTGACAGCAACGACGAAACGGAATACGAATATAAAGAAGCGTAAATAAATAGCGCCAGTCTTAGCGGAGATAATCCGTTAGGGCTGGCGTTTTTTTTGCGTCATAGGTGCGGGAGCCTCCGCTGACTACGATTAATCCCGTATAAGCTGGCGGAGAAGCAGCGTAGTCAATAGCGCTAAACTTTCATTATTCCAACCAGTTTAACGATTTCCCTTGCGCCAGCATTTCGCATTCGCGGACACGCTTCGCATCCCTAACGCTCACTATACGCCTCCTTACGGATCACCGTTAAATCACCGTGAAATTAGCGCCTGGAATATCCGGGAGGGATAAATCTACCCTCACGCTATCAGAACGGCTAATTCAACGGTGATTACACGGGGAAATGACGGAGGCGGGGCGGCGGGTACGGTGGGGATGCGGAAGGCGGCGAAAATGGGGCGCGGCGGACCCGGTTTTATCTTTTATGTTTTAAGATCAGCGCTATTCTATATGTGTAATATGGCTTATATCCGCGCTATTCTTGATAATTCGGGACGGAATGCTCTTATCCGGTCCGTAACGAAGTTATGAACGTAGTGAATAACTGAGTTAAGAGCTCTTAAGATCTTAATGTCTTTATAAGATCTTAAAGAATACTACCATTTACGCGAAAGTCAAGGCTGCTGCCACTACGCTCCTGACCTACGCGGCCCCGTTTCCCGCCGTATTCTAACGTAAACTATCAATATCTAAACCATCGGAGGTATCAACGTTATGACTCACGCAGATAACCCGTTATTAGGACCGCTTTCCCGCGCGGACTTTATCTCCGCAAACTTACCGCTCGTCTACGCCGTCACTAATCGCTACGACCGCCGCGTACGGGACGATGCAGCCAGCGGAGGTATGATCGGACTCATCACCGCGTACGACCGATATTCTGACGCCAGTATCGCATTTTCGACGTATGCAACGTTTTGTATCCGCGCACAGATCGCCGTGTACTTCCGTAAGAACTCCGGAGCCGGACGCATCCCCAACCGCGTATATCCGCTGGCTCGCGCTATTATGAGCGATGGCCTGGACGCAGCGCAGCCGGAAGCCATTGCGCTACACTATGGAGTCACCGTTAAAGCCGCAAGTAAGGCGCTACAGGCGGTCCGATCGCGGGGCAGCGCGGAGTTAGCGGACTGGACGGATGGCGGCCGTATGGACGATGAGACTACGCTATATGCCGCCGAGTTTATCGCGGGGCTCAAGCCGAGCCAGCAGCGGATTGTAGGCGCATTGCTTGGCGGCCAGAAGATGGCGGATATCGCGCGGGAAATGTCCGTAAGCAAGCAGGCTCTGCATAGTAGCGTGTCGCTAATCCGGAAAAAGTGGCGTGCGTACGAAGAAAGTTGCGCGTGATGGTGCGGGACGCTACGGTCACTACGATTAATCACGTATAGGAGGCGATAATATGAAATTCCGCAAGAAACCCGTAATTGTCGACGCTATCCAGTATACGCCCGGCCTCGAAGACGGCTACGCATGTTATGAAATCGGCGGGCGCTGGCGGTGTGACCCCGAGGACTTCATGCAGACTTACGAAGCGGTTGACAGTACTCCGCACGGGGAAGAGACTCACGAAAGTATTCGCGAGGCGTACCGTGACGCTCTCCGAATCGCGGATAATAACGGGTACGCAACCGGATACTGTGACGCGGTTGAGTACGTGCTTGAGATACTAGGCGTAAAAATAACGGAGGTGAACGCGTAATGACAACGGAAATTAAGAAGGCGCTGCTCCCGCGTATTGTAGCGGACAGGATCGAGGAGCTGCGCGGCAGCCTCGGTAAGAGTAACGAGTTTATCGCGGAATTGTGGATGCGCACGGGAGGCGGAGTTCCGATGGCTACGTCCGAGCTGCGGCAGGTTACGTTTGATACGCTGATGGTGGCGCTAATCGTCGGATACGACCGCGAGATGACGGAGGAGGAGAAACGCGAACTAGCGCATACGGAAATTTACCAAGAGCTCGTACACGGACCTTTACGGTATCGAACAACCGCCGAGCAGGAAGCGTACGCTGACGGAATCCTTTACGCAGTCAACACGCTGGGCATCGAGATCAGCGGAATTAACAACGGAGAGGTGGGCGCGCAATGAGCGAAGTTAAACCGGTAACAATTCCGCACGAGGTGGCGGACACAATCGAAACGCTACGGAGGGATAGCGCTAGTAACCCAGCGTTTGATAACGAAGGGATTGCGCACGCCTACGTTACGGAGACGTACGTCGGTCCTATAGCGCTTAACCTGCGTAAAATCCCGTTCGACACGTTAATGCGCGCTCTGCTTGACGGATACGAACGCGAGCTAACGGAGGAAGAGAGACGCGAGAAGGCGTACGCTGATATTCGGGAAATGTACCGCGATACCTTGGCGGAGGGACGGCAGACGGACATCGCGTACGCTACCGGAATGGAATACGTACTCGATGCGCTAGGCATCGGAATTCCCGGAATTAACGAAGGAGGCGCAGCCTAATGTTTAACGCACAACTCACGCCAGATTACGCAATCCAATCGGACGCCAACGCTAATAACTTCGTAGTCAAACGCCGCCGCATCGTAGACCCAACGCAGGCTCCCGGATACAAAGCGGTCGAGGGTAACGCATTCCCGCCTAAACGCGAAGTGTGGGACGACGTTGCGTATTATCCGGTGAATACGTCGGGACTTCGCGCGGCTCTCGATTACGTACGGTTTAATGCGGCGGTCAGCGCAGATACCGGCAGCCTCGCGGAATTCATAACGCTTCTGCAGACGGAAACATTGCGCATAACAACGACTATGAGCGCGGCGGTCGATACGTGGCCGGACGTTACCGTTACGAAAGGAGGTGCGGCGTAATGAAGTTTACATGCGATAAGTGCGGAGAGGTGTTCGCGTATGAAGACGAGGTTAGCCGCTACGACATTAACGGCAACCCGTCCGGCGATATCGAGCAGAACGCGCAAAACCCGGATAATTGGGTCACGACATTGTGCGGAGAGTGTGACGCGTAGTTTCTACGTTGAAATCACGCGGAAATAGCGGCGATGAGATGGCCGGAGTGTCAGCGGAAGGGTAGCGATATAAACGTCTATTTACCGCCGAAAAACAGCCGGAAACACACCTTCGCCATATTTACGCGGAGTTATTATACGGATAAGGGAGCGGATGAGGAATGGCGGATAAAATCATCGTAATGGAAAAGGACGGAGTATCCTACGCTAAGCTTTCGTCATATAGCGGATTCGGGTCGAGCTACGTTATTAACGGAGAGGCTGCGGTCCCTGCGCCGGGCGACAAGAACTACGCGATCGTTGACGGAACGGTAACGTCTATCGAAGTCAAGCGGACGGCTCCGGGGTATCGCGTTGGCTATGCGCTGTACGACCGCTATAAGGAGATTACGCAGCTACCGCATGAACTGCCGGCTGACGCTTTTACACGGGATGACGACGGGGATTTATGCGGAGAGAATGCGGAGTTTTATCGCGCCGTACACAGCGAGCCGACGACGTACTTGGAAGCGGTAGAGTTCGAGATTATCGACCGAAATTGCGAACCGGTGACGATACCGAGCTATGTAACGATCGAGTTTCCGAATAATATCGCGAGATACAGGGAAACGCAGCACAAGTATCCGTGTTTCATCTCGGGCAAGAACGTATTCGACCTACTATGGGAGCGCATAAAAGAGCGCGTAGACAATAGTGACGGTAAGTACGTTATGGACAGCTACAAGAACATACAGACTTTGACCGTAAGTGAGCGTATCGCAATTCCGTATCACGAAACAACAACGCGATCCTATTACCCGACAGCTCGGTCACGCAAACCGCGAATCGAGACGGTCCCGGTGCGGTGGAAAAGCGTTGCGGTGATCGAAGTGTACGGTCCGGAGTATAGTCGGAAGCCTACGGGCAGGGACGCTACGTCCGCTGTGCGTGGTAAAGATTATGCAGAGCTGCAGACGAATCTCGAAGCGTACATCAGCTCGTTCCTATCGCGGATGGAGGACGGTAAGCGCGAGGTGTGCCGCCATTGTCGCGGTGAAGGAATCGTAGACGTGGGGGGAGGTGTAGCGTAATGACTCGCGATGAGATTATCGCAAAGTGGACGGGGCTTAGCGACATAGAACGTGACGCCTGGATTGCGGAGGTTGTGTTCGGATGGGAATGGGATGAGCGCATAGACGGCGCGCGATGGTTACTTCCGCCGGCAAACGATCCGTTGCGCTGGTGCGCTGCGATATGGGGACCGGAAGGCATTCCGTCATTCACTCCGAAATACTCGACGGACATTTCCGCAGCGGCCAACGTGCTCAACGCGATCCTTGGTGAGTTTTATCTCTACCGTGCCGCATCGAATAAATACGTAGCTTCGTTCGGGTACACTTCGGGAGAGCCGTGCTTCGATTGCGGGGAGGAGCCGTTCGAAATAGTCGCGCAAGGAATTGCGGAGACGGCTTCGGAGGCGATCGGATTAGCTGCGGTAATCTATAAACTGCGAGGAGTGGGCGCTGATGTGGCCGTTTAAGCGCAAGCCTCCGCATGAACACGATTGGCGGCTGGACGATACGTTTATGAAACCGGGAAGCGTGGACCCGCGTCTTCGCGCCTTCTTCGTGATACAATGCACAACTTGCGATAAGCAGCGCACGCTAACCGAAGATGACTTCGCACATTTCCGCAAGTATTTTAACGTTAAATTAACGGAGGTGTCCCCGAATGCTTAAGTGCTATCACGTGGAGGATAAAAACGCGGAGCATCAGCAGCTTGTATTCGCGGATAAACGTAGTGCGGCGATACTGCAGAGCGAGGCGTACGAGTGGGATGGTGAATATATCGCGGTACGTGCGCTGAGGCAGCCGGCTTATGATAAGTACGCGGAGCAGGGCTACGTACCGAAGGCCGTTTTACTCGCAGACGGTTGGTGGTTTACGTGTTACGGACGTACGGACAGCGGATACGTTTGCGGAAAAGAGATACGTGCGGAGGATAATCCGCTAATCATTAGTGAGCATGCTTATTGTAACGCTCATTGTGCGACGGAGGTGGTCACCGATGGAGCTGCGTAAATTTCCGGTAACCGCGCCGGACGGAACGGAGTATCGCGTTACTATCAGAGAGGTAACGGACGAGTTCGACCGGCCATCGCATGCGGTCATTAAAATCTACGTACCACGCAAGCGGTTCGGGTTCCGTAAGATATACCGCGTTAACATCGAGAATATGCGCGGCTATGGTCCGTATGACGCTGACCGTCCGGATTACGTGCGTCTGACCGAAGCGGCCTTTTACTCGTATCGTCGTGATATCGCCGTTGATGCGCATACACGGCGAGAGCTGTCGATCAGAGAACGCCAAAAGCTGGAGGCTGCCGCTAAATTTAACGCTTGGAACGGGAAGGTGGACGTATGACAAAGGCGGAATTACTCGCGGAACAGGCACGTCTCTTAGCGCTAGCAAACGAACTGGCCCGGCGTCATTGGGGCGTGGATTATACGGGAACGCTCCGGCTGACTGCGCGGAACTGGACGCGTAGGGGCGCATCGTTCGCGTGGAATACGGAAACGGGGCTGCAGGAGATACGTATGTCTGCGCCAGTTAATGAGCGGTTAGGTCCGGATAATATCGCCGGAAATCTGCTGCATGAACTCGTTCACTGGCGGCTGTATACGGTGGGCAGTCCGTTCCGCGATGACGATGCGGAGTTTGTAGCGGAGTGTTTACGCGTTGGAGCTCCGTTCTCGCAGACACAAGCGGCCCAGCGCGCATATCAAGCGTATTTACAAACGGAGAAGGAGGCAGCGTAAGTGAAATTCGAAAGTGTAGCGGACATAATAGCGCATTATCGCGGGGAGAAGCCCGCAGAAAATAACGAGGAGGATGCGGAATGTTTGACTTAGGCGACCGAATTGTACGGTATCTCGCGGGGAAAGCGTTAATAGGCGTAGGACTTATCGCGGCAATCGTATCGATATTGCTAAGCGCGGATGTGGCGATAATTGCGTCGCTGGTCGTAATCGTGATCGGAAATATTATAACGTTAGGGGCGGCGTAATTATGGCGGAGATTAAACGGGATTTAAAGGCGGACCTGGCGTTTTGCAGTAAGGACAGCGTCATAGGCGTATATGTACACGAAGCAACTAAAGCGTGGCCTCACGCTATTGCGCGGGCGATTGCGGCTGAGCGGAGAATCCGCGAGTTGTGCGAAAGTAACGCGTATTATATTAAGCAGGCGGAGCGCGCGGAAGACGATTCGTATTATACTCGCGAGGAACTCGAATCCACGCGTAAGGAACTCGCTCAACTCCGCGCAGGCATCGCGGTTGCCATGACGTACTCAGGCGGAATCATAGTCGAGATGCTGCGTAAATTACTGACGGAGGTGCCTGCGGATGAGTAATTTTATGGCAACCGCGTTGCGTGACATGCAGGATAGCGCTTCACTGTATCTACGTATGTACGAAAGAGAGCGCGTGTCGAGCGTTAAACTTACGGAGGAGAACGAGCGGCTCTACGAAGTCATTGCGGATATGCAAGCCACGATGAAGCCGATCGATCATTGCGATTCCTGCGCACATTTGCGTGTTGAGCTGGCGCAGCATAAAGCGGTGAGGGAATCGTACTTAGCGGAGAACGAACGATTACGCTCCGCACTCAAACGTATGGACGACCGCAAACACGGAATGATGCCGCGCTCTCAGATGGCGCGGATTGCGAAGGAGGCGCTTGATTATGAAGCGCACGCTTAAGATCGAAGTGTCTGCGACTAACGTTTTTGACGCAGAGGAAAACGCCATATACGGAGGCTACACGCCAGAACGCCGCGCTGCCCATACGGAAGAAATGCGCGCTGAGATAGCGAGGTGGTTCGCTGACAATATGGAGGAAGGCGCGAGTATCACCGTTAATGTAAGCGTAGAGGAGGCGGCTAACGATGGCTCCACGCAAGAAAGCGGAGAGTAAACCGCGCATCTCTGGCGACCAGCGCAAGGACTGGCGTAACCTACCGCCCGCCGATTGGAACACGCTAACCGTCATGACGCAGATAATCGACCTTAACCGTGAGCGCTACGGAGCTGATCCGTATATACCGGCCGCTGGGGGCTGGCGCTTCGAACAAGGCGTAATCAAACGTGCGCTCACGTTGTATGGTGCGGAGGCCCTGCGTGAAACAATCGAGCGCGCTTTCACGGAACATCGCGTAACAGCGCAGTATCCGCAATTGACGGCGGGGTTTTTGATAACGTACATGCTGCCGCGTATCATGGCGCAGGTGCTGGCGGAAGGGAAACGGAAGGAACGCGTTGAGCAAGCGGCAGCGGGCGGGTTGACGGACGAAGAGATAGCGGAGTTTTTATAACGGAGGGAGGTGCGCAATTGACTAGCGCAGGAACCAACGAAAGTAAATGCGTACTCGCTGCGCATTGTAAGAACGCCGGCGGACCGTCCTGTAACGCGATGTGCGGCGCTTGGGTTGGCGTTATGGGCCATAATGGGCGCGGCGGACGCGTAGCAGCGGCGGGCCTACCGGACGACTACGCGCGGCTTACGTTAGCTAATTCGCCGGCCCGCGATAACCAGGCGTCGGCTTATCGGAAACTCGCGCTGTACGCCGATACATTCTCACGCCAATTTGATCCGGAGGCTGAGCGTATTAAATCGCTATACCTGTACAGCGACGAACCCGGCACCGGTAAAACTACGTCAGCCGCCGCGCTGGTTAACGAATGGATCATCCGCCATTATATCGGAAGTATTCAGCGTGGCTTAACTCCGCATGAACGGCCGGCCCTATTCGTCGATGTGAACGCCTGGCAAACGCTGTTCCTCGGCTTCAACCGTAGCCACGTGCCGCAAGAGACCGCCGAGCCGATCGCACGCGAATATTACGCGATGGAGCAGCGGGCGAAAGCGGCCCCGTTCGTAGTGCTCGACGATATCGGCGTACGGTCGGCGAGTGACGCATTCAGAGCGGACTTACACGGTGTCGTAAACCACCGCGTGACGAATGGCCTGCCGACGGTTTATACGTCAAACGTAGCGCTCGCGGACCTCTCCGCGATATTCGATCGGCGGCTCGCGGACCGCATACGTGACATGTGCGTTGACGTGGCGTTCGTAGGCGAGAGTAAGCGCGGGATACGGAAGTCAGCGTAAACGGGCGAAATAAAGAGCTACGGTGAGGTAGCGCAAGGAGCCAACGGAGTGAGTACGGCTATCGCGCCTGTTCGACAAAATGCGCCATGATAACGGAGTGAGAAAGAGTTAACACAATTAACCTTTTCCCTAATGCCGACCAAATACTTGTAAATCATCCCAATTGCTCACGAAAAAATCGCCTAATTTGGCGTTTGGACAAAGTGTAAAGCGAGTGTAAACTAGGAGGTGTAGCGGTGGCAGCGCATGGACAACAACTATTGTCAAAGATCGTCGATACAGGCGACGTCCAAGCGATTACGCGGCTCGGAGTCAAGCGTACAGACTACGCAACGGACGGGGAGCGCCGCGCCCACGATTTCGTAGTGAAGTACGCAGCAGAAAACAGCGGAGCCGCGCCGTCATTGTCAACGTTCGTAGCGGAGTTTCCCGACGATGTTTGCGCATACATTCCTGGCGTAACGGATAGCTACGAATACTTGGCGCGTGAAATTAAAGACGCGGCGGGCAAACGAGCGGCGGCGGAAGTACTAAGCGATCCGCGACTACAGGACGATTTCGACGGGAAGACGGCGGACGAGTTCATTACAGGCTTGACTCGCCAGCTAGAACGGATTAAACTGGAAACACGAACAAGTGTTCCCGAACAGCTGGGCTCCGGCCTCGACGATCTGTCCGCTAAATACCGCGAGGAATATATGAAGCGGAAGGCCGGAAAGTCGTTCACGTTATGGAAGACGCCATTCCAGCGCCTTAACGACGAGATCGGCGGCCTGTTCTCCGGTGATATATACGGGATCATGGCGGAGTCCGGGCGCGGCAAGACGTATCTATCCGAAGTGCTTATCGAATGCTTACTACGTCAGGGCGCGCGCATACTCGTAAAGTCGTACGAGGTAAAATGGTATCCGTGGCTATCGCGGTTACTATCGATTATGACGGCGGATGACGGCGTGCTGCAGGCGGAGGGGCTCGGAGTTAAGGACGTAGGGCTACCGAATAAGCAGCTACTCGCGGGAACGGCGGAAGACGATATCGAAGCGTATTTATTTGATACGCTCGCGAAGATTAACGAGCATTATCCGGGCGAGCTGATCTTACAAGCGAAAGGGGACAAGAGTCTTACGCGGACACTCGACGCGCTTGAACGTGAGCTCCTTATGCGTCCGGACATTGACGTCGTTGTCGTTGATCCGTTTTACGGGCTCGAAGACGTATACGGGAAGAACGCAAATAAGACCGCCGGGGGAGCAGCGGAACAGGCAGCGCGTAACTTCGAGCGCATCATCGGCGAGCATGACGTCGTCGGCATATATACGATTCAGGCGCATAGTGAGAAGCAGGATACGGAGGATGAGGCGCAGCGTGAAATCCGCCTGCCGAAGCGCGACAAGGTGAAGACGACGAAGGCCGTCCTCGAAATCGCAACGAATCTATTCTCGTTTGACGCATCGAACGGAATCGGACGCCTCGGCATCGAAAAGGGCCGTAATGGTGGCGAAGGATTTACCGTAGAGCTGACCGCGCTCTTAGACTACGGAGTATTGCGCGAGGTTGATACGGCAGCGCAGGCCGCAATGTTTACGGGGTTTAATCCGTAGCTCGTACGAACTCAACTACGTCCTCGACGCGGCAGTCTAAATATTCGCAGATGACGGCGAGCGTATCGATCGAAACGGACCTGTCGTTATACAAGCGGCTGACTGTATTACGGTTAATTCCGACTGCGGCCTCCAGGTCTTTCCTTGATAGATTACGCTCTGCCATTCTTACGCGTAGAGGCCGGTAGCTTGGTAATAACATAGTGCAACGCCTTTCCTGTGGGGGATGCCAACATTATACCACATTCTTTAATAAATAATCCTTTTGCATAACATGTTAAGAAAAAAGATTGACTAGATGTGCCAATACGTATAGTATAGTGGCATAAGGTTAACCACACGAGCTGTACACGATATACCCCGAAACAGTAGCCTCACCCCGCGTCAACCCACACATGGACAGCAGCCGGGCTCCCGCCAGTCTAACGTTCGCCAAACCACGCAAGAAACCTCCGCTAAAAAGGTTACGGAACTGAGCGCACCACATGCGCCGATCCGCTAACAGCTACGCCGACCTCTTCGGCAGGCAGCGCGAGGTTATCTTGCGTTATTACTATATAGGAGGATGAAAAATGAATGTGCAAGCCAAACAAAAGCCCGCCGAAACGCACATTACGGAAGTATCGCGGTTAAGCGTCGGGCGTTATCAAGTATGGAAGAGTATGGACCGCGAGCGCTATGAACAGTTCGTAGAGAACATCCGCGTTAACGGAATACAAAACGCGATTCACGTCGATGAGGACTACGTAATCCTCGACGGACACCACCGTTACCGCGCCGCGATTGACTGCGGACTTGAACTCGTACCGGTTATGCGCCATCTCGCGCTAACCGACGAAGAAAAAGAGGGC
Organism: Paenibacillus sp. FSL R7-269; assembly: GCF_000517865.1. Taxonomy (NCBI): domain Bacteria; kingdom Bacillati; phylum Bacillota; class Bacilli; order Caryophanales; family Paenibacillaceae; genus Paenibacillus; species Paenibacillus sp. FSL R7-269. The sequence goes on from NZ_ASPS01000067.1 coordinate 22,071, forward strand.
CACGCGTACTTTCTCAATACGCTAGGCCGCGATATATCGAAGAAGGAGAAGCAGGAAGCCGCAGTAACTTTGCGTCGGGCAGGCAAGAGTTACCGGTTGATTGGCGCGTGGCTCGGAATCAGCTACGGAACAGCGGTAAATTGGACGAAGGAAGCGGAAGGCTGTTCAGGTGATCAAAAATTAACACCTGAACAAACGGCAGACTCAGCGGACGGCAAATCGTATCCGGCAACACTCGCAAGCACTCCCGCAATCACCGAACGCGCTGAACGCATACAAGCCGCGCACGAATCTGGACTTACTATCCGGGACATAGCGCAGCAAGAAGGCGTATCGGTCGGAACGGTTCACGCGGATTTAAAACGCGAGATTGTACGGGGTGCCGACGCAGAGCTGGACGAAGAAGAAACGCAAATTACCGCAAAGCCGACGATCGACATGCGTATCTTTGAGTTAATCGAGTATGCGGCGCGGACGTCTGCGGAGGTAAAGGAGTACGGAGAGTTACCGCTGGGACCGGACAGATCGCTATTACGTTTCTTTCACGAGAGTCTGCGTCCGTTTGTTGGGAACCTCTCGATGTCAGTCGGGGACTTTACACGAGCTACGGATGAGCTGGCAAAAGAGCTTTATATGGAGCAAATGGGATTTATGGCGGAGATATCATTGCGGATGTTAATAGAACATGATTACGATAGAGCAGAAAAAATTATGGAGGCGATCGCAAATGGGTAACGTGAAAAAGGGAGTAACATTGTTGAAGAAGTTCCAAGCAGCACAGGAAAATAGTGGACCGAGTAACGCAGGTCAGATAGCACATTTCCGTACAAAAGGGGTTGATATCTTAGCGGAGTCCGAGATGCCGGCCTTTGGCTTTAAGAAGATCGGTCTTGACTTGACCGATAACACCTTCAAAAGCGTACCGGCAAACTGCGCAACTCCAGGCGTTAGGCTACAAGGTACTGCAATCGACGAGTCGGTTATCGACACAATCAACCTAAGCTCGTTCCGCACGTTCTCGGAAGTGGTCACTAACGATGTCCTGACCTGGCGGAGGATTCCTGGAAAAATTAAAGCATATGTAGGCGCGGGGTGGGACGACAAGCTGTCTGATGCTATAAACGAACAGATGCTCAAGAACATGCTGTACCAAATGCTTATTGGTGGAGTTAAGTTTGATGTACGCGAGGAAGCAATAACCGCGCACTCTCTTGTACGCTACATCATACAAAAGCCTGGCGCATCCACGCTGCGCACATTCTTCAAACATGCGGAGATTGATATCGACGACCGTCTAGCCGTATATCAAGCGTGGTCGTCTGAAGGCGTGCGCGATCTAATCACGGATATCTACGCCAAGAACCCGTACTTTAACGCAACAAGCCGTGAAGTTGTGGCGGAGTATAATCGCTACGTAAACCATAACGGAAACGTAGACTTGTCACAGTTTGGCGTAAATAAGGATATCGTTGAAGATTCGCAAGAGTTCTCCGCATTTAATAGCCAAGGACGGGTACTCTCCGCGATGGAGGCATTTATTGGTAAGAAGCGCGGGACGGCTATCGGGAAGGCAGCACGTAAATCAGTCGGCGGCCAGCGCGTACGGCCGAGCGGACCGGACCCAGCAATCATTCTATTGGAACGGTCTTTGGCGCGTAAACAATACACGTACTGCCAGGACAACAATGTATCCGAGCGTGCTTATTGGGGGCTGTTTGACGCCGAATTTATAAAGAGATATGACGTGTCTATTACGCAGAAGTTTCAGGAAAGCGGCGTCGTAAGTAGAACAAGCTGGACAATGCCTAAGTACTTACGCGCCACCGGTTTACTCACTCAAGCAAACGAGATCGCGGAACACCTCTCTCAAAAGGCCGCACTCGGACGTCGCTTGAATATTGCGCTAACTCCATCATTTTAAGCCATAGATAAGTATAACACAAACGATAATAATAATCAATAATATGGAAGGAGGCTGCTTTATGGAAAGAGCAATAAACGCAGCCTTATTTGACGCTGAAATAGAACGCTACCCCTGGCGCAATGTCATCCCGCACGCAACGAAGCTCATCGCGAGCTCCCCGTTCAGCCTGCGGTCCGATAACGCGCCATCTTTTTTTATCAACCGCGATCCATCTTCGCAGTATTACGGATGCTGGTCGGATAAAGGCGCGATCGACCCGGACTGGCAGAGTGGCGGCCCCATCCGTTTATACGCATTCTTGCGGAACATAACAAACGCTGAAGCTTGTGAAATTTTGTACGAAGTCCCTGACGCATACGCGCGGCCGGAATTGCGGATTAACTTACGCGGCACGGGACCGCCAGCTAAACGCAGGCCCGTCGACATCACAGCGTATATCGCGCAGGAAATAGCTGGCGCGGGAATTCCGTACCTAACCGGCCGTGGAATAGCGCCAATTATTCAGCGGCTGTACAGATGCGGATTCGATAACGCGAAGAATGCCGTTGTGATGCCGTGGGCTGGACCGAATGGCGACGTTATGAACGCGAAGTGGCGGGCAACGTGGGGAAAAGCGTTTTGGTACGCGCGGGGCGGGTCGCCGGTCAAGTCGATGATTTACGGGATCGACATCGCGTATCGGCGCAAGATAAAGCGCGCGGCTATCGTTGAGGCGGAAATTGACGCGATGACCGCAGCGTCAGCCGGTACGTTTGGCTTAGCGGTCGGCGGCTCGGAGTTTACGGATGAGAAAGCGGAGTTGTTACGAAGGAGTCCGATCGAGGAGCTGCTAATCGCGGGGGATAACGATGAGGCCGGCGAGAAGCTGCGCTGGGAGATTACGCGGAAGATGCGCGGGTATGTACGCCTGTATAACGTTGAGATTAGCGGAGGTAAGGATTTTAACGCGGTAGGTATCGAGGGAACGCGATTGGCTTGCGAAAGTGCTAAGCGGATTGATACGGTGCGACCGCGTTTGTTAATACGGTAAAGTCTACATTCTGTAGACGATATCGGCGGGAAGACCGTAGTCTGTCCCTTTCGCTGACGCATCACTTTTCTTTTTTACGCGGTGCATAGCGGAACTCGTATAGATCGCTTGGACTGTACTTGACGTCCGCGTACCTAAGGATAGCCTCCGTTATTGTGTGCGCAATAACAAGCGGCATCTTCTTACGCCGGCCAGTCGCATAAAACGAGATTGTCCGTTTATCGAGCTCCGCGTAATCTGCGAGCTGCTGCTGATCCCATCCGATCTCACGCAAAATGTCAGTGATGCGGCAGCGCCCGATTTCATACATCGCGCTGCCTCCGAAAAGATTATTTAATTATTATCCGCAAAAGGTGCGGGAGTAACCAGTCACTGCGATTAATACAATATAAGCCAAAAACAACAACTGAATAGAGAGGACGTAGCTCATGACATTCAACGAAGTATACGTTACCTTTAAGTCCGAAATCACCGCGATCGCCCGGCTAAACAGCCGCAAGACGCGCATCCCGACGGAGGACTTCATCAGCGCGCTAAACGAGGCGCTATGGAAAGCTCACGCCAGGTACGTTGATGACGGAAGGGCAACGCTGCAGACGTACTTGCGGACGGCCCTGCGGAACACCGCGATTGACGTAGTACGCGGAAAGCAAGGCGGATATGCACGAAGGGTTTACGCCACACTCGATAAGCCAGCGGATGAAGACACGCCAATGTCCGAACCCGCTGACGCCGAGACAACGGAGGCCGCCGTGTTTGACCGGCCAAACGCAAGGAAAGCGCATCAGCTCGAACTGATACGCTCCCTCGTAGGTAATGCTGATTCCCCGACGATGTCACTCGTCGAAGCCTTTCTCGCAGCGCCGCTAGACGCCAGACCGACTCAGATCGCCAAATCCGTCGGCCTTCACCACAAAGTTGCTAACGATAAGTTACGTAAGTTGTCCCGCAGTTACGACGCCAATCGTTTCGGCGGACTGTACGAGAACTTAGCCGTTTAGCTGAGAAACACGGAACGGACAATCGGGCAGAAAGTCCGTTCTGTGTAAAGTATATCACACTCGCGTAGTTATTATCACTTATGTATAGATTACCCTAAAAAATCCCAAACGAAACCTTAACGTTTTCAATTTTACGCAAAAAATTTGCGGTTGTCAACGCTTATTTAACCGCGCCCACTTAAATTATACGGAGGTACACGATATATGAACGCAAATAAACGTAAAAAGGACGCGGAAATCGTTCGGCAGCCTATCGCGAAGCTTACCGCGCAGCCTGACCGCTATGTCGACCGCATTTATAACGGAAGCTACGAAGAATACGAAGACGCTGCGGATTACATCGATGTGCTGCGCGGCTGGCCCTACGTATTGAAAGGACGCGTGATCGCATGACCTGGACCGCTAGTGCTCACGCAACTAAACGCGCCGCCGAACGGTTTGGCGCTACGGCCGATAACGTATCCGCGTGGTTTGACGATAAGCTCAGCGCCGCCCGTTACGTATGCAATACCGTTGCGGAAGACGGAAACGAGGCGCGGCTGTTCGTTAACGGTAAGATCATGTTCTTCGCGGACCTATTCGCCGACGTTGTAATGTCCGTACGATACGCATCCCGCACGCAGATAGCCGCTGACTGTATCGCCGAGCTCGCGGAAAAGGAGCTCCGTAAGCGCCAGGTCCGCGCACTTGAGGCGGAACGCGGCTGCGCAGCTAAGAAAGCGGAATTAGAAGCGCGCCGCATCGATCTTAACATCGCGTTATTACGGACACGTTCGGAATCGCGAACCGCCGTATTGACCGCTGAGCTCGCCGTAGTCGAAACGGAACTATGCGAAGTGCTGGCCGCCGTCAAGCGCGCTAAGCGGGAGTTAACGAGTTTCGCGGAGGGCTACGTATCGATGACGTCATAGGCGCTTCCCGCGCCAGCCGCACGGTTTGAGCGATGATTAGCGCTTGAGCCGCGCTGCGGACACGGGAAATAAGGTCCGGGATAGCGGTTCCCTTATCCGCTAAATAAAACGTAAAGGAAGCGTGATCGAATGAGCATGTTTACGAAGGTAGGCGCGGAGGCAGCAGCGGCAGGTAACAACGAAGGAGGCGCGAAAGAGAGTCCGATTATCTCGTTTAAGTCCGGATCAGCGTTTAAAGTCGGAGTCAAGTCGATTAACGATGTCGCGGAGTACTACGGATACGGAATGTTCGGCAAAGTTAACACGTTCCTGCCGGAGAAAGCCGCCGAGCGCAACGCTAAAGGCTACGTAACTAAGAATCCGTCATTATGGGATCAAGCGGCTGACCTTCTCTACGCGGATGCTAACACGGCCAAAGAAGCCGGCGCGGATGAAGCTGCGGTCAAAGTATTCACGGATGAGGCGTATCTCTACAAAGGTAAGAAACGTTACCTGCGCGCATTCTTCGACCTCACGACCGGCAAGGATATCGTAGTCGATCTAAGTCCGAAGCAGGAGCAAACGCTTAAGGCTACGATCGAGGATAATCTCGATGACCTCGACGCAATAGCGTTCAAGTTGACGAAGAAAGGCACCGGTACGAACGCAGTCGTCGCGCTGTCCGCCATCGTGAAAATGGACCGCGACCTGACCGCAGAGGAACGCGCTAACTTCGAGAAGCTCGGCGAGGCTCCGTTCGTCTTATCGGATTTCGAAACGTGCTTGTACGTAGCTGACACCGCTGAGCAAACGAAGAATCTCGTAATCGCCGGCTTTGATATCGGACGCCTCGGATTGTCTATCGGTGCTAACGCAGGTTCATCAGCGCAGCCTAACGCACAGACTCCGCCGCCTGCAGACGCTGACGCCCCGCTGGATATCGATGAATCTGATTTACCGTTCTAACGAGTGGTAGTCTACGCAACTATACGAAGGAGGCGACCGCGCATGTCAGAAGTACCGGTAACAACGGAGGTAAACGCCGATTCCGACGAAATCGTTGACGTAAAGTCTTCGCTAACCGTCGGCCTCGCGCTCAGTAAGTCCGCGCAGTTGCCTACGGCGGCACACGATGTCGCTGCGTTTATTAACACGATCCGCGATTTGACCGGCGAAGATTATGCGCTCGATGTGCGTGTGCAGATCGGGCCAGCAACAGAAGCCGGACGTAATAGCGACGGAACAGCGGTCGTAGGATTCGCGCTGCCGACGCAGGCTGACGAAGAGGAGGACGATTATGGGCGCGACACGCTACATTAATCGGCGCTGTTACTGCGGCTGTGCGAACGTTATGCCGGCCGCAGTCAAGACCGCGAAGTGCGTACGCTGCGGAATGTGGCTGCGCTAAAAACGAAGGGAGACGGTAACAATCGCACACTTAAGTGAAAACGTAGGTAAGTATTCGGAGCTGGCGGCGCGTCTTGCGCTGTTAGCTAACGGATGGACCGTGCATCAATCGGAAACTGACGAGGCGTATGACGTGCTCGCGAAAGACCCGGTCAGCGGAGAATACGCGAAGATACAAATTAAGACGATTCGCCAGCGTAAGGATCGCGGAGGCGACCTGGTTGTATACGCGAAGAAAGGAAACGGAACGACGTACGACCTGGCCGACGCTGATTACGTAATTGGCGTATGGGCGGTCGAGGGCGAAGTCCCACGCGTGTTCATGTTCGAGAATCGCTGCTTAACGGAGTACTGGTGCGCGGAGGCTCGCGCATCTGAGCGCTGGATCGAACTGTCGTTAGCGTTGAACCGCGATATTTATACGGAAGCAGCGGCCGCACTCGCGGAAGAAACGGAATTGCCTAGCGCGGCTTAAGCGGTGCGCTAACGTGAACGTACAAACCGGGGCGGAGGAGACAACGGTAATCGCCGAAGGCTCAGCCCCAACGAAGGAGATACGCTTAAATGGCGAAATTGAACGTAACTTATCCGGCAGTAGACGTAATGGTTAACGGTCAGGCTTACCGCAAAGTTGACCGTAAGGCGCAAGCGGGCGATATCGTTAAGGCGCTGAGCGGTTACACGGACGTCGCGGAGGGCGCGTTCTATGCCGTTTACGCTGATGAAGACGCTGACCCCGCGTTCAAAGACGATGTCGGAGACGAGCGCTACGTATTCCTTGATCACCGTGATCGCTACGAGACGTTCGCGCCAGTAAGCTCCGCAGTTACCGCCGAGGCTCCCGTATCCCCATCCGATGAGCTCACGTTCGAAGGCGCGCAATATCGTAAGGTCGACCGCTCGGCTCGCGAAGGTGACGTTATCGTGTTCCCGGAGGCACCGCGTAGTTACCTCACGTCAGGCAAGCCGTATCTTGTCGACGAGATTG
>NZ_ASPS01000068.1:0-131518 GCF_000517865.1 Paenibacillus sp. FSL R7-269
AAATACGGGAATTCTTCCCTTTTCGTTAGTTTACTTCACCGGGGGATGTTTTTCTAACTTTTTCAGTTTTTCGTTTCACGGATTCAGGAAAAGAATCTTTTTTGAATATTTTGTAAATACCTTTAAATTAATGTATTTTTTTAACTAACAGAGATCATGTTCGGCTTGGTTATTATCAAACGGAATGCATGGACGTAGCGGTTGGTCTCCAACTCCCCCGCATTGCGGGAAGGAGAAAAGGCTCCGGCATTCGCAGCATCTGCATCTGTTAACGGAATCCATCTGAGCAGCAGCCTGGGCCGTCCCTGTTCGAGGACATTAATGCCGGCCGCAAAAAGTGGTCCGATGTTCCCGAGTTCGCCACCTTCCTGGAGCAAACAGTATGAGGTCTACAAGAAAGACTACACCACGACATTCTCAGCGACAGCTACGATATGGCAGTAGGCAAATTCCTGAATCAAGGAAACGGCGATGATGTTCATGGGCGACTGGCTGATTGTGAACGCGGCCGAGAAGGACCGAATGTGCATCTGGGCCTGATTGCCCCGATGTCCACGATCCGTGTCGTGCAGTGGATGGGCTTCTACGGCAGCATCACCAGCGTTATTCTGATCTACGCCTCGCTGAATACGGCGTTCAGCGTGTTTCTGTACAGCGGATTCATCAGGTCTATTCCGAAGGCATTGGATGAGGTCGCTTTTCTGGAGGGGGCTAATACGTTCGATGTGTTCTTCAAGATCGTTACCCCGCTGATCGTCCCAGTGAACGCCACCGTAGCGATTATGGTCTTCATGTCTGTCTGGAACGACATTACCATTCCGCTCTATTTCCTGACCGACAGCTCAGACTGGACGATGCCGCTCTCAGTGTACAATTTCTACGGCAAGTACAGCCGGGACTGGAATCTGATCTTCGCAGACCTGGTGTTAACTTCCCTTCCCGTGCTAATCCTGTATATTTTCTGCCAAAAGTACATTGTTAGCGGACTTACGGCTGGAGCGGTGAAGGGATAATGAATTCCTCTAAACACAGAGCAGCGGTCCTCCCATAGCCGGAGAACCGCTGCTCTTTTTTACTTTATAGTTAGTTTGAAATTACATATGCTCCAGCAGATTGAAGATGACCTGTGCGCTCTCGGCGCGGGTCATAGTCGCCTGCGGCGCAAATTGCTGATTGCCGCGTCCCTTGATCAGCCCTGCCTGATCAGCGGTGCTTACAGCATTCTTAGCCCAGTCACGAATCAGGGTATGATCACTGAACGAACTGGAAGCTGATTCACTGCTGCTCTTGCTTCCCTTCAAATGTTCATATGCCCGGACTATCATTACTGCCATCTCCTCACGGGTAATGAGTTCATTCGGAGCGAAGGCGTCCTTGCTGCGTCCAAGCACGATGCCCGCCTCATTCACTGCCGCTACGGATTCGGCATACCGCAGCCCCGAGTCCACATCAGCAAATATGGATGGGCTTCCCGTCTTCAGCCCAAGCGCACGTGCAATCATCGCGGCGAATTGTGCCCTTGTGACTTCCCCTAGCGGCTGGAACTCGGAGCTGGAGATGCCTTCAATAATATGTTTCGCAGCCATAGATTTAATAACGCCGCTGGCCCAGCTGTTGCTGCTGACATCCGAGAATGTCTTGTCATATTCGAGTACCGCATACTGGCTGAAATGACTTATTCCGGCGCTAAGCTTACTGTCTGTCAGCCTGCCGCCCATGTATTCAAGGGCACCATTGGCAGCAATATAGTAGATACCCAGTACGCTGCGGTTAGCACCAGGATCAACCGTGAAGGTAAGCGTCAACGGCTCATTGAACGTTGCGACCGGTACGGCAGTTCCATCCGCAGCAACAGTTTCCAGGCCAAAGCGGATCACATCACTTGCCGCCGATAACCGGACGGACCCGCTCAGCGCAGGGTTATTGATCAGCTGCTCCGCAGCTGTTCTCGCTGTCTTCACTGCGGAGAGCCGGATTGCCATTCCCTCTGGCTGTCCTCCAGCACCGGCTGTCTTTTCCCGGATGCTCTTCAGCACTTCCGGACTCAGATCAACAGTAAATGTGTGCCAGGCAAGATGCAGGGTGTTCTCTCCTATAATTCCGGCTAAACCGGCTGGAAGCAGTACCGATTCTGTAGCATCTGTAAGCTGAACGGTTATAGCCCCACCAGCCGGTGCCGGGAAATCAGCCGCTGTAAGAACCTTCTCCTTCTGCGGCGAAGGGGATGGTGCTACTGTTGGCGAAGGCGTTGCAGCCGGTGCTGATATCCATACTGGCACTTCTGCAGGAGCCGGTGTTGCTGTCGGTACCGGAGTTGGCGCCTTGGTTGGATTCACTTCCGGCGGCAGCTCCTCTTCTCTTACTGTGACCGTTCTTGTCACTTCAGCAGCCGCATTGCCTGCTGTATCAGTCACATTATAGTGATAGACATAGCTGCCTGAGGCCGAAGTGTCCAGCGCCGGCACTGTCTCCCCACCCTGCGTAATCGTTGCGACGATACGCTCTGTAATATCACCGTCTCGATCATCCGCCGCTGTAGCTCCGGCATCTGCATAGCTTGCACCCTTTTCCAATTGAACAGTTGCTTCACCCAGCAGAGTAATTACCGGCTTCGTTACATCCGGGTCCAGCGCAACTACGACCCGTCTGGTTACCTCAGCAGCTGTGTTGCCTGCCTTATCAGTGACATTATAATGGAAGGTATAGATATCTTCCTTGGACGTATCCAGCTCCGTCAAGCCATATACTTCACTAGTCACCGTTGTCGTAATACGGCCAGTGATATCTCCGTCCTGATCATCATAGGCCGTAGCTCCGGCATCGGTGTATTCTGCACCGATTGGCAGATTGACTGTCGCCTCGCCGATGAGGGTAATAACCGGCGGAACCGTATCCGTTACCGGCAGTGTGATTGTTCCGCTGGCAGTGGCTTCTGCCGCTGCTTCTCCCTTGCTTAGGGTTACCGAGAAAGTGAAGCTGCCCTCTGTATCCTCAGTGGCTGCCTGGAAGGCAGACAAGGTAATGTCCCCCAGGGTAACCCCGGTGCCCTTGAAGCCCGGCATCCCGCTAATGGTCTGCGCCAGCCAGCTCCGTACAGCTTCTTCACTATTCGCTTGCGCCTTCTTGACGCTGTAAGACGCTCCTTCAATTATGCTCTTCGCTTCAGCAACAGCTTGCTCATTGTCCACACTGGTCTTATCTCTTGCTACAGCCAGATAGCTGATTAGCGAGGCTTGGCTGAACGTATTGTTCACCGAGTATTTCACCGTACCGTTGACCGGCAGTGTGAAATTGTATTGAACACCCGCCCCGCCCGCACCGGCAACAATGCCTGTCTTCACCGTCTCGGTCACAATCTCTCCCTCAGCGTCAGGATAGCTGAGTGTAATATCCATCGTCCGGTTCAGGTTATTCCACCAGTCCAGATGATAGGAAGTAACCGTGTATTTGCCAGCACTCAGAGGCAGATTATAGACCAGCGGCGTATTCTTCGTATTCGAGCTGTACACTCCGGTCTGGGCTTTATTGGTGGTGACTACATCCCCGCCCAGCCCTTTGACACTATAGTTTGTGCCTGTATTCGTATGTCCCCATACAGTATCCCCTGTGGACAGTTGATCCGCCTTGTGATTCAGCAGGCTGTCGCCTGCGAGATCCCGGATGGCTGTATACGGCGGGGTGTCGCTATCTCCGGCAAGACCCATGTCCAGGAAGTACACCAGCCCCGCTGGAACCACTTCAACATAGGCAATGGTCTTCAGGCTTCCATAGGTGCCGGTGACCGCTACCCGTTCATATGGAGTATCAAAGCTGACCGCATCGAGATTCCACTTCACCGCCACCTGTGTGGTCGTACCGTCTGCAAGTGTGGCCTCTACCTTGGCCGGAAGCTCCGGCACTTGACCTGCGTAGGTAGCCCTATCTGGAATGGACGCAAGCTCTCTCACATCTCCCAACAGCAGAAGATTAAGGGCAGAAGACAGACGTTCCGCCAGCTGCGTTGCCCCTTCCTGGTCCAGCCGGTAGAGAACCGGATCATTCAGTGCTGCCTGGGCGGTATCCAGGGCATTCTTGAACATCCTCCAGTCTTGCTCCGGGTAGTCGTCTTCCCTGCTGACCGCAACAGCAGCACTCACCGCCTGCTTAAGCTCCGCTGTATCCGGGTTGCCTGCGCCTTCCCCGCCAATGACCGCTACGGAATCCACAGCGAGGGTTCCGCTCAGCACTTTGATCTGAACCGTATGCTCACCGTAATTCAGTCCACGGAGCGTGAAAGTCTGGTACAGCTCCTTCGCTGCGCCCGCAGCGCCCGAGACTACCAGCGTCTCACCGTCCACCACGGCTTCCAGCTTCGCTGATCCGTCGTTCGGCCCCAGAATATCAAGGCCCGTGCCGGTAAAAGTATACTTCAGCACCGCACCAGCGCCTTGGCTGGTAGAGAGAGAACGCTGATAGACATACATGCCTTTTCCATTCTCATGGGCCCAATTGCCTTCATAGACCAGCTTCGCACGAGGGACTTCTGCCAGATCAGTCATCTCCAGATTATCCAGTTGCTCGGAGTAATAAGGGGTGTGACCATCTACTTTCTCTACCTTCAGATTATCGAAGCGGACATGATAGAAGCCGCTGGCGAGCTGCACGCGCCCGGATAGCTTCGCATTCGAATCGGTATAGGAGGCAAGCTCCACCTGATCCAGATATGCAGTGACCGTGTCACCAGCTACCTGAATGGCAATGTTATGCCACACGTCATATGCCGTATTGAAATCAGGAATCTTCACACCGCCGGTGCCGGTTGCTGCATTGCCGCTGGCCACAACGGTCCCGCTGGACAGTAGCTGCCAACCGCCATCGAACCAGAACTTGAGCGCATAAGGGGTGCCGTTAATCGTCTGCGGTCCGCCCTGGTATCTGGCTCCAACCGCTGCGTAATTGTTCCCTCCATACGTGCTATTCTGTTCAAAAGACACATCGGCACTCGCCTTATAATTGGTCCAGCGGTAATCCCCGATAGCAGTAACCGGGTCACCACCATTCCAGGCCCCTCCTACTCCGGTGGTCGTCTGGTCCAGCTGCTGCCGCAGCACATAGTTATCCGTGCCATCGACCAGATACCCCTCGAACGCTCCGTTAAGATCCTGCGTATAACGCGGCATGACGCTGTAAGGCCCGCCGCGAGAGCTGACATAGCTCTGCACACCAGTGATCTGTCCGCCCTCTCCGATCACAGGAACACTCCGGCCGCCATAATTGAAGTCATCCGCATATAGCGTCTGATCCTCTGTATTCTGAACCGACCCGGTGACATCGGTATCCAGCACTGTGCGTTCACCTTCCACCGGAAGCGGTGTGCTGAACCCTTCCTTATTGCGGTTATCCAGCGTGGTGACAGTGAGAATAGAGAACGGCTTCACACGGATGGTATACACACCGCTGCCGTCTGCCTGAACATCTCCAATATCTTTCATATAGTTGCTGTTAAAAGCATGACCTGACTCCGCCGCACGGGTCTCCCATATCTCCAAGGAAGGATTGCCGGTATAGGCCATGTTGACAGCCTTAAGCTTGTAGATCTTCTCAACCTCGCTGTCATTGATAATCACCGTCGAGAAATCCTGCTTGTCAGGTGAAGCCAGGGTCATATAGCTCGGAGTTCCGTTGCGCCCGCTTACGGGGTTCGTGCCGGTTGCTCCGGTGTAGCTCGCCTGGGGAACGGCCCGCCAGATTCCTGCCGTATTGTCTTCGTTCTCCCAGCCGGTCTTGGCGAACCCGCCAAAATGCTTCAGGACCAGCAGTCCCGCGTCATAATGAATGAAGCCCGACCACGGGTCGCGTGCGCTGAGCAGCTCCTTGAACGAGTACTGCCCGCCTTCATAGAAGGAGCCGATCGCCGGCTGATAGATGAAATGCGTCCGGCGCGAATTCACAAAGCCCTTAATAATGGTATTGCCCATCTCCAGCGGTCCGCCGGTGCCGCCGATCCCCGTCCCGGGCACAGAAGGGTCCTTCATATTATTGTGAGGACGGAAGGCCGAATTACTGAAGGTGGCCTGTGCTTCACTATTCCAGATCTCCTTGTCGAACTCATCCGCCAGCCGCTTGAAATTGCCTTGGCTGTCGTCATCGGTGTTGTAATGATACCCGGCAGCGGCCACAGCTTCCCGCAGTGACAGGTCATTCACCAGCGCATCGCCGAAGGAGCCGATGCCTACTTCATCGGAAATAACCAGCTTGATGCTGTGATACAGTTCCTTTTCCTGCTCATCCTTGAAGTCTGACGCATCCGCTTTGACCCTCTCGCCATACTCCTTCGTCCAGGCCAGATCCGGCGCGTGCTCATTGATATGGGGATTCACATAATCCACCATATAGCCGTACTGGCGGTAAGCAGCCAGTATGGTCTTCTTGTACCAGGTATAAATCTTGTCGTTATTGTTAGCCCAAGCCGGAGCATTCCAGCGCAGGAAGCTTACCTTGACCGCCGGATTGACAGCCTTGGCATCGGCCGCAAGCTGGAAGCCGGGGTGCCGGGCTACATTGGCCTCTTCATCTTCCGTGCGCATCGTTGAAGGGTCGGGACCAGTAGAGTTATTGCGGTCATTGCCCATCTCAATCTTGACATGGTCGATCAAGGGGCGGTCGCCCCCGAACAGAATCTGCAGCAGCTGCGCATAGGCCTCCGGCTGCTCGGACTTATAGTCCATCAGCAGGGCGCTAGTACTGTTGCCGCTAAGTACGCCGAAGCCCTTGAAGGTCAGCCCGTTAACATTCCCGTCCTTGATGTCCTTGCCGTCCAGCTGAATTCGGACCGTAGAAGCAGCCGTCTCGCGGGCATTGTCTAACTTCTGCTTGATCGCGCCCTTGGCAACAGCGAACCAGCTAAGGATCGGCTTCTCCCCGCCGACATTGGCATAGGTTAGTGTCATCGAACTGCTGGTGTCAATATCTCCCGGAACGGTAAATTCACCGGAGATGAACTTCGTCTTGTTCGTGTTGAACGGTGTAAAAGAAATCGTCTGGGCGACTCCTGCCGTATTCACATATTCCAGCCGTGGCTGAATGGCCCGGTCACGGGTGCCGTACCAGTCATAGAAACCGCTGCTAAGGGTATATACTCCGGATTGAAGCGCTTTCAATTTATAGATAATATCGTTGCTGGCAGGGTCTGCGCGCAGTCCTACCACCCATAGGCTTGGATCAGTGGCGGGATCGGTGAGGTTGCCATTCTTAGAATTTTTTACTTTATGGATGGAATCATCGAATCCCCAGTCAGTGGTTCCAGCGACATATTTCTGGTCCGGCGACGAGTTAAGCAGTTCACTGCCAGTCAGTGTTCTGACCGCTTCATACAGTGGTGAGGGAGCCGGTCCATAGCCAAAAGAATCGCCTCCTCTGCCGCTGTCCACGAAGTAGACGAGCGGACTGTCCGCTGGCGGAATGACTTCCACACTTGCGGTAACCGGGCCGCCATTTGCAGTTCCGGTAACTGCCACCGTATCATACGGCACATCGAAGGTATCTTCTCCGATATTCCAGCTCACCGGCGCCTCCTGTCCTCCAATACGGACACTGGCTGGCAGTGTGGTCCCTGCTGCCGACTTCGCGCCCATATAAGCCGCAGCATAGACCGGATCAGCGGCAGCCGCAGAGGCTACAGGCATACCAAGTGCAGGGAACATTCCGGCTACAAGTGCAGTCGATAACAGCACGGAAAATAGCCTTTTCTTAACGCGGTTCTTTCTATTCACTATCTCATCTCCTCGGGTATAAAAATACCTGGCAAACTGCAAAAAGCTGCAACTGCCAGGCTGTTACTCAACTAACCTCAATCCACTATCCCTTAATTCCCGAAGCAGCAACGCCCTGCACAAAGTACTTCTGAAGCGCCAGGAACACAATCACTACCGGAATGATTGACACCACACTCGCCGCCATAATTAATCCGTATTCCGCGGAGTACTGTGAGATGAACATCCGCAGACCGATCTGGATGGTCTTGAGCTTCGTATCGGTCAGATAGATCATTGGCCCGAGGAAGTCATTCCAGGTGGCGACAAAGGTGAAGATAGTCAGCGTGGACAGCGCAGGTTTGGATAGCGGAAGCATAATTCTCGCCCAAATTCCATATTCGCTCAGTCCGTCAATCCGGGCGGCTTCACATAATTCATCCGGCACCCCTTGATAGAACTGGCGCATCATGAACACCCCGAAGGCCGAGAAGGCTTGCAGCAGAATGATTGCCAGGTGGGTATTGTTCAAGCCCATATAGCGCATCAGAATGAACTGCGGCACCATGTAAGCCTGCCAAGGAATCGCAATCGTCGCGATGTATCCCAGGAAGATCACATTCTTGCCCCTAAAATGCAGCTTGGAGAAAGCATACGCCGCGAAGCTGGAAGTCAGCAGCTGCAGGATCGTAACAATAATGGATAATTTCGCTGTATTGTAGATGAAGCGTCCGAGTGGAATCCGGGTCCAGATATCCTGGAAATTCTCCCAGCGCGGATTCGCCGGAATCCACTGCATCGGGAAGGAGAAGACATCCTTATTCAGCTTGAGTGAAGACGACAGCATCCAGATATACGGCACCAGCATCGCCAGCACGGTCAGAATTAACAGGGCATATACAAGCACCATTAAGCTGATTTTAAGTCCTTTACTTTTACCAACCATATCTTATAGATCCCCCTATTGTCCGTATTTCTTCTCGCCGCGGAACTGGACGATGGTGATGCCGAGTACCAGCAGAAAGAGTACAATCGCCATGGCACTGGCATATCCGTAATCAAGCGAGCGGAACGCCGTGTTGTAGATCTGATAGACCATGACCCGTGTAGCATTGTTGAGCTGGTTATCCGCGCCGGCGAACAGGTTGATGAAGATATCGTAGACCTTGAACGAGTTGATGACCAGAATCATCAGGACAAAGAAGGTGGTTGGTGCCAGCTGCGGCACAGTCACGTTGCGGAATCTTCTCCACGGGCCTGCGCCGTCCAGCTCAGCAGCCTCATACAGCTCCGGGTTAATCCCCTGGAGACCGGCCAGATAGATGACCATGTAGTAGCCCATATTTTTCCACACGGTGAAAAGCACTACCGTAAACATCGCCCACTGCTTATCCGCCGCCCAGCGGGGCAGGTCCTCCAGCGGAATGCCGGTAATCAGGTGCAGGATGTTGTTCACCGGACCCATGGTCGGGCTGAAGATGAAGTTCCATACCGCCGCAACCGCTACCAGCGAAGCCACGTAAGGGAAGAAGAAGACCGTTCTCATGAAATTACGGCCCATGATCTTCTGATTGAGCAGAATCGCCAGCGCCAGCGCTACGATCATGGTCAGCGGCACGACACCAATGGTGTAGACAATCGTATTCCACAAGGCTTTGTGGAAGGTGGTATCCGAGATCAGCCGGGAGAAGTTGTCCAGCCCGATGAACTTCATCGGATTGGCCCCGTCCCATTTCACAAACGCCAGAATAAAGGCAAAAATCATCGGTACCAGGGTGAACAGGGCAAATCCGATAAAGTTCGGCGCAATAAAGCTATACGCGACCAGGTTATCCCGGAGTCCGCGCGACAACCGGCTTTTTGGGCTCTTATTTGTACGCAATATGGTTTCGTTCTGCATTCGTTCTCCTCCAAACCTTATCTAACATCCCCGTAAAGTGGGATTTACATCGATGCCTGTTAATGTGAGTGCTGTGAGGTCCGCTATTTATATGGAAGGCGGGCCTCCGCCCGCCCTTCCTTCAGGACACTAACGTTACACGTTCACCTTAATTGTTCAAAAGCTGGCCTACACGGTCATTCATATCCTTCAAGCCTTCGTCAATCGTAGCGTTCTTGGTCATGATGTTGTCATGCGCTTCATTCAGAATAACCTCAATGTCCGCACTCTTCTCATGAATCGGCATTTCCAGATAAGTCTGAACGGTATTCAGTGCAGCCTTACTGTTATCATCTGCCGGGAAGCCGTCGATGGAGGTGATGGAATTGATAACTTCGTCATTCTTAATCGCCGGAATCGTACCGGTAGAAGCGATCACCTTAGCGCCTTCCGCACCCGTTACGAAGTTCATGAAATCAAGAGCTGCTTCCTTATGCTTCGACTTCTGGTTAACGGCCAGGGAAGTAATCGTTCCCAGAGTCGTCCCAGCTTCAACGCCGTCCGGATGAGGATACTTCACGATACCCCATTCCTTCGACTGGGATTCCCCGCTCTTCACCTTCTCAATCTGGGTGGCAATGAACCAGCTGCCCATGTTCATCATCGCAACAGAGTTGTTGTAGAATACGCCGGAGTAATGCGTGCTGGAGGTCTTAAGGGTAGCGTAATCCATAACGATGCCATCTTCCTGCTCCTTCAGAATCCGCTCATAGGTAGGCTTCAGGAAGTCATAGTTGCCGCCGACCACGGTGTTCTTGCCGTCCAGGATACCGAACAGCTGAACCGCGCTGCGCCAGGTGTGATAGTGGGCACCGTATACTTTTTCCGAACCGCTGCCGGAGGTCATCTTGCGGGCCAGCTCATCATATTGGTCGAAGGTCATATCGTTGGTCGGATAATCTACACCTGCTTTGTCGAACAAGGCTTTGTTGTAGTAGATCAGCCAGAAGTCACTGCGGAACGGAAGCGCATACACCTCGCCGTTCACTTCAATTTGCTCGACCGTACCGCCGTATACCGAAGGATCGATGGATTTGTCACCCATGTAGGTCTTCAGCGGCTCCAGATGATTCTGCTTCACAAGGTTCGAGTAGCCCGGAATGTCTTTGATTGTCAGGACATCCAGATCTGCCCCGCCCGAGAGCTGTGTGCTGAGCATGGTCATATAGTCGGTGGAGCCAAGATCCACATACTCAATAGTTACGTTCGGATGTGCAGTCTTGTAAGCATCGATCAGCGGTTTGTAGTATGCAGTCGCTTCCCAGTCCCACAGCGCCCATTTCAGTGTTACCGGCTCCTGGCTTGGTTCGGAGGAAGCGGTTGCAGCGTTGCCCGAAGCAGGTGCGGCCGTTGCAGCAGCGTCTTTCGTATTGTTATTGCCGGAGCATCCGGCCAGCATGCTCACGGAGAGCGCAGTGGCAAGGGTCATGCCGTAGAATCTTTTCAAGTTCATGTAAGTATCCCCTTTATCTTCTTATGGTCTATCATAGCCGGCACGTTTGCTTATCCGGCCTTAGTTCAAAGTGTAAGCCTTTTCAGACCCGATGGGGATGCAAAATCAAACACAGTTCATTCACTATTCTGTGCTTTTCTCCGCACGGCCTGCCCCGAACCTGTAATTTCTTATCCGAAACCTGTAAAATTCTCAGCTTCTCCCCCTGACTCTATAATGAAACGCAGGAATATGCTATGGTAGTTGAAAACGCTTTATATAGGTCCAGTTATAGATGAAGGAGTGTTCACCACGGTACGTAAATCTACTATTAAAAGCCGCATTATTCTGCTCATGACCGCCTTTGCACTGCTGATTGCCACGCTGCTGTCCTGGTTCAGCTACGAACTGATTACGTATTACCAGCGCAAAACGACGATCCAGGCGACGGAATTCAACCTCCAGCTCGTCTCCCATATTATTGAACAGGATCTGATTGATCTGACTACGCTGGCGATGACCAGCAGCACTAACTCGTCTACGAACACCCTGCTTACCGAATATTTCGGGTCGGCGGAGGCCAGCCCCAAGCAGGCGCTGAATGTGTTCAACGCGATGCAGGACGATGTGCGGATCAACCGCTCCTACAGCTATGTACGCCGCCTGATTGCCACGGATAACAGCGGAAAGTTCCTGCAGGTGGAGAATTTCGGCACCTCCGTTCCGCTAACGATCCATAATATCGGTCAAGTCACCGGTCTGACGAATGAGGCCGAAGAGCAATGGGACCGGGTCATTAAGGACCCGCTCTCCAATTCCTACGGAATTCCCTTTGTGTTCCCGATCTACGGCCGGGGGGCCACCCGGATGGGCACCGTCTACCTGCTCGCGAATACCTCCGTCATTACGGACAAGCTGAAGGGCTATGCCCTGCCGGAGCATTCCCGGCTGCTCCTCACGCTCGGCGAGCATCATTATCAGCTTACCGGCGATCAGGTCAAAGCCATTGAAGAGCCGTATGAGCCGGTAGCCTATACCAGTGACAAGCCTGTCGGCCCGGGTACCGAGCTGTCCATGGTGAAAATGCAGAATGATGGGGAAAGCCATATCGTGGTATCGTATCCGGTACGCAGCGGTGTCATGCTCTCGCAGACCTTGTCCAGCGACCAGTTCGCGCCCCGGAGCAATATATGGATTCTCGTCCTGCTCGGTGTCTGTCTGCTCGTGCTTGTCTTAAGCGCGATCATTACGCTGTATTTGACCCGCACAATCAGCCTTCCGGTGGAGAAGTTGAAGAAACGCATGGACAAGATTGCCCAAGGCAACTTCCTGCTGGACTCGGGTATTGAATGGAACAGCGAGCTGGGCGATGTCGGCCGGGGCATTAACCGGCTGTCCCAGGATATCGTGGCCCTCATGGACAGCCGGCTCGCAGACGAGAAGCAGAAGCAGGAGCTGGAGTACCGGATGCTCCAGAACCAGATTAATCCGCATTTCCTGTACAATACCCTGAATTCGATCAAATGGATGGCTACGATCCAGAACGCCACCGGCATTGCAGAGATGACGACCTCCCTGTCCCGGCTGCTCCGCAGCATCGCCAAGGATAACCGGCGGCTGATGCCGCTGAAGGATGAGCTGAGCCTGCTGGATGATTATTTCCTGATTCAGAAATACCGGTACGGCAGCACGGTTACCATGGTCACAGAGATTGAAGAGGAAGCGCTGCTCGCCGGGCTTATTCCGCGCTTCACCCTCCAGCCGCTGGTCGAGAATGCGATCTTCCACGGCATCGAGCCCAAAGGCCGGGGCGATATTGTGGTCCGGGTCACGAAGAGCGGCTTCGCGGATCTGCTCATCACGATCGAGGACAATGGGGTCGGGATGAAGGAGGAGCAGATCTCCACCATCCTAACCGTTCCCGGGGACGAGGCTAAGGGAATGCTGGAGAATATCGGGCTGCGCAGTGTGAACGAGCGGCTGCAGCTTGCTTTTGGCAGGGAGTACGGCTTGTCGATTGAGAGCGAGGTCGGCCGTTACACCAGGATGAAGCTGCTGCTGCCCTTGCGGCAGAGAGAATAGCCCCCGGCGCCCTGCAAACTGAGCAAGGATGTGATGAGCTTGATCAAATTATTAATCGCAGATGATGAAGCCCTGGTCTGCATCGGACTCCAGTCCATGCTGAAATGGGAGCAATATAACATTGAAATCGTCGGCATCGCCCACAACGGTGCGCAGGAGGAAGAGATGATCGACACCCTCCGCCCGGACATTGTAATCAGCGATATCAAAATGCCGATCAAAAGCGGCCTCGAGGTCGCCGGCTCGGTCCGCCGCAAGTACGGGCGGCTTCCGCTGTTCATCATGCTGACCAGCTATGAGGAATTCCAGTATGCGCGCGGAGCGATTGAGGTCCAGGCCACCGATTACCTGGTGAAGCTGGAGCTGACCCCGGAGGCGCTGGCCGAATCGATCCGCCGGGCCATTAGTATCCTGGAGGAGTACCAGACCATGGAGAGCTATCCGAAGCTGGTCCACCGCGGCAATCTCCAGGCCCAGCGGGATAAATTCTTCATCCGGCTGTTAAGCGGTCTGTTCGAGAACAAGAACCAGTATCTGCTGCAAAAGGAGGATCTGGAGGTGGACTTCTCCGCACCGGCCTATCTGGTCTGCACCTGCCGCATTCTCGGGCCGGACACCGTCCCGCCGCGCGGGGATAAGCTGGTAGCCTTATGCTCAAGCACGGTACAGATGGCGAAGGATACGCTCTCTTCGCTTAGCGCCTGCTATGTAACCAGTCTGGATCTGCGTAACTTCGCGCTGATTCTGCCGGTTGGTGGACCCGATCCGCAGCTCTGGATGCCTGACATCCAGAATTTGCTGGCGGATATGGCTTCCGTGCTGCATAATTATTTCAATGTGACCATTATCGGGGCGATCGGCTTCGCGGCGGAAGATCCGTTTTTGCTGCAGGGGAGCTATCTCGCTGCCCGGAAGGCGCTGCCCGCCGCCGTGAAGGAGCGCTCCTTCGTCTTCTTCACGGAAGGCGAAGCCCCGCTGCAGGAGCAGCTTCTGTTTGATTTCTCAGAGTCTCGGCTGGAGATCCGCAGAGCTTTTGAAGAAATGGATACCCGCGCCCTGCACAGTATTATCTCCCGGATGATCGAGAGCTTCGACGGACGGGACGACCTGCTCGTTCCCGCCACCGATGCTGCCTGCAACATTCTGTACATGGCGACCTCCCTGCTAGCGGACGGCGAGAACATGGTGGAGCAGATCTTCGAGCAGGAGCCGGAGGGCTACCGGGCGATCTACCAGATGCATACGATTGAGGAGATTATCGGCTGGCTCGTCCAGTTCCGGGATGGCTGCGTCCGGATGCTCGCCACCCGCAGACAGAGCTATAAGGAGCAGGTGGTCAAGAATGTCCAGGAGTATATCAAAAGAAATCTCGGTACCAAGCTCTCGCTCAACCAGGTGGCGGATGTGTTCAACTTCAGCCCCAACTATCTGAGCCACCTGTTCTCCAAGGTCGCCAAAGTAAACTATGTTGAGTATATCACAGAGACCAAAATCACCGCCGCCAAGGAGATGATGGTCCGCGGCGAAGGCCGGATCTACGAGATCTCCCAGAAGCTCGGCTATGAGAGCGCCTTCTATTTCAGCAAGGTGTTCAAGAAGGTCACCGGGCTCTCTCCCCGGGATTATATGCAGCAGATTGAAGGGAATACAGAAAGCAACTAAACGAAGGACGAAAGGAAGAAAAGTCAAATGAACAAAGGACAAATCGTATTTCTAAACGGAGTTACCAGCTCCGGCAAAACCTCAATAGTCGAAGCCATACAAGCGAGATCACCGGAATTCTTTTATGTGGTAGCGAATGATCTGTTTGAAGAAACGATCGGGGAACGCTACCTGCGTGAAGATTACTGGAAGTACCTTAGCGAAGCGATTATCATGATGTACCACACTGCGAAAGTATTCTCGGATCATGGCAAGCATGTGCTGATTGACGGCATTATCGTGGAACGGCCCGGACTTGCGCCTCATTATGAGAAGGTAAAGGAGATTTTCAGCGGATACCCGTTATCCATTGTTGAAGTATTCTGTCCTCTGGACATCTGCCGCCAGCGCAACCTGGCCCGGGAGCACCGGAGTGAAGACCAGTCGGAGGAGCAGCACAAGCTAATGGCCCGGGACATCGGGTATAGCTTCAAGGTGAACACGCATGTGAACACTTCTGAGGAGTGTGCGGATCTGATTGTGGGGCATTTATTCAGTGAGCGTACCGCAGAATGATAGGGATGAGATAGAGTAATAATGTGGAAAAGTGGAGAGGCTGCCGTTATAGGCAGCCTTTTTGTTTGCGTACAAACGGAATAACGGGCTGTGGCTTTCGTTTACGAAGAGAAAGAGCCGAACAATAAAGCAAGACTTACCTGGAGCTTGTTCCAAACTCCTCTTAGGCTTATTTGGCATCTGGCGGACTCAGATGACGCTATTATGCGAAAAAACCAACTTTTCTTGTGTTTGCGGACTCAGAAGCGCTTATATTTCCATTTGCAGCTATAAATGAGGAGTAATGGGTTGGTTAACTGCTTCTGAGTCCGCCTAGCCTGCTTAATGGTGTAATCTGCCGCTGATAAGGTCTTTCCAGTCCGCGAGAATGTTGGGGCGGGCGATACGGCGGTGATTCTGAGTTAATTCCCTTCCCATGTAAGCGCTCTTCAAAATCTGCTTGAAAGAACCCTTAAGGGATGATAGGATTAAGGTGAAAATTTAGTAAATTTATTAACTAAAAAGGCGTGATCTGCTTGGCAACGATTAAAGATATCGCCCGGGAGGCCGGCGTATCGGCCGCAACCGTATCCAGAGTGCTAAATAATGACCTGTCCCTGGCTGTCAGCGAGGAGACACGCAGCCGCGTATTCACCGTGGCCGGGCAACTGGGCTACAAGCCCTCACGGGTACGGCAGCTGAAGCGGGAGAATGAGTTGGGCAGTAAGACGATCTCGCTCCTGCTCTGGTGTACAGCCGAAGAGGAACGGGACGACCCTTATTACGGCTCCATCCGGCGCGGCGTGGAGATGCGCTGTGAGGAGCTGGGCATCCGGCTGGGCCAGACGCTGCGCGGACATAGCTCGCCAGCCCCGCTGCGCTCCGCCGGTGACGGACTTATTGTAGTCGGCGGAAGCTTCCAGCCGGGAGAGCTTGCGAAGCTGCACCAGGACCCATGCACCACCGTGCTAGTCGACCATTACTCCGAGCGCACGGAATATGACTCCGTGCGCACGCATTTCCGGCAGGCTGTCGATCAGGCGCTGGGCCATCTGCTGGAGCTGGGCCACCGCGAGATCGCCTTCATTGGAGGCGGCAGCGGGGAAGAGCGCCGCAGGCATCATTACACCCGGATCATGCAGAGTCAGGGCTGTTATGATCCGGCGCTGATCCGCACGGGAAGCTGGACCAGTGCTGACGGCTACCGGATGATGAGCGAGCTGCTGTCAGGTGTAAAGAGGCCTACGGCCTGCTTCGCTGCCAGTGATCCGCTGGCAGTCGGCGCCCTGCGCGCCCTGCATGATCACGGGATACAGGTGCCTGCGGGGATGGCAGTCGTCGGCTTCGATGATATCGAGATGGCGGCCTATGTCCAGCCTCCGCTGACAACGGTCCGCGCCTATCCCGAGCAGATGGGCAAAGCAGCAGTTCAGCTGCTCGCCGAGCGGTTCGAAGGACGCGAAGCCCCTTCGCATACGATGATCGGCACGAAGCTGATTGTCCGCGAGACCAGCGGCGGGACAACGGATTAACGCAGTCCGGCTGCACGGCAATCGTAGATTGTTTTTCCAAGGTATCCGTAGAAGTAAGGCTCAAGTTGGTCCAGATATCCGGACCTTATTCCAATACACAAGGAGTGTTATGATCATGAACATTTTTGCAGACGAATCGCAAGGGCTGTTTCACCTTCAGTCCAAGGACACCAGCTACATCATCCAACTGGTAGAGGGTTACCCTGCCCATGTCTACTGGGGTGCACGGCTCCGTCATGATGACAGTCTGGCCGGAGCACTGGAGCTGCGTGAACGCGCCTCCTTCTCACCAACCCCGCTCCCGCAGAAGCCCGCCCTATCGCTGGATGCCCTCCCGCAGGAGTATCCGCAGTATGGTACGAGTGATTTTCGCCGGCCGGCTTATCAGGTTCAGCTTGCGGACGGCACGCGAATCTCAGAGCTGCAATATGCAGGCTATGTAATTACACCGGGCAAACCGGCACTGGATGGACTGCCTGCGGTCTATACAGAGAACGAAGCAGAAGCGCTCACGCTTGAACTCACCTTGAAGGATGACTACGCCGGTCTGACGGTCAGACTGCTCTATACGGTGTTCGCTGACCATCAGGCGATTACCCGCTCTGTCCGCTTTGAGCATAACGGCGAAGCCCCGCTCCGGCTGGAGCAGGCGCTTAGCGCCTCGGTGGATTTTGCCGATTCCGCCTATGACACACTACACCTGAGTGGCGCATGGGCGAGAGAACGCCATGTTCAGCGCCACCCGCTTAACCCCGGAGCCGCGCTGTCCCTGGAGAGCCGCCGCGGATCAAGCAGCCATCAGGTCAACCCGTTCCTCGCGCTGCTGCGCCCGGGTGCAGATGAAGATCAGGGTGACGTCTATGGCTTCAGCCTCGTCTACAGCGGCAGCTTCAGTGCAACTGCTGAGGTGGAGCAGTTCGGCCAGACCCGTGTAAGCATCGGGATTAATCCGTTCGACTTCTCCTGGCTGCTGGAGCCGGGCCAATCCTTCCAGACCCCGGAGGCCGTGCTTGTCTATTCCAGCGAAGGCATCGGCGGCATGTCGCGCACCTATCACCGGCTGTACCGTACCCGGCTCTGCCGCGGTGTTCACCGTGATCAGGCCCGCCCGATTCTGGTCAACAACTGGGAGGCGACTTACTTCGACTTCAATGCGGACAAAATCGCGACCATCGCCAAAGCAGCAGGCCCGCTCGGCATTGAGCTATTCGTCCTTGACGACGGCTGGTTCGGCAGACGCGACAAGGATAACAGCTCGCTCGGCGACTGGTTCGAGGACCGCCGCAAGCTGCCTGAAGGTCTGGCGGATCTGGCAGGCCGGGTCAATAAGGAAGGCGTACAGTTCGGTCTATGGGTAGAGCCGGAGATGGTCTCGCCGGACAGTGAGCTATACCGCAAGCACCCGGACTGGTGCCTGCATGCCGAAGGACGCCGCCGCACGGAAGGCCGCAACCAGCTGATCCTGGATCTCTCCCGTCCAGAGGTCTGTGACTATCTGTATGAGACGCTAAGCGCTGTCTTTTCCAGTGCACCGATCCGCTATATCAAGTGGGACATGAACCGCAATATGACTGAGATTGCATCGGTGAAGGCTGCCCCGGAGCGGCAAAAAGAAACCGCCCACCGCTATATGCTCGGCCTGTATCATCTGCTGGAACGCCTGACCTCGCGCTTCCCTGACATTCTGTTCGAGAGCTGCTCCGGCGGCGGCGGCCGGTTCGATCCGGGCATGCTGTTCTACATGCCGCAGACCTGGACCAGCGACAACACCGATGCGGTGGAACGCCTGGCGATTCAGTACGGCACAAGCATCGTCTATCCGGCCAGCAGCATGGGCGCGCATGTATCTGACGTTCCGAACCATCAGGTAGACCGCATTACCTCCTTCGCTACGCGCGGCGATGTGGCGATGAGCGGTAACTTCGGCTACGAGCTGGACCTCACCAAGTTCACCGAAGCCGAGAAGGACCTGGCCGCCCGGCAGATTGCCCAGTACAAGGAGATCCGCACACTGGTACAGCAAGGAGATATGTACCGTCTGCTGAGTCCGTTCGAGGGCAGCGGTGAGACCGCCTGGATGTTCGTCAGCGGGGACAAGACTGAAGCCTTCGTCGCTTACTTCCGTGTACTCGCGAGACCTAATCCGCCAATCTCGCGCCTTACGCTCAAGGGACTGAACCCGGAGCTGGATTACGTCATCGAGACCGGGGCTGCCGGCAGCAACGAGCATGTCCATGGCGGTGCAGAAGCTTCTGCGGCCGCTGGAGGCGACAGCTCCGGTCCGTTCCAGACAGCCTTTGACGGCACACCGCTCGGCGGCGACCGCCTGATGCGCATGGGCCTGATAGTCTCTGACCTGCGCGGAGATTACGCAAGCTGCACTTACCGCCTGAGAGCGGTGCAGCGCTGATCTACAGCTTAAGACATACCACAGGCGTCAGCCTCCTTTTGGAGATTGACGCCTGTTTTTTTGTGGAGAGATGCAGTCAGGCAGGCGGCTTTGCTGCCGATTTATTAACTACTCACTGCCTACTCACTGCCTACTTACTGCCTAACTCTACTGCTCTCCTCTCCTACTCCTGTTCTTGTTCATGCTCCCGGCCAAGTAACCCGCTGAGCGCCTCTGTTACATTCATGCCGGTAAGTGTCTTGGTCAGCTCAGGCACCTGGGCCATGATTTTAGCGATATCGCCGGTAATTTTATTCACGCCTGCGGAAGCCCCATCCTGAGAGATGACGGTAATCTTGTCTACCTTGGCCAGCGGGGAGGCGATTTTCTCAGCCAGCTCGGGCAGGATTTTCAGGAATTCCACAGTCAAGGCCGCTTGAGTGAACTGTTTGTAGGCTTCAGCCTTCTTCTGCAGCGCTCCCGCTTCCGCCGCTCCGGCGAGCTGGACGATCTCCGCATTCGCCTTCCCTTTTGCCAGATCAGCTTCTGCTGTTGCCAGCCCGCGCTTAGTCGTCGTAGCAGCTTCGGCTTCCGCCTCCAGAATCTGCCGCTGCTTGGCGGCTTCCGCTCTCATAATCGTCGCTTGATTCTCCGCCTGGGCAGGCTTGATTACCGTTGCCTCCAGCTCCCGCTGTCTAAGCTCGACCTCGATCTCCCGGACTGTGCGGTTGGCTTCGGCCTCCATCTGAGTGATTTTCACCTGTTCCGTAACCAGTGACTGCTTGATCTTATTCTGCTGCAATTCGTACGCCAGATCCGCCTGCGCCTTCTTCACTTCTGTCTCCAGCTTGAAGTCCGCCTGCTTAATATTCAGCTCCTTCTCGAACAGGGATTCCTTCGCACGGGCGGCGGTTCCCGCTTCTATGGTCGCCTGATGGGCATTGGCTTTGGCAATGGAGGACTCCTTCTCCGCTTCGGCCTGCTTGATCTGTATGTCGCGTTCGGCTTCGGCCTTGGCAATACTGGCGTCTCGGCGGATACGCTCAATCTCGGGCACCCCCATATTATCGATGTACCCTTTGTCGTCGGTAATCTTCTTGATGGTGAAGCTGACCACCTCCAGCCCCATTTTGTCGAGGTCCTCCGAGCAGGTCTCCCGCATCTTGCTGTTGATCTCATCAGGGGTCTTCAGGATAGATTCTACGGTGAGCTGGCCGATCAGACCGCGCAGATGACCCTCCACCGAATGCAAAATAATCGTCTCACGGTCCTCCTCCGGCCGGTCAATGAACTGTTCACTGGCTGTGAGAATAGCGGTTGGATCGCTTTTAATCTTAATCTGGGCGACTGCCTCCAAGTTGAGCTTGATGCCCTGGCGGGAAAACATTGCCTGTGCCGGGATAACATCGAAGCTCATCAGCATCATAGAGATGGTTTTATTGTTCTGGAAGCCGGGGATGACGAACGTCCCACCGCCCTGGACGACTCTTTTGCCGCCGAGGCCGTATACGATCATAGCCTGATTGGGCGGAACCTTTTTATACGCGGTCACAATACTGGTTAACGCCAGCAGAATCACAACAACAATAGCTCCGGTTACATATAAAATTAACATTCCTCCGACACTCCCCATTAGTTTTGTTCCATTGCCCGTTCGAACAGAGTGACCGCTGCGATCCCCTTATCTGTCTTCACAATAATCACCCGATCGCCCCGCAGCAGCGACTGACCGGAGTAGGCCCGTACGCCGATGGAGCGCATGGTCCCGTGCAGCACATACTTCATCTCTCCCACTGCCCCATCCGCTGCGGCGATGCTGATATAGCCGAGCTGGCCGGCCGGATCATAATCCAGTTCACTCATACTGCTGTCATACCGGGTCATCACCCGGGCCAGCACGGTGTAGAGCAGAATGCCCGGCAGCAGGGCTATCAAGGTACAGACCAGCACTACGGCAAGCAGCTGCATCCCGCTGTATTTGACAAGCATATACCCCGTGCCGCCCCAGACGGTAACAAACACCATCAACGGAAGAATCGGCAGAAAGCCCGGCCCTCCGCTATCACCTCCCCCGACATGCAGGTGGCCTGCCAGACCGTGCCCATGAATGCTGCCACTGAGGATAAGCACGAGACCCACCCAGAAGCAGACGATAAATACAGTAGCGATGGTAACCCCTCCTTTCGATGTAATGTGATGTGATGATGCATTAGCTGACTATTTGGGTGATGCGGTAATGGACTATTGTGGCGATGCGGAAACAGACTAATGTGGTACATACAAGACTAATTCGTATTTAAATTGACTAATTAATGTTGTTATATGATTTAAATGTGCTCCTCTCCGCCACTATTTCCTTTAATTTTCACTTTAGGCTGCTTGGTTAGTAGGGGCTGAGACGCAACTTGGCATTGCCGGGATTCAGGTGCACTTGTGCTCTTCATTTGCTCGTTTAGCCAACATTGCCGGGATTCAGGTGCACTTGTGCTCTTCATTTGCTCGTTTAGCCAACATTTCCGGAATTCAGGTGCACTTGTGCTCTTCATTTGCTCGTTTAGCCAACATTTCCGGGATTCAGGTGCACTTGTGCTCTTCATTTGCTCGTTTAGCCAACATTGCCGGGATTCAGGTGCACTTGTGCCCCTCATTTGCTCGTTTAGCCAACATTGCCGGAATTCAGGTGCACTTGTGCTTTTCATCCTCCCACTTTCGGCTGCATCTGAGGGATTTATCCCTCTCATTTCCACCTCCAGCCCATTTTCAGCACAATCAGAGGGATTTATCCCTCTCCTGCACAACAAAAAGACCACAGCAGCAGGGCTCTCCGTGGTCGGTTAATCGATCATGGCGCTCATCCTCTCTCTTCGAGGCTTACGGGGTTAGCTGACGGATTCGGGCAGCGAGATTGCCCTACCTCACCAGAGCCATAGTAGCACACTAGCAAGGATTCACCCCGGGTACTCAGCAGCCCATCCTTAAGCCGCCTGCACCAGTTGGTTCCCCCGTTCCCGTTACGGAATTCAGCCATTTCAA
Organism: Paenibacillus sp. FSL R7-269; assembly: GCF_000517865.1. NCBI lineage: Bacteria > Bacillati > Bacillota > Bacilli > Caryophanales > Paenibacillaceae > Paenibacillus > Paenibacillus sp. FSL R7-269. The sequence goes on from NZ_ASPS01000068.1 coordinate 22,334, forward strand.
GAACAGTGTCATTTCATTCGGTTGTTGATTGAATCTTACGCCTGCAGCCATTTAATGTAAAACCTCACAGATGACAAAAGAAGCCAAAATTGCTGTCCCTTCGCGAATGAAGGCGCATTCTTAAGCTCTGCTCTTATCCGCCCGGGAATTTGCTCGCGCTATCGTCTGTTTACACCAACATTACTCATCCTCTCACTTACTCACTTACTCACTTACTCACTTACTCACTTACTCACTTACTCACTTACTCACTTACTCACTTACTCACTTACTCACTTACTCACTTACTCACTACTCACCTACTCACCTACTCACCTACTCGCCTACTCACCTACTCACCTACTCACCTACTCACCTACTCACCTACTCACCTACTCACCTACTCACCTACTCACCTACTCACCTACTCACCTACTCGCCTAATCGCCTACTCCCCCATTTCTCATTATCCTCACAATGACTTCCACCTAACTCATCCCTCATCCCCCACCTTTTTTCTCCAGCTCATTATTACAAATTTAAAATATTCACATTTCCGCCACTCAATGCTCATTGTGCAATCTTTCCCTTTGAGCAATAATAGAACCTATAGATTCCATAGAGCTTATAGATCTGAGGGAAAGGAGGAACGTTGAAATTTGAATTCGAAACTGAATCTGCGGGACAAAAAAAAGGAAGCCACCTCCTACGCCTTAGCCGTAGCGGCTTTCGAGCTTGCGCTTGAGCATGGCATGGACGGCTTCATTGTCGACGATGTTGTTCAGAAGGCCGGGTATTCCCGGCGGACTTTTGCGAATTACTTCTCCTGTAAAGAAGAGGCAGTCGCTGCCTACTTCATTGGCATTATTGCTGTCCAAGAGAAAGAGAATAACCCGCTGGCTGCTCTGCCGCCGGATGCTACACCGCTCGATGCCCTGTACAATCTGCTGAAGCTGCAATTCACCTCGGAGTTCCTGCATAAGCTGCGGCAGTTCGTCTCCCTGGCGAATCAGTATCCGTCCCTGGAGCCTTACATTCTCAATGTCTTCCGGCATTTGCAGATCACCGCCCAGGAGACGCTGCAGCAGTTCACCCGTGGACGGTATGCCGATGGATATACCCACCTGCTGGTAGGTGCCGTCTATGGGGCCTTCGTGCCTATCTTGGACGGACGGCTGAATGTCATGCTGCCGGGCGAACAGCTGAGTGAAGGCTCCGATGCCATGCCGTTTGAACAATACCTGAATTCCATGTTTGCTTATTTACGCAACGGCTTCTAAATTCACAGATAAAGAGGAGAAACCATTACATGTCTACCTTTCTATACCGCTTAGGAAAATCGGCTTATGCCAAGCCTTGGGCCTTCATTGCAGTCTGGATCATTGTACTCGGAGTTGTAGGCACCCTGATTGGAGTCAACGGCATTCAATCCAGCTCCGAGATGAAAATTGAAGGCACAGAGTCGCAAAAAGTGCTGGATAAGCTGACAAAAGAGCTGCCCGCTGCAGCCGGCGGCCAGGCTAGTATCGCCTTCACTGTACCGGACGGGGAGCGCCTTGATACGCCTGAGCGTACAGCGCTGCTGCTGAAGGCTATTAATGATGTATACAACATGGAATATGTCATTAACCCTGCCGAACTGGCAGCACAAGCAGCGGCAGCCGCGGCCGGCCAAGCTGCCGCTGATCCTTCCGCTGCTGCGGGCCAAGCTGCCGCTGATCCTTCCGCCACTGAGGGCCAAGCTGCCGCTGATCCTTCCGCTGCTGCGGGCCAAGCCGCTGCCGATCCTTCCGCCGCTGCGGGCCAAGCTGCCGCTGATCCTTCCGCCGCTGCGGGCCAAGCTGCCGCTGATCCTTCCGCCGCCGCTCAGGCAGCACCGTTCGGTCCGCTGATCGTTGACGGCATTCCGGTTCCCGGCGTGATGCTGTCGGCTAACGGCAGCATTGCCCTGTTCCAGTTCCAGTTCACTGTGCAGCAGACATCGCTGCCATCGGATGTACCGGATAACATCATCAATACTGTAACCGAAGTGGAACAGTCCGGTTCAGGAATTACAGCGATTCCAAGCGACTCGCTCAAAAGCATGCCGGCCATCGGCTCCACGGAAGCGATCGGCGTGGCCGTTGCTGCCGTCGTATTGTTCCTGACGCTGGGCTCAGTCGTAGCCGCAGGCCTGCCGCTGCTGACCGCGCTTCTCGGAGTCGGCATTAGCGTCGGAGGTGCCTTTGCCCTCGGCAGCCTGATCCAGATGAACGATATTACACCGGTTCTTGCCGTGATGATCGGTCTCGCCGTGGGGATCGACTACTCGCTGTTCATTGTGAACCGCCAGCGCCGTCTGATCCTGGATGAGAAATTAAGCGCAGCCGAAGCAGCCAGCCGTGCTCTGGGCACCGCAGGCAGTGCTGTATTCTTCGCGGGTCTGACCGTTATTATCGCCCTGTGCGGCATGCTCGTCATTGGCATCGGCTTCTTATCGACAATGGCACTTGTGGCTGCGGCCAGTGTTCTGATCAACGTCCTGCTGGCCTTATCCCTGCTGCCTGCGCTGCTCGGACTGGTCGGTGAACGGATCGTAACCGCCAAAGCCCGGACCAAGCACAGCACCGCAGCCAAAAAATCACAGCACAGCTTCTCCCATCGCTGGGCGAATGCTACAGTAAAATACCGCTGGGCCATCATCGTACTCGTAGTGCTGGTGCTTGGCACAGCCGCAATTCCGGTAACCAAGATGGAGCTGGGTATTCCATCCGGCGCCTCGGCGAACCTGGATACTCCGGCCCGCCAGAGCTATGATGTCATCTCCAAAGGGTTCGGCGAAGGCTTCAACGGCCCGCTCCTGCTCGTAGCAGAGCCGAAGAATCCATCCGATACCCTCTCAATGCAGGTCGTAGGCAAGCTGGTGCAGGAGCTGCAAATGCATGATAATGTTACACTGGTGTCCCCGATGGGCTTGAATCCCACCGGTAAGCTCGCCATTATCAGCCTGATTCCGGCCACAGGCCCGACAGATCCCGCAACCAGAGATCTGGTGCAGGAGCTGCGCGATCCGAATTCCGCTCTGACCTCCGGGAACAATATTAATCTTGGCGTGACCGGCTTCACCGCCATCAATATTGATATGTCCTCGAAGCTGTCCGATGCCTTCCCGGTATACATCGGGATCATCGTGATCCTGTCGCTGATCATACTGCTACTGGTGTTCCGGTCGATTATCGTACCTATCAAAGCAACCGTCGGCTTCGTGTTAAGTATTATTGCCACCTTCGGCGTGACCACTGCCGTCTATCAATGGGGCTGGCTACATTCCCTATTCGGCTTTGATACCGGCGGCCCGCTGCTCAGCTTCATGCCGATCCTGGTCACAGGTATTCTATACGGGCTCGCCATGGATTATCAGGTCTTCCTGGTCAGCTCCATGCGTGAAGCTTATGTCCATGGCCGCCATGGCAAGGACAGTGTCATTCACGGCTATGATCTGGCCAGCCGGGTCGTACTGGCCGCAGGTGTGATCATGGTATCTGTCTTCGCAGGCTTCATCTTCGCCCCGGATGCGATGATTAAGCAGATCGGCTTCGCCCTGGCCTTTGGCATCCTGATCGATGCCTTCATCATCCGGATGACGCTTGTTCCGGCCGTCATGGCCGTCTTCGGCGACAAAGCCTGGTGGCTGCCGAAATGGCTGGACCGCCTGCTGCCGAATCTCGATGTCGAAGGCGATAAGCTGATCGCCAAGCTGAATGCCGAGAGCGGACAAAACAAGTAGAAACGGCTTTGCCGTCCTAATAAGGACGGTACCGTTTCAGCGAGAAATAGAAGGAAAAATTATCGTGTAAAACATATAAATTCTTCTATTTGCACTAAACTCGCCACACAAAGTGGAGACCTGGCTTCGATGCTAACTCAGGTACTTTGCGGGACCCAAGACCTTTACATCTCCCCGGAATAACGAACGGCACTCCAGCCGTTCTCCCGGTACAAATAGAGCCTGCGGCATCGTCCGCAGGCTCTATTTTGATATAATGGCTATAATTGAATTCAGCTACTAAGGAGGCATACCCATGAACATTATAGAACTGGACCTTGCTCAGAATCAGCAGGAAATCTCCAGGCTCCTGGAGGAACACAGCCGCCGCATGGACAGCAGCATTCCGCCTTATCAGCGTGAGGTAATCTCCCTCGCCGCTTACGAGAACGGCGTCTTCATCGGCGGCGTTACCGGGGATATGGTCTGGAATATTCTGAATGTGCACTTGCTGGCCGTGGACCCCGGATACAGGGGGCATGGACTCGGCGGAACTCTGCTGAAGGAGCTGGAAGCCAGAGCAGCGGGGCGCGGCTGTAAGGTTAGCGAATAGACCACGATGAGCTGGCAGGCACCGCATTTTTATCAGAAGCAGGGGTATGAGATCTTCGGTGAAATTAAAGATTGCCCCAATGAAGGCCAGACGAAATATTATCTTCAGAAAAAATTGCAGCCGTAACCCCCCACTCCTATGTAGAAACGGTACCTCCTTGTAACAAGGACAGTACCGTTTCTGTGAGCTATATAAGGAGGATAATTCAAGCCACACTGAAAATAACATGCTTCCCGGCAGCCGCTGCCCTCCGGTAAAAGTCCAGAAGTCCGGTAAAGTCACTTGTCACCTGCTGCCTTAGCGCCTCTTCAATGTCACCTGTCTCCAGTGTATCTAAATCCACCTGCTGCATCGCTGCAATAATATCTTCCAGTTCATCCTGCTCCGTGCACGCGAAGAACCCGTCCTCCTCTTCCACCTCAAACACATGGACGCCGACAACCGCTTCACTTAACGGATCGCATTCGATAGGCTCACTGGCTGAGACTCCGGTTAGCGCGAGATGCAGTTCCTCCCACAGCTTGTCGATATCGTAGTGTTCACTCCCGCCTTCAATCAGCTTCTCCAGCGTATCCATCAGCTCCGCCCCGTCCATCTCCATCATGCGCTCCAGCGTATCCTCATCCACCATGACATATTGACCCAGCATCCCCATTTGTCCTTCCTCCTTTTATAGGTACGGCTGCATCACCAGTCTTCTTACAGAATAGGTGACAGCAGCCGGGAAATCCCCTCTTTCAGCTTAATTACCAGCGAGCGCTGCGCATAACGCTCCACGGTAAGCTCAGAGCACAGCCTGACATCATTTAGGAAAATGTCCTGGAGCTGTTCGGCAATCGCCCGGTCATACACAATGGCATTGACCTCGAAGTTCAGCCGGAAGCTGCGTGAATCGATATTCATCGTCCCGACAGAGGCAACCTCCCCGTCTGCGACAATCGTTTTGGCGTGCAGGAAGCCGTTCTCGTAGAGCAGGATTTTGGCCCCGTAATTCAGCAGATCCCCGGCATAGGCCCAGGTGGCCCAATATACGAACGGATGGTCAGGCTTGTTAGGGATCATGATCTGCAGATCCACCCCGGAGAGCAGGGCGATTTTGCAGGCATCCATGAAGCTTGTGTCCGGTATGAAGTATGGGGTCTGGATATACACGCTCTCCTTGGCTGACAAAATCAGCTTAATATACATGTTCTTAAGATGCTCCGTCGACGAATTGGGGCCGCTGGTAATGATCTGGACCGGGCTTGTCCCTGTATGCTGCTCCATGTTGAAGACGAATTCCCCGTAATCCCCTCGCTCATGCTTCCCGGCCTGATGCCAGTCGAGGATGAATCTGCCCTGGATATGGCTGACCGCATTTCCGGTGATTCGAAGATGCGTGTCCCGCCAATAGCCGAACTTCTTAACCTGCCCCAGATACTCATCTCCCACATTGAACCCGCCTATATAGGCAATGCTTCCGTCAATAATGCACAGCTTGCGGTGATTCCTGTTGTTGATCCGGAAGTTCAGCGGCTTGATCAGGGACGGGAAGAACACTTCAACCTCGCCCCCTGCTGCACGCAACTCTCTGAAAAAATGCCGCGAAATCCGCTTCGAGCCGACCTCGTCATATAGCAGCCGCACCTTCACGCCTTCCCGCGCCTTTCGGGTTAATTCATCCCTCAGCTGCTTGCCCAGAGCGTCCGGCTGAATGATGTAGTACTGAATATTGATTTCTGCGCGGGCTGAGCGGATATCCGCGAACAATGCGGCGAACTTCTGGTGGCCGTCACTGTAAATGACAATATCATTATCGTTAGATAACAAGCCGTGCGACGAGCGGATATTCATGTTGATGAGCTGGGCATAGTTCTGCAGCAGCTGCGACCTGTCATCCGCCCCTTCCGCAAAAGCTGCCAGCTGCTTGTCCGCTTCAGCCTGGACATATTCCTGCTCTTCGATGAAGAGCTTGTAGAAATTCTTCTTTTTGAGATTACGCCCGAAAAAGATATACAAGACAAATCCCAGTATCGGGATGAAAAACAGCACCATCAGCCAGGCCCAGGTATACCCGGCCTCCCTGCGCTCAATGAACAGAAAGCCCAGGGCCAGAATGATGTTAATGAGGGTGACGACTGTGGTTAGACTTGCAAACTCCATGCTCTTTCCCCTTTCCTCTCTGTCTCTCTCTGCTGCCTAAAAGTCCTCCAGCACCTTGGACCTGTCGCCATGAATCCTGTCCAGGTGCTCCTCTCCCCAGTAGCATAACAGATCCAGCGCGGGCTTCAGCCCCCAGCCGTAGGAAGTCAGCTCATACTCCACTCTGGGCGGAATCTCCTGGTAAATGGTCCGCGAGATAATCTCATCGCTCTCCAGACCCCTTAACTGGGCGGTCAGCACCTTCTGGGTTAAGCCGGGAATGAGCCGCAGCAGCTCGGAGGTGCGCTTCTGTCCGGTCATCAGATGGTAGATAATTAGCGGCTTCCACTTGCCGCCCATCACTTCGAGCGCTGCCTCCACGCCGACTCTATACTTTTTGGGAACGCTATCGCCACTCTGTTCAGTCATTGCTTCTGCCTCCGTTATGTAGGGTACCTCAATGTTCCTATGGAACATACACCTTCCTATAGAACAGCAAAGTGCGTACTTCCGCATTATTTTATTCCTGTATATAATAGCATCAGCCAAGGAACATGGCTACAAACCTGCTGTTAAGAAAGGTAGTGAAGATACCAGCATGAGCATATTAATCGTCGTATCACACCCGAGACAGGATTCCCTGACCTTCCAGGTCGCCCGCCGTTTCGCAGAGGGACTTACCGCAGCCGGACACGGCTATGAAATATTGGATTTGCATGGGATAGGGTTTGACCCTGTCCTGCAGGGAAGGGAAGAACTCCATATGACCGCAGGTGAACAGGAACAACCCTATTCACCTGAACTAGAGCGGGAAATGGAGCGGGTGCGGCAGCATGACGGTCTGGCATTTGTGTTTCCACTGTGGTGGTGGCATCTGCCGGCCATGCTGAAGGGGTATATCGACCGGGTGGTGAACAACAGGGTTGCCTACGGCACAAATAACTTACATGGTTATCGTGCACTGTGGCTGGCGCTGGCAGGCGTAACAGAGGCGCAGATGAAAAAGCGCAGCTATGATGAAGCAACCACCCGTCTGCTGAACGTGGGAATTGCCGATTACTGCGGAATCACGGACTCCAGAGTAGAATTCCTCTACGATACTGCGAGTTCCGCACCCGGACACCGTGAGGCGTTGCTGGAACAGGCCTATCAGGCGGGATTACATTATGGCAAGGGGGAAAACTGACAAATCGCAGGAATAAGGGAGATCACAGAGTCACATCAAATTCATTCACATAAACGGCGTTGCCCGTCACTTCTATAGTATTGCCGTTGTCCGACACGGACACTCTGACTCTGCCGTCCCTGCCGATCTCTTGGCCCTGCTCGATCAGCAGCTCGAAGGAGGGGGCTTGTCCGCCGATGTACCTGGAATAATAAGCCCCCATCACCCCAGAGGCTGTGCCTGTAACCGGGTCCTCAATAGTCCCTGAGAAGGGGGAGGAGAAATGGCGGGCGTGCATATGTGCCTCTGGATCATTCGTCTCCAGGCAGAACGGGTGAATGGACGAGCGGGGCATCTCCTTCAGCACCTCTGGAAACCGCTTGTTGTCAGGCTGCATCCGGGTGAAGGCATCAAGGCTTGTAATCGGGACCAGTAAGGTCCACGTTCCAGTGTTGCCGTACATGGTCGGCAGGGTCTGATCAATATCACCGGGCTCAAGGCCGATCGAGCGGGCCAGGTCCTCAAGTGATCCTTTAAAAGCTTCAAACTGCGGACTGGCCTGCCTCATCGTCATATAGAGTTCGCCGCTATCTTCTGTGAGACGGATGGGCAAGACTCCTGCCTTGGTCTCGATGGTTAACTCTTTTTTGTCCCCCAGCATCCCCTTGCTCTTCAGGGCATACAACAACGCCATGGTCCCGTGACCGCAGAGATTCATCTCATGCCCCGGGGTGAAATAACGGATTCTGATATCCGCCTGGTTGGATTTTAACGGAAACGCCGTCTCATTGAAACCCACCTTCGCTGTAATCTCCTGCATTTGCTGCTCTGTAAGACCCTCGCTGTCCAAGACAACCCCTGCCGGGTTCCCTTTGTTCGGAATACTGCTGAATGCATCGTAATGATAGACTTTGATGTTCTGCACACCTGCACCGCCTGTCTTTTTTGAGTATTATGTTAGCATAAATTAATAGAATGTGAATTTAAGATATTTAGGCATTATGATTATCCCGCAGAAATTCTACAGTCAGCGCAGAGAACTTCTCAGGTTCTTCTATAAAAGGCAGGTGGCGGCCGTCCGGGAATATTATTTTCGTGGAACGTCTGATGCCTTTGTGCAGAATTTCTGCGGTCTCTCTATTGTATGGGTGGTCCAATGCGCCAATGAGGATAAGAACTGGTTGAGCAATCTCCGCTAATCTATGAATGGCATAAGGCTTGGGGACGCGCGATAGGCTTGGAGGGAACCGACAGAAGTTGCCGGGATTCCGCACATTGTCTATCGTTTTCTGTCTGGCCTTTTCTTTTGTTGCCGCAGGGAAGTAATAGTCCCAATAAGAATTAGCGATAAAATGGTCAATAGCTTGTTCAGCACCCTTCAGCCTGACCTGAATATGCTGTTTGATCCCCTGCCATAGCATCCTGGCGGGATAGCTGCGGCCGCTGACCGAAGGGGCTGCCAGAATGAGGCGGTCCACATAGCCTGGATAGACCAGCGTGAAATCGGTGGCTACGCTGCCGCCCAGGGATGAACCAACTAGAGTTACTTTTGTGAGGCCAAGGGTGTCCAGCAGCAGCTTCAGGTCCTCTACATGAGAGAACGAAGCGCGGGGAGTGTCCGAATGTCCGTAGCCCCGCAGATCATAGCCGATAACATCGTAGCTGGTGGAGAACCTCTCCATCTGCTCCTCCCATATCCGGTGGTCATTATAATTGCCATGGATGAAAACAACAGGATCGCCGCTACCTTTTCTCTCATGAAACAGAGCTCCGCCTTCTACCTCTATGTATCCCGGACTCAACAACCACCCTTCGCCCCGTCCCTTCATAGCAGATCTGCCTTGTGCAGACTGTCTTCAATGATCGACCGCAGCACCTCAGAGACGGAATAGTCACCTCTGCCGCAGCTACGGTCAATTTCATTCCAAACTTCCTGCGGCAACGTCAGCGAGATTTTGCGCGTAACACCGATTGGTTTGCGGCCGGCACCTCTGCGTGCCCCGCCCTGTTTGCTTACCTTATTCACGCCGGTTGACACTTGGTTATCCTCCATCATTTATCACCCGCCATTATCATTACACATCGTGATGGCATGTTCAATTTATGCTACCTTAATCAAAACGCATACACCCGGTGCATGGATGCTATGCGTGCCCAATGTGGTCGGTTTTTCGATGACATACAAAAAAAACAGCAACGAACCTCGCCCTAAAGCGGACGATATCCGTTGCTGCAATCATAAAAAGCTATACGATTTGTCTATTCTGTTGTCTACTCAGCCGCATCTTGCTTCCCCAGCCAAGCCAACTCCGCCATCGCCCGCAGCGGGCCGCGAATGCCTGCGGCCACTTCCCCTTCGGTCTGTGCTTCCGGCTTGTCGCTCCAGATGGAGAAGGTGGTGCCAACCAGTTCGCGCGGGTAGGCTCCCGTGTATTCCTGTTTGGCTTCACCGGTGCGGTTCGGGAACAGTCCGGGATGCCAGGAGGCGCGGATTTTCTCAGCTGTCGGATAAGTGTAGCCTGCATGTTCGCCCAGCACGTAATACAAGTAGCCGTCGTTGTAGTTGATCACCTGATGCCCCTTGGCGAGGATGTCCTCCACCGGGGCCATCATCGGGTGCCACTTCGTCCAATATGTGATCTGAATAGACGGCTTGGGCGCGACCCGCTGGGTCTGATCCGCACGGTACAGGCCATCATTCCAGGCGCGGACCGTCCAGCCCATCGACTCCAAATGTTCAGCGACTTCATTAAGGTAATCAATATACGTGTCCACACCCGTGCCGCCGCTGATGTTCAACACATTCCGGGCATACTCCGCGAGCTGCGGATACTTATCGAACTCCGCGAAGTTGATGAATTCATCCCCGCCGATATGAAAAAAGCGGCTGCCGGCAAATAACTCGGCATATTCGTCGATCAGTTCCAGCACGAACCGGCGGGCTGCCGGATTCGTAATATCCAGCGCACCCGGGGCCGCGTTGCCCGCTGCATCCTTGAGCAGCCACTCCGGATGCATCCGGAGGGCCTGTCCCAGATGCCCCGGTGAATCCAATGAAGGGATGATATCCACATGATAACGCTGTGCCTCAAGAATAATCGCCTTTATCTCCTGCTTGGTCAAAGCCTGCTCCGATACCACCTCAGGATGGCTCTCGCTCATCAGCCGGAAGCCCTCGTTCTCGGAGAAATGCAGCTGCAGCGTATTCAGCCGCAGCCGAGACATCTCTCTGATCCGCTCCAGGAGCCAGTCTTCGCTATAGAATTTGCGGCCGATGTCGATATGCAGCGCCCGCTCAGGCATTACGGGATAATCGGTGACTCTACCATAAGGAACGAAGCCGTCATTCGCCAGTCTCTGCAACAGCGTCCGCAGACCATACATCAACGCACGTTCACTTGAGGCGGTGATCTTCGCACAGGCCCCGATGTCAATGACGTAAGCTTCCTGGCTGTCCGGCTTTCCAGTAGCTTCATGTTCCGTCAGTTCAATGACGATATCGCCCGAAGCGGATGCCTCCGTATCCCCGTAAGCAACCGTCATGATCCTGTCAGCAGGTGTCAGAATACCCGCGTATTCCCCCAGAACAATGAAGACCGTTTCGTTCAGAACACTGTTATTATCCGATCTGGCATTGTCCACAATCCGGGTTTTGGACCCGGCAGACAGCCGCCATTGTCCCCCGGATGCTGCCGCAATCTGCTGCTGTACACTGGTGAGCGGGCCGTTATTGGAGGTGCGCCGCTCTAATGGTTCATTCTTATCCATATCCATACCTCCCACCTCTCCCTTCTTCGCGTGGATCAGCGCAGCCGGAGGCCGACCGTTGTAATCTGATGTCCGCCAAGCGGCAGCTTGAGCGAAGCATCTCCTTCAGTCTGAAGCTCTTCACCTTCTGCTTCCAGCACATTCGAAGTATAGAAGGCAGCAACCGGCAGCGCGGATTCCAGCTCCAGCTCGCAAGGCTCAGCCGTCAGGTTGAACCAGCGGAGCAACACATCGCCGCGTTCCTTGTTCAGCTTCATAGAGGAGAAGGCAGCGGTCTTGCTACTCCAGCGAACAGCCGAATACACAGCGGGAATTGTCCCCGCATGAACCTCTGCCTGCGCAAAGGTCCAAGGAATCTGGAATTGGTATGCAGCCGCAGCGGTACCGGAAGTTACGGCATCCCCGCTATGTGGCAGGAGCAGCAGATCTGCTGTTTGCTCTCCCAGACACTGGGCTTCCGGTGTAGGGAACCAGCCCCAGTCGCCCATCTCGCCGACACTGCGGAGCAGCGTCACGGCGATTGTACCACGGCCATCCCGCAGAATCTCGTATTCGTGTAATCCGAGATTAGCGACTGTCAGGCCTGCATTGTCCCCGGCAACATCCACGAAGCACTGCTGATGCTGGGCATTGCTCGGGTTCTGCCATTCCGGTGCCGGCTCATTGGGACGTTCCGCCAGCTCGAACATCGAATCCACGCGGTGCGAGGCTGCGGCCAGATCCGCAGGGAACAGCATCCGCAGACGGTGGTCTTTAGCCGTGTTATCTATGAAGCTCTTTACTTCCAATCCCTTGCCGCTACGCTCCAGTCTCAAGACCGTCCGCAGCTTAAGGGTTACTGTAGCGGCACTACGTTTAGCCTGCCGTTCCGGGTAATAGACCAATGCCCGCTGCTCTTCTTCCAGCAAGGCATCGGCCGAAGCCGGGATCTCCCAGGCATGGGTGATTTCGATGGAAGCGCGGTATGGCGTATCTTCAATGACAGCGATCTGCGCGTCAAGCCCCAGAGTCGTCAGCGGTACTTCACCCGCAGGCTGTCTGTACATATACTCATTTCCGATGTCACCAGTATTCTCGTAGACACCGAGGTCTCGGTAGACTTTGCCGCTAGGCTTATGCTCCAGCGTGAAGGAACCGTCAGCCATAACCTCGACCCGCAGCGTGTCGTTCTCCAATACGCGCGCGCCTTGAATCAGCGAAGCCGTGACGGAAGCCACAGCTTGCAGGTTCCCCTCCGAAGCGCTTCTGGCAGTATCGGCTTCCGCGGCAGCCGCCCCAACAGGGCGAACCCAGGCATAGGTGCGCAGCCCCAGGGCAGGCACATCCGCCGCCTCGAAGGTCAGCCGCACCTTGCGGCAGCTATACGGCTGGCGGAAGCGGTCATCCGGCAGGTCGTAGCCGAAGGACAGGCCGAGATCCTCTACTGTACAAGGAACCGGCTGGCCTTGTTCATCGACCAGAACCCGTCCGGCCAGGTCCACGGCTTTCATCAACCGGGCATTCTCTTCAAGAGGCAGCCCATCGCGCAGATATTGGCGGGCTGCGTCCAGCTCAACGGTAACCGTACCGGTGCGGCTCCAGCCGCTGGTATTCGTCACCACGAGCGGAAGCGCCTCTTCGCCGTAAGCGGCGAAGCCGGTGGTGTCGACCGCTGCGGTGATCGCCTGCATACTATCCGCTACGATGCCTTCGGCCGTGTGATAGCTCTTGTCGAAGCGGGTGACCATCTCGCGGTGCACCTCATCCACGCTGCAGCCGCAGATGGAATCATGCGGATGGTTCTGCAGCAGCGTCTTCCACGCATAATCCAGCAGATGCTGCGGATACTCCCCGCCATGCAGCTTAGCGATAACTGCCAGCGGCTCAGCCACCTTTTCCAGCATGGCCTGACCGCGCTGGTTGAGCTGCTTCAGGTACACGCGGGCAGAAGCGGTATTAACCAGCGTTCCCCAGCCGTCCGTGCGCTGGCTCCGAAGTTCTCCCTTCACTGTAGACAGGCTGCGGCCAGCCAATGAAGCTTCCACTGCCTTGATATAGTCCGGGAAGTTCGAGTGAACGAAGGCGACCTCCGGGTGCAGCTTCTCTGCTGTGCGGATCGCCTCCGGCAGGTCAGTCTGCAGCGGCTGGTGATCGCAGCCGTTCATGAACAGCAGCTGATCGGTCGCTGCATACTGCCGGGCATCGCCCAGCTTACGCTCCCAGAAGCGGCGGGCCTCCTCAAGCTCCACCGGAACCTCATTCCCGTTGGAATACCAGTTGGCGAACAGGATGCCCAGCACCTGCGAGCCGTCCGGCCCTTCCCAGACCAGCTCCGAGAACGAGGATTCATAGCCGTCATCCGAGACCATATTGTTGAAGCCCGTCGGCTTCACGCCGCGTCCGAAGAACGCGTTGGTAATGCCGGCCTGCTGCATAAGCTGCGGAATCTGTCCGGTCAGGCCGAAGGTGTCCGGGAAATAACCAATTTTGGACACTTCACCATAGACTGCCGCATCCTGATGTCCCAGCTGTAAGTTACGCACATTGGCTTCCGGGCTGGTCAGGAACGCATCCTGAAGAATGTACCAAGGTCCGATAAATATCCGGCCCTCCCGGATATGCCGTATCAGCCGCTCCCGGTTCTCCGGGCGGACCTGCAGATAATCCTCGATGATAATCGTCTGCCCGTCGAAGAAAAAGCTGCGGAAGTCCGGGTTCTGCTCCAGCGTGTCCAGCAGCGTATCCACGAGCTGAATCAGCCGGATGTGATGGCGCTCATAAGGCAGATACCATTCCCGGTCCCAGTGCGTATGCGAGATAATATGTGCCGTCTGTTGTTTGGTCATAACCGGTTACCCCTCAATCTCCAGCGGATATTCATCCATATAGCTGATCAGCTCATCCACGGTTGTGAACGCCAGACCCGTCACCGTATCCGCACAGCCGTAGTAGATAGCAATCCGTCCGGTAGCAGCATCGGTCAGTGCCGCGCAAGGGAACGTCACGTTCGGCACATCGCCCACACATTCATATAGCTCTTCCGGGCCGAGGATGTAGTTGCGCGAACGCGCTTTTACCTTCCAAGGCTGTTCCAGATCCAGCAGCGCTACCCCCATGCGGTAGACGAACCCGTTGCAGGTGTTGATAACGCCGTGATAGATCAGCAGCCAGCCCTTGTCCGTTTCAATCGGAATCGGTCCAGGACCAATCTTCTTGGACTGCCACGCGGAAGCATCACCGTCAACCGTACCCATCACATAGCGGTGCTTACCCCAGAAGGTCAGGTCAGGACTCTCACTGTAAAAAATATCGCCAAACGGCGTATGCCCCGTATCACTAGGACGGCTAAGCATCGCATAGTTGCCGCCGATCTTGCGCGGAAGCAGCACCCCGTTGCGGTTGTACGGCAGGAAGGCATTCTCCAGCTGGTGGAAGGTTTTGAAATCGAATGTATACGCCAGGCCAATCGTCGGCCCGTGATACCCGTTGCACCAGGACACATAATAACGGTCGTCAATCTTGCAGACGCGTGGATCATAGCGGTACTCGCGCTTGGTGATCTCTTCATCACCCTCGAATACGATTGGCTCATGGTTGATTTTCCAATTCACGCCGTCTTCACTGAAACCCGCGAAGATATCCATGCTGACCGACCGCGAGTCACAGCGGAACACCCCTGCGAAGCCGCCTTCAAACGGAATGACTGCCGAGTTGAACACACTGTTCGAGTTCGGAATGGCGTTGCGCGGAATGATCGGGTTGGCGGAATATCTCCATACTGGGGAATTCGTGCCCTCAGGCTTCTCCTGCCAAGGGATGTTCGGTAGTGCTTCTCCAATAATTGTACTCATGATCTGGTCTCCTTTATCTGTGTAAAAGTATGTTTGTGTTAGAGAATGCCTTCCTTCAGCGCCCGCAGGATCAACTGCGAGAACAAGCTGTTCGACCAGGCGAACCACTTGCGGGTGAACACGGACGGATCGTCAGCGTGGAAGCCCTCATGCATATAGCCGGTATCGGCATCGGTTGCTTCCAGCATGGCGATGACCGCCAGCCGCTCTTCCTTGCTGTTTGCAGTAATGCCCTGCATCGACAGTGCCATATGCCAGATGTAGCCCGCAGGGGTATGAGGACTGCCGATTCCCTTGGCGGCCTTGCCCTCGAAGTAGAACGGATTCTCCTTGCCCAGCGCGAAGCGTCTCGTATTCTGGTAGACCGGATCGTCATTGTTCAAATAACCCAGGTACGGAATGGACATCAGGCCCGGCGTTCCGGCATCATCCATCAGGCTGTAATTGCCATAACCGTCTGTCTCGTACGCGTAGATCGGTCCGAATTCCGGATGGCGGTAGGTGCCGTACAGCTTGATGCCGTGATCGACCTCCAGCTCCAATTCCTTCAATTCGGCGAGGAAATCCAGATCCCGGAAGACCCATTCGGCAAAATCCTGCATCTGCCGCAGCGCCACCACAGCGAACATGTTCCCCGGAATGTTGTAGTGGAAATCGCAGGCGTCATCGCTGGAGCGGAAGCCGGACCAGATCATGCCGGTGTAATTCACAGGCATCCCAAGGCCGCCGTTACGGATGGAATCCTCTATAATCCCGTTATTCCGCGTGAAACGGTACGGGGACTCTTCGGTATGATGCTGCTCGCGCTTGAACAGGTCGGTGATGACGCGCAGCATTTTTTTGAAATCGGCGGTGAAGAAATCAGTCTGCTTCGTCTCTTCCCAATAAGCATGGGCCAGGCGGATTACGAAGCACAGCGAGTCGATCTCGAATTTGCGCTCCCACACCCAGGGCGACATCTCCGTCACATCGGCGGCATTCCAGTGCCAGTCATTGGCCGACTCATTGAACGCGTTGGCGTAAGGATCAATCAGCACATACTCGGTATGGCGCTTGATCAGCCCGCCGATAATCCGCTGCAGGTCAGCATCTTCCGCGGCAAAAGGCACATAATGAATGACCTGCTCCACCGAATCGCGCAGCCAGCAGGCGGGGATGTCCCCCGTAATGACAAAGGTGGTTCCGTCATCAAGCAGCTTGGTAGTGGTCTCCAGTGTATTCGGGAAGCAGTTGCGGAACAGGCGCTGCAGCTTAGGCCGGTGGGCCAGCTTCGCTTCGGCATCGGCCAGCACGGCCTGAATGGATGACGGCAGCGTAAGCTCCGGCATCTCAATGCGGGGAAGTCTGAATTGTTCCAAGGTAGTAGTCTCCTTCTCGCTTAATCTATAGTAGGATGAATAATCTTAATCGTCTTAATCTCGAATGGATGGAAGTCTAGCGTCAGCACGCCGTCTTCATCCGGCAGCAACTCTGTCTCTTCCTCCAGTGCATTGGACAGATAGATAGCGGAGTGCGGCAGCGGCCAGCTGATCCGAACGGTCTCGCGTCCCCCGGCTGATTCATACAGCCGCAGGATACTGCCCTTACCATCTTCCGCCAGCTTGACGGTATCCAGCACCACCTGCTTCCCTTCATAGGGAAGGAAGGAGCCGGTGGACGGATGCTGTCCCGCACTCGCCTCGCAGGCTACCGCGTAGGAAGCATGATTCAACTCAGCGGCCTTGCGCTGGGTATGCGCCGAACGCCAGTCTCCGGTATGCGGGTAGAGCGAATAGGTGAATTCATGCTCTCCCTGATCGGCCGAATGATCCGGCCAGCGCGGTGCGCGCAGCAGGGACAAACGGATGGTGCTACCCTGCGTGTCATAGCCGTATTTGCAGTCGTTCAGCAGGCTGACACCGTAATCATGCTCCGACACATCGGCATAGCGGTGCCCGCAGACCTCATACTGCGCCTGCTCCCAGCTGGTGTTACGGTGCGTAGTCCGCTCCAGTGCGCCGAACGGAATCTCATACGTAGCCTTGCTGGTCACTACATCAATCGGGAAGCCAACCTTCAGCAGCTTGTGGGCTTCGTGCCACTCGACCTTCGTCTTGAAGTCAATCCGCTTGTCGGTGTGGTACAGGATCAGCTCCTGCTGGATTTCCGATTGGCCTAGACTCCAGCGGAAGAACAATACATCGCAGACAGGACCTGTGGACAGCAGCCGCTTCTCCAGCAGTACCGCTGCTCCGGCAGGTTGCTCCTCATAACGGCTGTCGATATCCCAGGCATCCCAGAGAATCGGACGGTCATGGAAGAAATGCAGCCGGTTCAGCGCTTCCCCGGACTTCACAATCTCACGCCCGGCTTCCTTGTCATACAGGCTGATAATTTCGCCCAGCTCGTTGAACTGGAGCTGGTAGTAACCGGTCTCCCAACGATCTTCGAACGTATCGGAGTTCGCCGCAGAGATTGAGTTATTGCCTGCATCCGATGCGTCTGCCCCCTGCGCCTCTTCCCGCAGCCACACGGTTGCATACCCGAATGCCGGAACCTCCGGCACCCGCACACGCAGCACCGTTTGCTTGCCTTCTGTAGTCAGCTCTGCCGGAAGCCGTGTTCCGTTTCCGTCATAGACGGCGACAGTAGCAGGCACCACTTCAGAGCCAACCGCAAGCTCGGTTACCATATCCCGGGTCCAGCCCAGACCGTTCAGGATGACATAAGGCTGTCCCTCTCCACGGGTATCAATAGCCGATACGGCAGCCTCCATGACGGACTTCAGGCAGCTCTCCCCAAGGATGAAGATATTCTTGTATTCCTTGTCCGAAGTCTCATAGACCTCAGGAATCGACGAGCCGGGGATAATATCATGGAACTGGTTCAGCAAAATCATCTTCCAGCCTTCATGCAGGGCTTCCCCTACCTCTTCCCTCCGCTGCGGTGTCAGCCCGTGTCCAGCCAGCGTCTGCCATAGCTCAGCTTCCCGGTACAGAATCTCGGCCTTGCGGTTATTGCGCTTGTTCCGTGCATGGGTCGTATAGGTCCCCCGGTGCAGCTCAAGGTATAGATCGCCCTGCCAGACCGGCAGCTCAGGTGCAGCCTGCTCGATGCCTGCGAAGAAATCTGCCGCCGTGCTGTAGCTAGAGGCAGGTTGACCTACCATCAGCTCTGAACGCGACAGGTATTCCAGCATCTCCCGCGTCACGCCGCCACCGCCGTCGCCGTGCCCGTAGAGCAGCATTTGCTCGCTGTGAATGGCTTTTTGGCGGTAGGACTGCCAGTGCTCATGGATATCCTTCGGCAGCGTATTCTCATTCACGCCATGGTTCATATAGGATAATAGCGCTGTCCCGTCGATTCCGACCCAATGGAACAGATCATACGGGAACAGGTTCGTGTCATTCCATCCAAGCTTCGTGGTCATGAAGTAACGGACCTTGCCGTGCTTCAGAATCTGCGGCAGGGAGGCGCAATAACCGAAGGTGTCCGGCAGCCATTCAATCTCGGACTGCTGGCCGAACTCCTCCTGGTAGAAGCGCTGTCCGTACAGCATCTGCCGCATCAGCGATTCCCCGCTCGGGATATTCAGATCCGGCTCGACCCACATGCCCCCGACCAGCTCCCAGCGGCCTTCCTGAATCCGTGCCTTCACCTTCGCGTACAGCTCAGGATCATTGTCCTTCAGATAAGCGAACAGCTGCGGCTGGCTCTGGGCATAGCGGTATTCCGGGTACTCCTCCATCAGCGCATGTACGCTCGAGAAGGTCCGGCTGGTCTTGCGCACCGTCTCCCGGGCAGGCCATAACCAGGCGATGTCGATATGCGACTGCCCGATCATATGAATGAAGCCCTCGCTGTTGCCGCCGATGGTCTTCACTTTTGCCACCAGTTCCTGCTCGATTGCCTCTATCCCCTTGCCAGCCTGCGAAACGTCAGTCCCCAAATTCACATAAGCATCCATCGCCTGATGCAGGGCCTCCAGCATGCGAACGCGCCGGAAGTCCTGCTCCGGCAATAGCAGCATCGAATCCCGGACGACGGTAACTGTGTACATCAGCGATTGTACAGGCAGGTTCACTCTGACCAGCGCTGCGGTAATCGACCGGACCGGCGGCTGAATGACCGCTTGTTTATTCAATGGGTCATCCGGCTCAGGGATCGGATCATAGAGCTCAATCTCAATCTCCGGGTGTCTGCCGCCCGTCTCCGGATTCAGGGAAGCATAGGTATGATTGCGGTCAATCCCCTGCTGGGAGGCTCCGTTCACACGCAGCAGCCCTTCGCCGCCGGAGTGGAAGATCAGCCCGGTATCCTTATCGGTCCAGTCCGCCGGGATATCCAGGGTGGTGCGGAAGTAATAGGTGGTGCCTTGCACGCTCGGAAACAATCCGAACGACTCGCTGCCCGAATAAGGCTGTGCTTCGTCATAGTGTCCCGGCTGCCGGTAGATGGTGGAGAAGACCTTCCAGTCATCAAGCACCCGGTATTCCAGCCACTGCTGCTGCGAGCATTCACGAATGAACCGGTTAATCCGTTCGATGTTTATCTGCTCCATCTTTAGTCCTCCGTAACCGTAAGATCTATATTCAGCGTGTCATTCACATTCCTGCCGACACCGATGCGGAAGCTTCCCGGCTCGACCACCAGCTTGTAGTCTGTCCCGATATAGCTCAGATGCTCTGCATTCAGTGTGAAGCTCACCTTCTGCTTCTCTCCCGGCTCCAGTACGATTTTGCGGAAGCCCTTGAGTTCCTTGGCCGGTCTAGTCACCTTGCTGACCAGATCGGAAATATATAGCTGCACGACCTCCGCACCGCTGCGGGAGCCTGTATTCTCTACTTCCACTGTAACCTCAGCCGTTCCGTCAGTCCCGATCACCGCAGGCTCGACCTGTAGTCCGCTATAGCTGAATTCGGTGTAGCTGAGTCCAAAGCCGAACGGATAACGCGGCTGCGAATTCCCTTCCAGGTAGCGTACTCCCCGGGAACGTTTGCCTAAGTAATACACTGGCAGTTGTCCTACATCCTCAGGGAGGGAGAGAGTCAGCCTGCCGGACGGATTGACATCGCCGAACAGGATGTCGGCAATGGCGTGGCCGCCTTCCTGACCCGGATACCAGGCTTCCAGAATGGCATCCGCCTGTTCATCGATCCACGGCTCGGCAATGGGACGGCCGTTGATATACACAACGACTACCGGCTTGCCGAGCGCCTTCAGCTGCTTCATCAGCTCCAGCTGAACGCCGGACAGATGAAGCGACATGCGGTCGATGCCTTCGCCGCAGTCCATATCGCTAAGCGCATTCTCCGTCACCTTCGAGGCTCCGGTCCGCAGATCGATGCTGCCTTCGCCGAAATCACGGGCGCTTGACCCGCCCAGAGCCAGTACAACGATATCTGCTTCGGCAGCTACCTTACGTGCAAGCTCAAAGCCCTCTGTGGAGCTGTCCTTGATCCGGCAGCCCGGCGCATAACCTACCCGCTCCGGCTGCGCGGCAAGCTTGGCCCGTATTCCGGCCAACACTGTAACCACACGGTCACGCGGCTGCGGAGAGGTGTAATCGCCAAGCTGATTGTAGCCAATATCCGCATTTGGCCCGATAACCGCAACTGTCCCCTTGTCCTTAGACAACGGAAGCACTCCGTTATTCTTCAGCAGTACAATTCCCTCTGCCGCCACACTGCGCGCCAGCTCTGCATGCTCTGCGCTGCCAATCACCTGCTCTGCCACATCGGGATCGGCATACGGCTGTTCAAACAGGCCCAGCCGGAACTTCAGCTCCAGCACGCGTGCCGCTGCCTGGTCCACCAGCTTCTCATCCAGCCGCCCGGAGCGCAGCGCCGCAAGCAGATATCCGCCGAACATGACGCCGGACATCTCCATATCAATCCCGGCCGAGAGCGCCTGCACCGCTGCATCCTCGCCGCCAGCCGCCGTATCATGCCCCGAGGCCAGCATATCAATCGCACCGCAATCGGTAATGACCATGCCGCCAAAGCCCCATTCACCGCGCAGAATCTCTTCCAGCAGCTCCCGGTTCGTGGTACAAGGCACGCCGTCAATCTCGTTATAGGCCGGCATGATGGAGACCGCCCCGGCTTCCACTGCTTTGCGGAACGGGTACATATCGACCTCCAGCAGCTCCCGCTTGCCGATATGCGCCGGGCCGGCATTCCTGCCGCCCTCCGAGCTGCCATAGGCTACGAAGTGCTTGAGAGTTGCCCCCACACTGGAGCTACTGTCAAGACGGTCGCCCTGTAGTCCTTCCACAGACGCTACTGCATATTCGCCGATCAGATACGGGTCTTCGCCGAAGCATTCCTCGGTCCGGCCCCAGCGCGGATCACGCACCACATCCAGCACAGGGGAATAAGTTACGGCTCCGCCCTGCGCCCGGGTCTCCCGCGCGACGGCCCGGGACATCTCCCGGTAGAGGTCCACATTCCAGGTGCTGCCGATCAGCAGCGGAACCGGGAATACTGTGGCCCCGATCGCCATATGACCATGCGAGCATTCCTCGCCGATGAGGAGTGGAATGCCAAGCCTGGAATGCTCCAGCACATAACGCTGAATCGCATTGACGGCCTCCGCTCCCGCCCGTGCATCCAGCCCGCTCTCCAGCGTAACTCCTGTCCAGGGATCGGCCCGCAGGGTTCCGTATAATGCGCCGACGCCGCCTTCGCGGATCTGGCGTTTGAAGTCTTCTGTCAGTTCTATCTTTCGATCTGTATGATCATAGGTCTGCCACCCGAAGAGCTGCACCAGCTGGCCGACCTTCTCTTCCGGCGTCATCAGCCCGAGCAGATGTTTCGTCCGCTCCTTGACGGGCTGTGTATGGTCTCTATATAACATCCTGGCTCCACCCTCTCTCCTTTGATCTATATAAAAGATATTTAAGATTTGGATTTGAAACTTACTCCTTAACCGCCCCAACAGTAAGACCCTGAATGAAGTAACGCTGGAAGAACGGATATGCGAAGATAATCGGTCCGGTTGCCAGCACCACCATCGCCATACGCGAGGTATCCTGCGGCATGGAGCGGAGCGCTTCCAGACTTAGCGAGCTGTTCTGCGAGTTCTGCAGAATGAACTGCATACTGGTCTCGATCCGCATCAGCATCGACTGCAGCGGCACCAGGTTCGGATTGTCAATATAGAGCAGCGCGTTGAACCAGTCATTCCAGTACCCCAGGGTGCTGAACAGGCCAATTGTAGCGAGACCCGGTAAGGACAGCGGCAGCACAATTCCGAGGAAGGTTCGGAACTCTCCGGCGCCGTCGATTTTGGCCGACTCGATCAGCGCATCCGGCACACTGGTAATATAGAAGGTACGCAGAATCATAATGTAAAAAGCATTCACCGCCAGCGGCAGCACCAGCGCCCAAATGCTGTCCTTCAGGCCCAGCATCTGTGTTACCACAATATAGGTCGGAACCAGACCGCCGTTAAACAGCATGGTGAAAAAGGAAAAAAACGCGAAGAAATTGCGGTATTTGAAGCTTTTACGTGAAATGGCATAGGCATAAAGTGAAATAATAAGCAGGCTGACAATCGTACCAATGACGGTTACCGCAATGGTCACTCCGTACGAACGGAGCAGCGTGTCCCCTGAGCTAAATACATATTTGTAGGCTTCCAGACTCCATTTGGCCGGAATTAACCGGTAGCCGTCCCGCGCCAGCGCCCCTTCGTCCGTGAACGAGATGAGGACAACGAACAGGAACGGGAAGATACACAGGATGGCAAAGCCTCCGGCGATACAGTTGAAGATGGTACTCAGCACCGGCGACAGCCGATGGAAATCGCGCGATTTCGCAACGTTAGCAGACATTTGGATGACCTCACTTTCCTTCATTTTCCCTAGAATAATGCACTGTCCTTATCGAATTTGCGCACGATGTAATTAGAGGTAAGAACCAGCACGAACCCGACCACTGATTGATATAAGCCCGCAGCCGTACTCATTCCGATCTCGCCGGTAGTCTTAAGTCCACGGTACACATACGTATCGATGACGTTAGTCACGCTGTAGAGTGTCCCCGAATCTCTCGGCACCTGATAGAACAGCCCGAAGTCGGCATAGAAAATCTTCCCGATCGCAAGCAGCGTCATAATGATAATGATCGGCTTCAGCATCGGCAACGTGATACTGCGGATCTGCTGGAGCTTACTGGCTCCGTCGATCATCGCGGCTTCGTACAGGGATTTGTCTATACCCATAATGGCGGCGAGATAGACCACGCTGTTATAGCCGACGGCCTTCCAGAGGAATACGAATATAATAATGAACGGCCAGTATTTCGATTCTGAGTACCAGGAGATATTGCTGCCGAACATGGAGTTAAGCAGGCCCCGCTCCGAGCTCAGGAAGGCGAACGCGAAGTATCCCACAACGACCCAGGACAGAAAATACGGCAGGAACATGCCTGTCTGATAGAACTTGGCCAGCTTCTTATTGGCAATCTCGGACAGCACCACCGCCATCAGCACCGACAGGATCAGGCCCAGACCGATGAAGGCTATGTTATATAAAAGAGTATTGCGTGTGATCAGATAGGCATCATTGGTGCTGAACAGAAACTTGAAGTTATCCCAGCCGACCCACTTGCTGTTGATGATGCTGGCCCAGAAGCCATCCCGGCTGAAGCGGTACTCCTTAAACGCAATAACCGTACCCACCATCGGCAGGTAAGAGAAGAATAAAAACCACAGCGTGCCCGGCAGAACCATAAACAGCAGCACTTTGTTTCTCAATACATCTTTGGCGGACTTTCCTATTTTCCCCATACTTCTAGTTCCTCCTATGCCGGAAAATTCTTATATTTACAAAAAAGATCGGGCCAAGTCTAATCACCCGCCCGATCCTCTAATAGAATGCTACTTATTATTCGCTGCTTTCCAGGCGTCGATCTGTGTTTGAGCTTCGGCAATAATTTTATCCAGACCGGCAGCCTTTAATTTCTCGTTAGCCTTGGTCAGGTACTCTTCCGAATCTACAGATCCGGTCATCAGCGGTGCCCAGAATTCTTCCTTCACGTTCTGAACAGCGGCGATTTCATTCGTCACCTTGGACGTATCGAAGTTGAAGCCGAGCAGCGGTGCGTTGATACCAGCATCATTGAATTTCTTGAATTCTTCCCATTTGTTCTCAGGGTCGCCTTCATTCAGATAGTTGATCATGATGTTACCCAGGGAGAAGGTAGGCATATCGTAGTTCTTCGCATCCGGGAGGTTCTTGATCATGTTGTCGCTGATCTTCTCGTAATGCACGCCTTCGATCCCGGAGTCAATCATGTTGCGCAGCTTAGGATCTGTGTTCAGCAGGTTCAGGAACTCCATCGCTTTCTCAGGATACGCGGAGTTAGCGGAGATGGCCTGCATGGAGCCCATTACGGACCAGTTGTAGATGTAAGGCTGGCTGGCTGGTGTGGACACGACCGGATACCCGTAGCTTGCGGACCACAGATTGTCAGCCATCGGCTGGGTGGATGCACGGTCAGTGAACCATTTGCCGGCTTTGTACAAGTCATCTACCGACGAGGTAGTCGCTACTTCAGGGGAGATATAACCCGCCTGATAGAATTTGCGGACCGTCTTAAGCGCTTCCTTGATGTCTGGAGTTTCCAGGATGTTAACCACTTTGTAGTCCTTGGTGTCCATATAGACAGCCATCGGCATCTTCTCAATCACATAGTCAAAAGGCATAACTGGCATGAAGTCCTTGACCATCGCGTAAGGAGTGACTCCAGGCTCGTTTTCTTTGATCGTTTTGAGCAGCGGCTCCAGATCCGCCATCGTCTTCACGCTGGTCAGATCCAGCTTGTATTTGTCGAGCAGCTCTTTATTGAAGCGGAAGACCTCTTGAGCCGGAAGCTCTTTGTTCGCAGGAATCGCATAATTGTGGCCGTCTACCTTGGAGCCTTCCAGGAAGGCCGGGTCAATCGTATCCACAATGCCCTTGCCCTGATTCTTCAGCAGATCATCGAGCTGCAGGAAGGCACCCTTACGTGCATTCTGCACATAATCGAAGGCCCAGGAGGAGGTGAACAGGATATCCATCGGCTCACCGGAAGCTGCCATAACCTGCATTTTTTGCGTATAGTCGCCGAAGTCGAGCATTTTGATATCCAGTGTTGCGTTGATTTTCTCAAGTGTGTATTTATTGACTTCTGTGAGCACCTTGTCCATATCTTTCTGCGGTGGCCCGATCGTGTACCAGATCAGTTCCACAGGTTTCTCTGTAGCCTCCGAGGCTTTGTTGCCGCCTGAAGCTGCTTCCCCGCCTGCATTGTTCTTACTGTTCCCCCCGCACGCCGTTAGCGCCAGTGAAACGGTTAAAAGCGTTGTCAACAACAAGGAGAAGTGTTTCTTTTTCTTACTCATTTGCCGTACCCCCTTTTAATTAGCTGTCTGGTCTTTCAGGCTTACCGGATCTTTCCGGCTGCTGCTTTCCTTGAGCTATACCTTAACTTTATAAGATGAAAGCAGTTTCAAATAGAAGAGAAACTATAGTTTTTCAGGTATGAAATAAAGAAAATAAGCTTACCTGCAAAGGCAGGTTATTGATCTTTTACAAGGGCTGTAATGTTCTGGCGAGAAATCAATGAATACGTTATCAACGTGAATACTCTTCTTTCCTGTAACGCACAAGAGGGCTGCCTCACAGCAGCCCCTTGAATTCCGTCGGCGAGATGCCGACATATTTCTTGAATTGCTTGTAGAAATAGCCCATTTCCCAGTATCCCACATTCCTGGCGATCTCCTGAACCTTCAGGTTCGTCGAACGGAGCTGCTCCTTGGCCTTATCGATCCGGTAGCGGTTCATATACTCCGCAAACGATTCGCCAGTCATCTTATGGAACAGCTGTCCCAGATACACCGGATGAATGTTGAACATGAAGCCCAGCTTCTTCAGCGACAGATCCTCACTGTACGATTTCGCGATATAATTCAGCACCTGGTTCACCACCGGACTCTTCAGCTCCCGGTCCAGCAGTTCGATGATACTCTCTGAGGTCTGCCGGAGTGCAGCGGACAGTGCAGGCAGCGAGTTCGCCCGGCGGATCGCCGTCAAGGCCTCGGCAATACATTCCCGCTCCGTTTCACTGCGGATATCCTTGATCAGCACCCGGAAGAAAAGAATCCATTCCAGCGAGATCTCCTCCAGCATCGCTGGCGTTAACCCGTCCATACTTGGGGCTGCAAAATATAGATCCAGTTGCTCCGACAGCCCCGCCACATTCTTAGACATAATGAGCTTGGCGTAATCGCTCCAGTCTTCGGGCAGGACCGATTGCAGATCCTCCTTCCGGTCCCTCAGCTGCTCATAATAGATACTGCTGCGCTCCGGGTGAATCTCCAGGAACTCCTGTGCCTGCTTCGCCTGTTCGTAGCTTGCGGGAGCGGCGTCCACCCCGTACACAGGCGAGCCCACTGCCGAGCGCAGCTTCTCACTGCTGGTGCATAAGCCGTTAATCTCCTCCAGCATGAACGCCATCTCCGCCGCACCGGCAGAGGCTTCTTCATAGTTATGTATCAGCACCAGATCATTATCCGAATCCCAGAACATGAAGAACGAAGCCTCTGCCCCGGCCAGATCGGACACCCTCTTCCTGAAGGCATCCGTTGCCGGCTCTACCTGCAGCAGGGCAACCTGTACATAACGGCTGGTGAGCGGCAGGCCGATCAGATTCAGCCGTTCGGAGCGCTCCTGCGGATCAATCTGCCCCCGCAGCCAGCGCAGCAGCACATTATCCTTCAGCACAGAATTCGTATATTCCCACCACTGCATATCCAGCCTGGAGACGTTCAGCTTCTCCACAATCGTCTCCAGCGTCTGCTGGAACTCCTCCAGATTAATCGGCTTCAGCAGATAGTTCTCGATCCCGAGCGACAGGCCTTCCTTCACATACATGAATTCATCGAAGCCGCTCAGCACCACCACCTTCAGATCCGGGCGGAATTCCCGGACGGCACGGATCAGCTCAAGACCGGTCATCACCGGCATGGAGATATCGGTAATCAGAATATCGGCGGGAATCTCCCGCAGCTGCTCCAGCGCTTCCTGCCCGTTCTCCGCCTGCCCCGCAATTGTGAGGCCCAGCTCCTCCCAATTGAGTATATCCTGCAGACCGCTCAGAATGAACGGCTCATCATCCACAATAAACACCTTATACATCTGCGCTCTCCTCCTTCAGCGGGTATGGAAAAGTAATCGTAACCACTGTTCCAGTCCCCTCCTCACTCTCCAGCTCTACGCCGTAGAGCTTCCCGTACATCAGTCTCAGCCGCTCATGAATACTGCGCAGCCCGAACGACTCGGACCCGGACAATTCGCCGTGATCCTCCAGCACCTCGCGGAGCCGGGCCAGCCGCTCTTCCGCAATCCCCTTGCCGTTATCCGTAACCTTGACCCGGATATTCTCCAGCTCCGCTGTGATCACAATACGGATCACATTATCAGTCTGCCCTGTCCGCATGCCGTGCAGAACATAGTTCTCGATGACCGGCTGCAGCGACATTTTGAGTACAGGGAGCTCTTCCAGCTCCGGGCTGCATTCGATGGTATACGCGAACCTGTCCTTGTACCGGATACGGAATAATTCCAGATACAGGCGGCAGGCCTCCAGCTCATCCTTGAACGTATATTTCAGCTTCGGACGGACGTACGACTTGAACAGCATGGACAGGCTGTAGATCATTTCCCCCACATCCTTCGCCCCGCTCGAAATCGCCCGCATCCGGATAACCTCTAATGTATTATACAGAAAATGCGGATTCACCCTGGCCTCCAGCGTGGCGATCTCCGTATGCTTCTGTTTGATTTCCGCCTTATAGACCTGGTCGATATATTGGTTCAGTTCATCCAGCATGCTGTTGAAGCTCTTGGCAATCTGGCCTAACTCATCTTCCTTGCCGTCCACAATCCGGGTGTTCAGATCCCCGTTCTTGACTTTGCGGGTGAAGCGGATAATGCGGTGGGTCCGTTTGGCAAAATTAGAAATGAACATCGCCGGCAGCAGCACGGCAAATAGAATACAGACGAGGGCGATGGACACAATGGTGCTCCGCGCACTGCTGTAAGTCTCGGCCAGCTCCTTCTTCGAGATCAGGCTGACCACCGTATACCCCGCCTGACTCTGCGTCTGGCTGGTGACAACCATTCCATCCACGGTAACCTCCTCGCCAGCGTTCATTCCCTGCAGCTTCGGCTGCTTCCGGCCGTATCCCTTCCCTGAGGAATCGAAGATGACTTCATTCTGGGCCGAGAGTACGAGGAGGTCGCCTTTGAAGTCCTGCTTATAATTATTCATGGCCTGCCAGATGGCCTCAGAATCGAAGTAGACCAGCAGCTGACCGATATTGAGCAGCGAGGACTTATTATTGATCGGCAGCTTTACCGAGAACAGCGGGGCTGCCGGCATCCCTATACTTTTCAGCACCCAGATATTCGGAACAGAGACGACACTCTCCTCACCCAGCACCATCGAATCGGGCACAAAAGAATGCGCCGCATTGGTCGAGATCCGCTCGAACTGCCGGCGGTTGTCGTAATAATACATCACCTGCTGGTTGGCGCTGTACAGGATCAGGCCGCGGATATCGGGATCATCGTCAATCTTGTTCTGGAAATACTGGATGGCGTTCGAGGTGGACTGTTCCCCCAGCAGAAAGCGGTCCAGCCGGTGCTCGATATAATCCCTTAAGGGATTCTCCAGCAGGAAGGTCGTATTACTGGCCAGACTCGCGTCCCTGTACACATCACGGAGCATGTCCTGAACAGATTGATATTTGTTCTCCACATAATTGCTGACGCTCTCCATGCTCTTGCGCTGGATATCCATCTGGCGCTGCACTGCCGAATCCGAGATTAGCATCAGCACCAGAATGGAGAAGGCGATAATGGTGGCTATGAAGATACAGGACACGATCAGCGTGAAGCGCAGGAACATATTGTCTTTAAAATACTTGCGGTACAGCGAAAGGCTTCGCATCATTCACCTCCTAACATAGTTGCTAGCCTTGCAGGCACGGCTAGCCGGGATACACAAGAAGCGCTCCCCCCTGCTAATTTTGCCAGAGGGTGAGCGCTTTGTGTATGTTGTGCAGAATGGGCGGTACTTATTCCCTACCCGCGCCTTACGGCGTTGGTTGGCCTTTAAGGTATACAGGCTGCGACTTGTTGCCGCTGTAATCTTCCATGACCACGGTAACTACTGCTGCGGTAGAGGTGAAGCTTAGCGCAGCTTTGGTTGTGCGGCCGCGGATAATCATCGGCTTCATGCCCGCAGCACCGGACAGATAGGTGACCGGGAACGACCGGTTCTGGCCGTCTTCATTAATGTACATATACCGCCAGTCCCGGGAGCTTGGCATCGGCAGGTTCAGCGTATTGCCGTTCCAGGACCAGTTCTCTGCATAAGGCTCGGACACCTTGTCGGTGAACGTTCCGTTATAGGTTATTTTATCGGTATTTCCGGCTTGAACGGTAACCGTATACTCATCTCCGTTAACGGGCATATTCTGGAACAGCGCTGAGGCCGCCCCCTGCGGCACGGTCATTTCCCTGGATACCGGCTGCGGCGTGGTCGTCCAGTTCACCGACTTGACCGTAACCTTGATGCTGCCCTGAGCGGCGGCGGGATTCGTCCACTTCACCAGGAAGTCTCCATTCGCAGCGGATTCGGCAGTCACCTTGGATACCGCCGCATTCAGGTCGAAGGACAGCGTTGCCGCATCGCCCTCCAGCCCGTCTGCACCTACTGCCGCCACCTTCAGCACGCCGGATTTGGCCGGAAGCTTCTTAATATAGAAGGTCTCATCATATTTTCCGCCCATATAGATATCGTTCACGTAGACATTATATTGCTTTACCTTGGAGTAATCGGTGTCCATGCTCCACTTCACGATCATCTCATCCGTGCCCGGCAGCGCCTGGACAATGGAGAGACCGGCAGGAGCCGATGGTCTTACCGCCGAGCCGTCATGAATCCGCAGCTGGCCGATGTTCATCTGGTATTTGACTGCTTGTGTCGCTCCAGGGGCGAACACCAACCCGAAAGCCGCGATCTCCCGTCCGGCATAAGCGCCCAAATTAAGCTCGGCTGTGGTCCAGCCCGTGGTATGCTTCCCGCTATTCGCAACAGGAATCTTCACAACCTGGGAAGGCTGGTCACGGAAGATGAGGCCCGCACTCAGGACAGAGCCATCATCGGCAGACGGCTTATTGTATACGATGGACAGCTTGGAACCAGCCTTAACGGCAAGATCGCTCTTGTAGAGACGCAGGAAGTTCTCGCTGTTCAGATTCCCGCTCACTGCCAGCGAGCTGCCGCCGTTGTAACCGCCAAGCTGCTGGTAGTTCATGCGCGAATTGGCGGTCTGGTCATAACCCGGGCCATAATCGAAGTCCACCTTCAGGCGGTTGCCTGTGGTGTCCTGCCACCATTGCCAGGTGACCGGAACATCCTGAAGGCTCATATTGGACCACTCCACTGCACTGGATACCGCTCCATCCTTGTAATAGGAGAGGCCGTGGCCGGTATTGAAGCTGGTATAGAAGTTAGAATCCTTCACCACCGAGCGCTCAGCAATGACCGAAGCGATCCCCGGCCAGTAGCGGGTATCAGCATATACGTCAGCTGCCGTATTGGAGGAGGATACCGCTGTGTTCTTCGGATTCACCTGCGGCCCTGACCACCATAGCTGCTCGCGCAGGTTCGTCATCCATTGGTAGCTGTTATCCGTGCGCTTCGAGACCGGCCAGGACTGATTCATATCCTCATCCAGACCAGCATGGACAAAATCCGCGCCCAGTGTCGCCAGGCTGGTCCGTGGAATTCCCCCGGAAAGCTTGCTGCTCAGCGCTGAGCCCTGCACGCTTTTGAAGCGGTCGCGCCCGGCTTCAAGGCCGGCGAAGCCGGTCTCAAAGAGATTGTAGCTCGTCCCCTCCGCTGCGTTAAAGCTATTCAAGTAATTCGCTGCTGAGGTAATCTGCGAGCTGCCCATGCCGTAATCGAAGAAAAACGAATTCGAGACCGGCTTGTGGGCCGCTTTATCGTAGAGCATGGAGATATTATTGTTATTGAAGGTTCTGGCAAAGACATTGGCTCCTGTTGCGGTATTCAGAGAATCATACCACTGCACATACAGCCCGCCATCCTGTAGCGCTTTCATAAAAGCAATATAATCAGGAATATCCGCTGTCGCCACATTCGGATTCTGCTCCTCCTGATTCAGGAAGTACCCGTCATACCCGAAGTATTCGGCCATTTCAATCATTTTCTCAGCTACCGGGAACTTTCCGGTTGCATCCTTCACGATCATCTGCTTATAGGTCTGCTGCCCCCGGTCATTGTTCGAGAAGAACACCCCGGCCAGTGACATAACCCCATTCTTGTGAGCGGCATCGGTATAGGTCGGATTGGGAATATTCAGCATGCCGAACTCGAACCATTTCTGCTGCCAGTCAGACTGGGCCAGATCGTCGTAATATTCCGGCGGTGTATAAGCTGTCGCCGTTCCATGCCAGTAGGAGTAATAGTCAATGTACTGCCAGAAGTTGAAGTGGTATTGGGCGAACTTGTTAGTGTACGGGGCATTCTCAATAAAAGAATTGCCGTAATCGCCCGCAACATTCATCATCTGCACCGCCGGATTCAGCGCCGGATTGGCCTGAGTCTGCTGGAAAGGTGCAATCCGCTGCTGCAAGGGAACCCGGGAGCGCAGCAGTGCCGCGTCCTGATCTCTCTGCGGACTCCAGTCCGCAATGTGCTGGCTGGTATAGCCATGTACGCTGGGCTGATTCGCACCGTGTGCGCTTTCCCCTTTGAACGGCCAGGTATCTCCAGCCATGGCTGTCTGCGGCAGCAGGGTCACCAGCAGCGCTGTACCTAATACCGCTGAAGTCAGCTTACGAATTCTGTGTGTCCGGGATGTAGCTACCATTGTTCACTCTCCTCATTCTTCAGATTGATGAGAACGCATTCATAATAACTGGATGAATCTTCCTACTGGATGATAGTGATCAAGGTTACTATATAGCAGCACCTGCGGGGACTGAT
Organism: Paenibacillus sp. FSL R7-269; assembly: GCF_000517865.1. NCBI lineage: Bacteria > Bacillati > Bacillota > Bacilli > Caryophanales > Paenibacillaceae > Paenibacillus > Paenibacillus sp. FSL R7-269. The sequence continues at coordinate 54,603 of NZ_ASPS01000068.1, forward strand.
AGAAGCGAAATTAAAGATTCGCTGGTCAAATTAAAGAAAAGTGCTGTGAGATAGACCCGGGACGGTGATGCGGATTTGTTTCTGCGTGCTTATTCGATGGGATGCTCATTCTGGTGGCGGCAGGCTATGCTGGACAGTTACTCAGATGGCGGACATTCTGTGCCTCTTCCCCTGCTGTCTGCTCAATCTGCTACTTTCCAACTGGCCGACGCAGCGTTCCCAGTCCAATTGTGATCGGTTTTTCGATTATATTTGGCCTACACGGCGCCCCCAGTCCAATTGTGATCGGTTTCCAATTACATCCGGTCCACGCACCCTTGCCACGCCAAAAGGCAGCCCCGTTAAGAGCTGCCTCATGTTTCAACCTATGTTCCTTATTCACGCCTATTCTTGTAACACTATTTACTTTGCCAATCTATCCGCCAGCTTACTCCGCGTCCGGATAAGGATTAATACTCTGGATCGTGCCGTCGGCGTTGTACTTCAGTTCGGTGTACTTCACGCAGCGCTTGTGGTTGACGCCTTCCGACAAAGAGCTGTCGTGATAGAACAGATACCATTTGTCTTCCACTTGCACAATGGAGTGATGAGTTGTCCAGCCGATAACGGGTGAGAGGATCTCGCCCTTGAACGTGAACGGTCCCATCGGGTTCTTGCCGACCGCATACACGAGCTTATGCGTGGTTCCTGTAGAGTAGGACAGGTAGTAATTTCCGTTATATTTATGCATCCACGGGCCTTCAAAATATCTGCGTTCTTCATCTCCAGCGAGGATCGGATTCCCCTCTTCATCCACAATGGAGATCTCGGCTGGCTTACCCTGGAAGGATAGCATGTCGTCGCTAAGCAGCGCAACTTGCGGTCCAAGTGCAGGCTGATCAAGTGCCGGTCCTTCTGCATCCGCTACGAAGCTGCCAGTCTGCCATTTCTCCAGCTGGCCGCCCCAAAGTCCGCCGAAATAGATATACGCCTGGTTGTCTTCATCCACTAGTACGGCCGGGTCAATACTGAAGCTGCCTTCCATATAATTCGGCTGCGGGGTGAACGGGCCTGCCGGAGACTCCGACGTTGCCACACCCAGGCGGAAGATTCCGTCATGATCGCGGGCCGGGAAGAACAGATAGTAGGTGTTATTCTTATAAGCTGCATCTGGAGCCCAGAGCTGCTTGGAAGCCCATGGAATATCTCTCACATGCAGCGCTTCGCCGTGATCGACCACCGGGGAATCGATGCTGTCCATCGAGAGAACATGGTAATCTTCCATTTTATACTGGTCGCCGTTGTCATTGCTAGGCTCATCATGATCTAGATCGTGGGAAGGATAGATATAGATTTTGCCTTCATAGACATGGGCGGACGGGTCCGCTGTATAGATGTGAGTTACGATCGGTTGGTTAGGCTTAGGGGGTTGTTGCTGATTCATAAGGCATCTCCTTTGATATTGGAATAATAGAATCCTTCATAGTAAGCAGGGCTGGTATCCTCTGTACCGTTGCCCGAGGCATGTACGCCGAGGCAGACACCGGTGAAGCCGCCGTTGACCTCCGGGGACAGGACCGACACATGAACCGTCTCCGGGACTTCATTCCAAGACACGCCATCTGCCGAATAGGAGCAGAGGTAGGAACTGCCGTCGCAACGGAGGCGAAGCTGAACGGGACCTTGACCGCTTACCTCATACTGGTGAACCTGCCGCTCCTCACCGTTCTTCACTACAAGTTCCATCACCCGGCGGCCGCTGCGGCAAGTAAGTCCCCAGCAAAGATATCCACGGTTGTTCAGCCGCGCAGCCAGTCCGGCATGCTCGCCTTCGGTCACTGGCGTGAAGTCAAGGCTGACGCCCAGCTCCATCCGGTGATGCTGCTGGCGGAGGCATGCGAACACGGCGGGCGCCTCATCGTCCAGCGTGTAGCTGTTCCCGCGCACGGTGAGGCTTCCTGCGCGCTCAGTCCAGGAATAACGCTCCGCTTCATAGGCGCGGAGGAAGGCCCACTCCGGCCCGAAGCCGTCCTCCGGCGTAAAGTGCAGCACCTGGTCATCCAGGCTGGACTCGCCCTCAGCAATAACGGTGCCTTCATTATTGTCAATCATCGGCCAGCCGTCCTCCGTCCAGGTGACAGGAGCCAGGAAGGTCTCCCGGCCCAGCGGGGAATACCGGCCTTCCACGGGACGCATACCCAGGAAGACCGCCCACCACTGGCCAGACGTATCCTCCACCAGATCGGCATGTCCAAGGCATTGTACCGGATGCTCCTTCAGTCCCCGGTGGGTCAGGATCGGCTCAGGCTTGTCCTCGAACGGGCCGTAAGGGCTGCTGCTGCGGGCAATAATCTCCCGGTGATCGCCCGCCGTGCCGCCGGAGGCGGTCATCAGGTAGTAGACGCCCTTGATCTTGTACAGATGCGGGCCTTCGACCCAAGGGCCGTCATCGCCGCTCCAGATATTAACCGGCTCCGACAGCACTTCGCCGGACAATGGATCAATCTCATACTGGATAATATGCGATTCATAGCCTGCACCGTTCTGCACCGTGACATAGGCACGCCCGTCATCATCGAAGAACAGGGAAGGATCAATGCCCCCGTGCGGCAGCAGAATCGGATCAGACCAGGGACCCTCGGGCTTATCCGCAGTCACGTAGAAATTGCCGATGCCCCGCACATCAGTAGTAATCATGTAGAAACGCCCGGCGTGATACCGGATCGTGGCGGCATAGATGCCGGACGAGCTCTTCGTAGTCCGCAGATCCAGCTGGGACTGGCGGGTAAGGACATGCCCTATCGGGGTCCAGTCGATCAGGTCCCTGCTATGGAAGATAGGCACACCCGGAAAATATTCAAAGGTACTGTTAATCAGATAGAAATCTTCATTCACACGGACCACACTGGGGTCCGGATAATACCCGGCAATTACGGGATTCCGCACATTCATAGAATGCATCATACCCTCCTCTGGAATGAAAGCAAGCGTTTACAATCGCTAGTGTTATTGTACAAGCCCTAATTGAACTTTCCTATGCGCAGACTAAAGAATTTCCCCCGAAAAAATGTATTATTCCCGCCTACATCCGATTGTACTGGAAAAATACACCGTTTGCTCGTCATTTTGCTTGAGTTAATGGTCATTTTTTGCGGATTTTTATATCAGTCCTTCTCCGCACAGCAAAAAGCCGCCCCCCAGCCATAATCTGGCTTGAGGGACGACCCTGATCTTGCTTATATGGTACTTATGCGATGCTGTACTTACGGATTAATCAGATCCGATTGGATCAGCAGTCTGCGGATCGCTGCCGATGCCTCGGCCCGCGTAATATTCTCGTTCGGCGCAAGACGCTGCTCGTCTCTGCCCAGAATAATGCCCGCTGAGAGATTCTCCTTCACATTAGCAATTGCCCATTTGGCTACGGATGCAGAATCGGCGAAGGACTTCAGCAGCTGCTGAGTCTGCTCTTCGCTGCGTGAAGACTTCAGCTCAGTGATACTTAAGGCTCTGCTGACAATCGCCATAGCTTCCTGTCTGGAGATGTTATTGTCCGGTCTGAAGGTTCCGTCCGGATAGCCGGAGATCAGGCCGTTCTGGGTCGCAACCTGAAGCTCCAGCCCGTACCATCCGCCTGTAGAGACATCACTGAACGTGACTGGCTGCTCCCCATGGGTAACAATACCGATCGCTCTCGCCAGCATAGCTGTGAATTCAGCCCGTGTGATCGCCCGCTGCGGTTCAAATACCGCTTCCTTCGTGCCGCTCGACACCAGTCTTGAGCCCATGTCATTCACATCCGGCTTGCTCCAGTGCTTCGCCACATCCGGGAATTCGAGCGGATTCCAGATCAGACCGAAATCGCCATTCTCCAGACTGTTAATCGTAGCGTAATAACGTCCGTCTTGGATGGTTACATAGGTTGGCTGATGATAGATTCTACCATCCCGGTATAGTACCCCAGTGGTAATCTTCATCTCTGCCGGTACTTGAAGCTCGTACTTCGCCCAGCCGTGGCTGGTTACCTGTACTGTCTGTCCCTGATACTTCGCTTTAATGGAGAAGTTCACCAGAGTATTACCAGGCTGCACCTTCTGCTTCGCGGCTGCAAGCTTGAAGGCCTCCAGGTTGCCCGGAGCAGAAGCTCTCAGCTCAGCATAGAAGATAATGTTTTCTGTCTTCACATCCGCAAGGCCAAACTGCTTACTGACCTCTGTCAGATCGATAGCAGCGGCATCTAGTCTAACTGTTCCCAGGCCAGACTCCACTACGATCTCTCCACCCTTATTCTGTAAGTCCTTCACTTGCTCCGCAGTCAGTTCAACAGTGCTTGATGGCACCGCCTCACCTTTGACGGAAGGGGCAGAGGTTGGTGCTGGTGCTGTTGTTGATGCGGGTTCGGCTGGTTTTACCGGCTCAGGAGCCTTGTCCGTAATCCGCACAATCTGGAACGTACTGAATTTGTTAATCTGAATCGCCAGCGCTACAGGTTCACCGCTGGAATGATACACAATTTCTGGAGTGTAGATTGCAATCTCTCCATCGCTATGCTCAACATATACTCTTAAGCTGTTCAGGAAAGCATCACGCACCCCGGAGCTTTGCAGCGGAATCTGATCCGCGAACTCAGATAACGGCAGCTGAACCATGGTATTGATCTTGCTATAGTTCGTCTCAATCTCGCGTGGCGCCCCCAGATTCTGAAGCGTCTTGTCACTGGCCAGTGACAGCTTGGACGTACCGTTCAGAATGGCATTGCTCTGGACATTCGCTTTCGCCTGCGCGTTCTTCACGGGTACAATCCGGAAATACAGGTCGGTAGTGGTGGCATCGAGCTGTGCCAGGCTGGCTGCATCCAGATGGATCAAGCCCAGCGCAGTTACAATGTCCAGTGAAGCTTTGCGCCCGGCCAGAATTGAAACGGCGGTGGATGGAATTTCAACTGCAATCTCATCCGCATGTGCAGCCGGATCGTCCACGTGGGTGATCGTTACACTCCGGTTGGCTGCATCCGGGTCATCCGGATTCACGCCTTCCACAAGGTTGTACACTTCGTTCTCATTAATCACAATGGTGTCAATCTTCGTTCCGTTCGACAGGTTCGTTCTAAGAATGGTCACGCCCTGCTCTAGCGGATTACCATCATTAGGGGTAGACAGTCCGGCTTGTCTGGACGTTGCCTCACGGACGGCGCCTTCCTTAACTACACCCTTCGCCTTCACAATCAGCAGATATTGCTTCACAGCACTCTTGCCATTCCGTGTAAAGGTTGCGGTCAGAATGACATTCGTATCCTGGCCCGGAGGCGTTACATTGCCCTTGGCCTGGTCCGCATCCTGCTGGACAGCAATCACCGAAGGCAGGCTTGAGGTCCAGGTAATCTTCGTGTCGTATTTGCCGGTCTGAAGCAATACGAAGGCTTCAGTGACACTCTCCCAGGTATCTCCCTCAGCGAAGGTTGCAGCGGGATGGATTCCCGTAGTTCTTGCAGCTTCCTCTGCTGCTTCCTGGTCACTGAGTTTTTTGATCACTACAGTAAACTTCTTGATTAAAATCTCGCCCGGATGGTCCGGGTCTGCCAGCTGCACGGTAAGCTCTACCGTCACATCCTCTTCATCGGGTCCCGGTCTCTTAATCCGGCCAGTGTTCGTGAGAACCTCCGGTTTACTCGAAGTCCAGGTCAGGACTGAGCCGGTGTCACCAGTCTTCGGCAAGAAGAGATTGCGGGTCACTGACTCCTCTGAATCTCCAGGAGCATAACCGATCTTGACATTGACTTCATCCTGAGGAAGGTCAACTGTGGCCGTTCCTTTGACCGTAATGTAGAAGTCCTGCTCCCGGAAGAAGCCTTCCTTGGCAACACGAGCCGTCAATCTTACCACCGTATCCTTCAGCGGACGCTGAACCTCGCCGGTGCTGCTGACAATATCACTGCGATGGCTTGTCCATACGACCTCGGAGTCATAGTAGCCCTTCGAGATCAACTCAACGTCCTGCGTTACGCTCTTGGCTGTATCCTGTCCTTTGTAGCCGATTCTCAGCAGTTTCATAGCTTCATCAAGCTGATCATTGATACTCTCCTGCTGGGCTTTAACGGTCACTACGAACTCTTTCTGATAGGACACACCGCCTTTGGTCACTGTAGCGGTTAGAGTAACCTTCTGGTCTCCATCACCATGAGCGGGACGCTTCACGCTACCATCCGGAGTAATAACTGATTCCTCCGAGGAGCTCCAGGTGATCGTGCTGCCGCTCGCGTCTTCGGTAATCAAGTCCAGATTCGTCAGGACCTGCTCCTGCTTCTCGTTATCTTTCCGAATCATGTTCCAGTTAAGTTTAGCCAAGGTCTCATTTACAGCCTCTTCGTCTGTTATCGGACGCTTGATAACTGTGAGCACGAAGGTTTTGTTCTGTACCTTATCCCCCTTGCGGATGACCGCTGTCAGGGTTACCGTCTGATCTCCAGCAGTATAAGCAGGGCGCTTCACAACTCCGGCTGGAGTAATAACTGATTCCTCCGAGGAGCTCCAGGTGATCGTGCTGCCGCTCGTGTCCTCGGTAATCAAGTCCAGATTCGTCAGGACCTGCTCCTGCTTCTCGTTATCTTCCCGAATCATGTTCCAGTTAAGTTTAGCCAAGGTCTCATTTACAGCCTCTTCGTCTGTTATCGGACGCTTGATAACTGTGAGCACGAAGGTTTTCGTCTGTACCTTATCCCCCTTGCGGATGACCGCTGTCAGGGTTACCGTCTGATCTCCCTTTGAATAGGATGGTGCCGTTACGGTACCGTCTGTGCCGATAACCCCTTCATCGGAGGAAGTCCAGGTAATTATACTGCCATTTGTGCCATTCTTCTGCAAATACACAGCAGAGGTTACGGATTCCTGCTTTATATTCTCCTCACGGATCGTATTCCAGATAAGCAGTTCTGTATCTTCTGCTACCGACTGTTCATTGGTTCCGTTCTGTTTTTTGACAATCAGCTCGAAGGTCTTCGTTAGCTCGGATGCCCCATTCTTCAGCACTGCTGTCAATGTAACCGGCTGATCGCCTGTTTTGAACGGCGGTCTTGTCACCGTGCCGTCAGTAGCAACAGCCGTTCCATTGGTCGATGTCCAGGTGATCGTGCTGCCGCTCGCTCCGGTTCGCGGTAAATCTAATCCGCTGAGCACAGAGCTCTGCACGATATTGTCCTTACGGATCAAATCCCAGGTTAATGCTTCCATATCGCGTTTCACCAGTGCGCCAGCACCCGGTAACTGCAGATCAACGTTATTGGAGGTCATCGGCTTAACCCCGTCAACAATAATAGAAGGATCAACTGTGACTGAAGCAAAAGCAGAAGCCTCGTATTTTCCAGCCGCCTGACCGGTAAAATGAATCTCCAGTACCGTGCCGCTAACCCGCACCACGTTGAAGCTTAAGCCTTCAGGCATATTATTAACGCTTACGCCGCCTTCAACCTCTTCTGTAAATGCGCCGTTGCGCAGGGTTACCGTCAGCGTCTCTGCCGCCGAGCCGTCACCTGCATCGTGAATCACATCAGGAGACGCCGTAATCACTGCAGGCGGAGAGCGGAACAGAATAGCGAAGGTTCCTGAAGGAATGCCTGCTACCGTAACCGCTGCCCGGTCCACGCTGTCCGCAGATTTATGGCTGGCTGCCTGTCCGGCAATCGCTACAGTAATCTGGGTGGGGCTGTCCACGGTAATCTTACCCGGCATAAGGCCCGGCGGCCAATTCGCCGCATCAATGGCATCCATAACCGATTCATCGAAGGAACCGTTTTTCAGCTCAAGGATAAGGGAATCCCCGATCGTGCCGTCGTTCCCCTCAGATTCGTAGAGCACTGGTGTCCGGACTACGAGATAAGGTTCTTTGTCCATGAAGTCGAACTTGAAGGTGTTCGTGCTTAAGTCCGCCGGACTTCCCTCAAGCTTCCCGGAAGCCACGCTCACATAAGCTCCATAGACATCGCTGGTCACGGTAGCTACACCGGTGAATTTGAGCTCCAGCTCCGTATCGGAAACTCGGGTCACTTCCGTGCCAAGACCGGCTGGAAGACCATGAATCAACACATCCTCTGCACCAACCGTTTCGGCGAACTTGCCGCCAGTCAGCGTTACGCCAAGCGTCTCGGTGATCTCACCTGTGCCGTAGACGGCTTCGGATACAATCCCTTTGTTCACACTAAGCGTGGCAGGGTCTCTGAACGTTACACTGAAGGTCTTGGTCGTCAGACCGGAGGAGATCCCCAGCAGATTCTCTTTATCGACGGTAACGGACAGGTTCTTCGTGGTCGCATCCTTAGCATGATCAACGGCTGCACCAGTCAGCGTGAAGTTAAGCTCCGTATCACTCAGCCGGGTTACGGCGAACCCAAGTCCTTCCGGCAGATTATTGATGCGGATATGACTTGGATCAATTGGCTTAGCAAGAGTCGCACCGACTATATTCACCTTCTGGTTGCCGGCAACTGTCCCATTATTCGCCTTGGCTTCCACCAGCTCGGTGCTGGCGCCTTCATCCAGCTCAATGTCTGAGATGACTTCACTGAAATCCCGCTCATCGAGACTCGTGTAATAGGTGAATGTCTTGCTTGCATGCGGAGCCAGCTTACCGGAATCCCAGGTCATGGTAATCCCCGCATCATCCTTGACTTCCACGTTCTTCGCTTTCGGACTGTTGTAAGCCTCCAGAGCATAGGGGTTATTGTTGCTGAACCCGAAGACGGAAGCCTTAGCCCGTGGATCGCTGGAATAGAAGAAGATTGGGGCTCTAGAACCAAAGGCCTTGTACAGCGGATCATTATCACTAAAGGTACTTGCCTTCACGACTGCAACGCGGTCTTCTTCGAAGGTGTGGGTCACGATATTAGAAGTGACATATTCTCCTCCTTGATCCACCGTATTGTCCGGGTCCATCGATCTCATATACCGCGCCCCGTCCCAATTCTTATCGGTAAGATTGGTAATAGTCACATCATTGCGGTAGAATTTCTGGTTCTCCCCAAAGCTGATGATCTGCTTAATCTCCATCGTGCCCGCCCAAGTAGATACCGTAGCCGCACTTAGAATGCCTTTATCGGTCTGCGAGGTATTTACAACGGTGGTCGGCATATCCATGACATTCATCAACGCCGAATTAGACTTGGCATATGTATTTCCGCCGATCTGGTAGCCTACCGCGAAACGTTCTTCCGGTCTGCCCGGCAAATAATAATCGACCGGCAGATTCTTGCCTGTGCCATAACCGTCATGATCGGCACTCATTCCCAGATTCGTTCTTGAATTCGTACCACGGAAGTTAGCGGGCTTATCGCCCTTCGTACCGAAATTTCCCCAGTTGCTTATCCCGAGTTCAATGAATTTGCCTCCCAGGAAAAGCTCTGTCCCACCTTCTCCGCCATAGGCAGCCCGTGCTCCCCAATCTGCTGAATCTGCATGTACAGCAAGGGGTGCAGGAAACATAGACAGGAGCATTGTGGGCACCATTAGCAGTGCAAGCAGCTTGTTACGCTTCATTGTCTCACTCCATTCTTCATCATAGAAATGCAAGCCTATCCCTAATAAAAGCAAATCATTCTCACAAAATTCTCACAAATGAACGAAAAATGTCGATAACACAGGCAAAAAGCCAAAAAAAGAAGCAGAGCGCACGATTATACGTGAACGCCCTGCTTTATGGTGCTTCATATTCAGCTAGGTCAGGAATGCTCTTCTGGCAGCCCGATCCTGACTGTTCACCGCCTAACCCTTCTGGCAAAATCCACAAACTGAAACTTGTCCAGCCGGTGCCGGGATTCGGTGTATTGGAACAGCACGGTATTCTCCAGATACACATAGTTCCGCACCACAACAATGTGCTGATATTGCTTCAGGTCCAGCAGGTGCTGATCCTCCTCAGTCGCGGGCTCAACGGAGATCAGCTTTTTGGCATAACTGATCTTCAGACCCAGCTCAGCCTCCAGATATTCATAAATAGAGCCTGCTGCGATCTCCTTACTGAGGAAGGGAACGATATCTGACCGGAAATAGTCCTTATCCAGAATAATCCGCTCGGCTTCAATCTCTCTGGCGCGGATGACCTTCCATACCGGCATCTCTTCAGTGATATGCAGTTGCCGGGCCAGCAGGGAGCCTGCCGGCTCCAGGACCGTCTCTTCTACCAGTGTCCGCGAGGGAACCCCAAGTGTCCCGGTCAGCTCCTGGAATGAGATTAGTCCGGTTACGGGAAAATCCATCCGCGTCAGGTCCAGCACGAACGAGCCCCTGCCTTTGATTTTGTTGATATAGCCGTCGCGGAACAAAAGATTCAGCGCCTTGCGCACCGTCTCCCGCGATGTCTTATAAGCATCCGCCAGCTCACTCTCAGAGGGCAGCTTGGTTCCAGGCGCGAGCTGGCCAGCCTGGATACGGCTGCTGTATTCCGTATAGATCTGCAAAAATATATTCTCTCTCATCGATCATCACCGCCGCCCTAAATTGTAGAAAAACAGCCCCGCAGGGCTGTCCTCCATTCCTTATATTGCATGTCTGATCCGCACGGGTCAACCCTTAAGATGAACGGTTAGAATACGGGTCTGCTTCGCCGTGGACGGTCCGCTCTGCTCCTCGATCCGCTCCACCATCTCCTGCCCGGCAGGGATGATAATAGGTGTAATTAATGGATACCCGGCGGCACGGATGGCCTCCATATCGAATTCCAGCAGAAGCTCGCCAGCACGCACCTTATCGCCGATCTGCTTAGTTGTCGTGAACCCTTCGCCTTTGAGCGACACAGTGTTAATTCCGACATGGATCAGCACCTGGACTCCGCTGGCATGCTCCAGAATCAGCGCGTGCTTGCTCTTAATCACGTGAGCTACCGTAGCATCGAAGGGAGCATATACCTTGCCTTCGGAAGGTTCAATGGCAATCCCATCCCCCATCTGCCGCTCAGCAAAAGCGGGATCAGGGACCTGCGCAAGCGGTACCGCCGTTCCGTTAAGCGGTGACGCCAGTTCCAGGATATTCACCGGTTCCTGCTCCTGCGAGCCTTGAACGGAGCTGCGGCTGCTTAGCTCAGGGGCTGTAACGGAAGAATCGGCTGCTGTTATGCCTGCTGTTGCTTCCGATTTGTTCAGTGCACGCTGCGCAATCGCCCGGCCATACAGTACAGTGGAGGCAAAAGGCACAATCAGGACGATCGCCATCCCGATGAAGAACACACCCCACTGGTTAGGGAAGATCGACAGGAAGCCGGGAATTCCCCCTACCCCAATGGATGTAGCCCGGATCTGATTCATAGTGAGCAGCACACCGCCTATCGCGGAGCCGATCATCCCGAAGATGAACGGATAGCGGTAGCGGATATTCACCCCGAAGATGGCCGGCTCGGTAACTCCGAGGAAGGCCGAGACGGAGGAGGTCGCAGCCAGACCCTTGGTCTTCTGCTCTCTGACCACGAACATCATCGCCAGTGCTGCCGCACCCTGGGCAATATTGGAGAGTGCCAGCATTGGCCAGAGGAAGGTGCTTTTCTCGCTGCCGATCAGTTGAACGTCAACGGCCAGGAAGGTGTGATGCATGCCTGTAATGACCAGGAGCGAGTAGAATCCGCCGTAGATTAATCCGCCGAGTATGGCAAAATGATCGAAGATATACACCAGGCCGGAGGTGATGCCATTGGCAATGCCAAACGTAACCGGTCCGATAATTGTGAAGGCCAGGAAGCCTGTAATCAGCAGCGTCACCGGTGCCACCACCAGCAGCTTGACGGAATCATGGACGCGCTTGTCCAGGAACTTCTCAATTCTGGCAAGGATATAGGCCGATACCAGGACCGGCAGCACCTGTCCCTGATAACCGATCCGCTCCAGATGCCAGCCGAACAGATTCCAGGTTGGAACTGTACCTTCCGTAGAAGCGTTAGCATAGCTGTAAGCACTTAATAAGTCTGGATGCACCAGAATCAGACCCAGCACAATCCCGAGCAGCGGGCTGCCCCCGAAGCGGGTCACGGCTGCCCAGCCGATCAGTGCGGGCAAGAATGTAAATGCCGTACTGGCAATCGTATTAATGATAGCAGCAATGTCCTTCCACTGCGGATAGACATCCACCAGCGAATCGCTGAAGAAGATCCCCGGGCCGGTCAGCAGGTTATTGATCCCCAGAAGCAGACCCGCAGTAACGATGGCCGGAAGAATGGGAATGAAGATATCCGCCAGTGTCTTAATGATCCGCTGAAGCGGATTCAGGTTCCGGGCTGCGGCTGATTTCACCTGATCCTTGGAGGAACGGGCACCGCCGGTCAGCTGAATCATCTCATCATAGACTTTATCTACCGTTCCCGGTCCGATGACAATCTGGAACTGCCCCTGGGAAGAGAATTGACCCTTCACCAGGTCATTGCGGTCCAGCGCCGCCGCGTCCACCTTACTCTCGTCATAGAGCGAGAATCTCAGGCGCGTTACACAATGCGTAGCCACCTCAATATTCTCCTTGCCTCCCACCGCCCGGACGATGTCTTCAACATTTTTGCGGTCTATAGCCATATTGTCACTCCTCGCATAGTTGATGAATGCCTAGTAGCCTTTCCGATTTCAACGTACACTCCCGCAATTCCGGTCTCTTCTAGTCCCGGCTAATTAGCCACAGATATGAAGCATACGGACGGAGCTGAAGCTCCTCCGTAAGTGCAGGATGCTCTCCGGTATTGCCAAGCAGGAGCTTACCCTTCCCCTTAGCGCTTAAGTTCGCCCAGTGATCATCCGGAAGCCGGAACATCATCTCTTTGCTGCTGAAGTTCGAGACCACGACAAGCGCCTCATTATCCCCCGTCCGTGCATAAGCGAACACCTCGGGATGTCCTTCGTCCAGCCTGCGGTATAATCCGTCCACGAAAATAGCGTGCGATTTGCGCAGAGCGATCAGCTTGCGGTAGTGATGGAAGATCGAATCCGGCTGTTCCAGCGCCTGACGCACATTGATGTCCGGGTACCGCTCATCCACTTTTAGCCAAGGCGTTCCGGTGGTGAAGCCTGAATTCGCGCTGTCATCCCACTGCATCGGCGTCCGGGAGTTGTCCCTTGAACGTTCCTGCAGGATCGCGAGCGCCTCCCCCGAGCTTGCTCCCTGCTCACACAGAATCCGGTACATATTGAGCGACTCGATATCGCGGAATTCTTCAATCCCCCGCCATTTGGGATTCGGCATCCCGATCTCTTCTCCCTGATAGACATAGGGTGTGCCCTGTAATCCGTGCAGTGTAGTCGCCAGCAGCTTGGCGCTCTCCTCGCGGTACGCCGTGTCGTCTGTGAACCGGGAGAGCGCGCGAGGCTGATCGTGATTATTGAAAAATAAAGCGTTCCAGCCCCCGCCCTCCTGCATCCCGGTCTGCCACTCGCTGAACAGCCGCTTAAGCGCTTCGAAATCGTAAGGCATGAGCTCCCACTTCCGGCCGTTCGGATAATCCACCTTCAGATGATGGAAGTTGAAGGTCATTGAGAATTCCCGCCGCTCGGGACTAGAATAACGGATGCACTGCTCAAGTGTGGTAGAGGACATCTCACCGACCGTGATCAGCTCATGCGGGCCAAACACCTCATCGTACATCGCCCGGATGTATTCGTGGACCCGTGGACCGTCTGTGTAGTACTTCCGCCCGTCGCCCGGCGGCACACTCCCGTCATCATCCGGGAAGCGCTGGTCCTTGGAGATCAGATTGATGACATCCATCCGAAATCCATCCACTCCCTTACGGGCCCAGAACAGCATCATCTGGTTCACCGCGCCGCGGACCTGTTCATTCTCCCAATTCAGATCCGCCTGTGTCTTGTCAAACAGAGTAAGATAATATTGGCCTGACGCCTCATCGAACTGCCAGGCCGGACCTCCGAACTTCGACTGCCAATTGTTCGGTACTCCCCCGCCTGGCGCCGGGTCCTTCCAGATATAATAATCACGGTACGGATTGTCCCGGCTGGAGATCGCCTGCTTGAACCACTCATGCTCTGTCGAGGTATGGTTGACTACGATATCTGTCATCAGCTTCATTCCGCGCCCGTGCAGCTCCGCTACCAGCTCGTCGAAATCCTCCATCGTACCGAATTCCGGGTTGATCCGCTCATAATCCGCCACGTCGTAACCGTTATCATGTCCGGGCGAGACATAGACCGGCTGGAGCCAGACAATATCAATCCCCAGCTCCTGCAAATAATCCAGCTTCTCCGTCAGACCTCTGATATCGCCGGTTCCATTCCCCGTCGTATCCTTGAAGCTCTTCGGATATACCTGATACACGGTGGACCGCCGCCACCATTCCGCTGGCCGGGCCTTACTCTCTTGATTCAATTGAAGCACCTCCATGAAGAACTTGTTGACATACATTACACTTGTATATACAAGTTCAAACAAAGTGGAACCTCACAAAAAAACAGCGCCCCTCCCCGCAACCGGGGACAGAACGCTGCCTGTTGAAATGTTTCCGCTACTCCAAGTATCCCTTAATCAGTCCCGGAGCCAGCGGCTTCGGCTGCTCGCAGGTGGTGGTCAGCTCGGCATAACGCTTCGAATCGGAGCTGGTGTGGAAGGCGTGCATGATCTCCAGTACATGATTGGCCAGCTCGCCGTTAGCGCGCGGGGTCTCTCCGGTCTGGGTGCAGCGGGCCATGTCTGCCACGCCAATTCCCCGGCTGTTGCCCTCATAGCTGTGCACCACTGGAATCTCCTTGAATTCTGCGCTGTGCGCAGGACGCAGGAGGATCGGGCCGCCGAAGGTGTTCGGATCGGGCACAATCAGGGTGCCCAGCGAGCCGTAGATCTCAATGCGCGGCAGTGTGCTGTGCCAGACATCGAAGCTGGTAATCATCGTTGCAACAGCACCGCTGGCGAACTGGATCGTTCCGGCCACATGTGTAGGCACCTCGACCTCCACCACTTTGCCGAACTTCTTCTCACTGGTGATGGTCCGGGTAGGGAACGAGGTCTTGGTCATGCCGCATACCGTAGCCGCCGGGCCCAGCAAGGATACCAGAGCCGTCAGATAATACGGTCCCATATCGAACATCGGGCCGCCGCCGGCCTGGTAATAGAACTCAGGGTCCGGGTGCCAGCTCTCATGCCCGTGGCAGAGCATGAAGGCTGTCGCCGCTACCGGCTCTCCGATATACCCGTCCGCGATCAGCTTCGCGCAGGTCTGCAGGCCCGCTCCGAGGAAGGTGTCCGGCGCACAGCCGATGAACAATCCTTTTTCCTTAGCCAGCTCCACCAGCTCAGTCCCATGCTCAAGCGACAGCGACAGCGGCTTCTCTACATATACATGCTTGCCTGACAGCAGCGCCTGCTTACACACCTCGAAGTGGTAATTCGGCGTCGTCAGATTCACGACAATCTCAATCTCCTCCGAAGTCAGCAGCTCCGCTGTCGTCCATACATTCGGAACCCCGTACTGCTCTGCAGCCTGCTGCGCCCGCTCCAGATTCAGATCCGAGCAAGCGTAGACCTCAGTATTCTTGAAGGTTCCCGTCAAATTCTCAAAATAAATGCCGCTGATATTCCCGCAGCCGACAATCCCGATTTTTACTTTACGCACGCTGTTTCCCACCTTGTCCTTCGTTTATTTGGCTGCCCACAAGAAGCCCCGGCGCATCAGTTCCTTGGCCTCCGGGATATCGAACACATCCGCATGATGTCCAAGCGCATTATAGAATACCTTGCCTTGGCCCCATTTCTTCGTATAGACCACCGGCATCGTGATGACGCCATTAGCCGAATGCTCCCCTTCACTCATGACAAAAGTGGTGGTAGCCAGTACATTCACCGCCGGATCGACATGCAGATAATACTGCTCTGACTTCACCATGAAGTCCTGCATGCCTTCCACAATCGGGCTGGAGCCGGATTTCACGATGTTCACTTCATAATCCACCCCGTCATTGAAGGGATGCGCCACCCATTGCGATCCGGTCAAAAATTGCCATTCCGTATTGTTACGGAAGGAGTCGCACATCCCGCCGTGACAGCCCGCGATCCCTACGCCGGAAGCCACAGCCGCCAGAACCGCCGAGCACTGCTCACCCTTGATTTCACCCATGGTCCAGACCGGTACAATCAGGTTCAGCGCCTTCAGCGCCTCCGCGTCATTAAAGCTGTCCAGCGTATCCGAGACTTCAACCTTGAAGCCTTCATTCGTAAGGATATCTGCAAAAATCGCCGCTACCTCATTCGGTTCATGCCCGTCCCATCCACCTTTTACAATCAATGCCTTCTTTGCCATATCAAGCTCTCCTTTTTGTCCTATTTATCCAAGTTCGGGTTATAGATCGATTAATATCAGGTCTTCCTGAAGAAATTGTAATCCATTGCTGGCGTTTCTGCTCGTCATTTTGCTTGTGAGAATGGTCAATTTTTGCTAAATTTAAGACTGCAGGATGCGATAAGCATCTAATCACTGAAACCGCTTCCTGACGAACTGCCGGGAGGACGAGAACAGGAGTAACCATGAGAGCGTTTCATGAGAACCGTACGTACGGCTACGCGTTTCCCTTCACGGCCTTTGTGAGCCGGAATATTAATTTCCTGGCCCACTGGCACAATGATCTGGAGATTGTCTATTGTCTGGAGGGGTCGATAAGGATGGGGATCAACTCCGAGACACGGGTGTTGACCGCCGGGGATCTGGCCGTATGCAGCAGCGGAGATATCCATTATTATGACAGCAGGAACAGCGAGTCCAAGCTGCTGATGATTATTTTCAATCCTTCACTGATCGGATATCCGGCAGGCTGGCCCCTGAATAAGCGGCTGATGTCTCCTTTTCTGGACCAGAGCCAGTCTGCTTCAGAACAGATTAACCCCCGCCTGCCTGCAATTATGCAGGAGCTGCTGGAGGAGCATCTGGAGAAGCCCCCGCATCATGAACAGCTGGTGACCGGCCTGCTGCACGAGCTGTGTGCGCTGATTCTGCGGCAGATGCCGCTGGATGTCGTGAATCCGCATAAGGATAAGCGGCGCATTACGAATATGAAGATTATGCAGGAGGTGCTGGAGTACCTGGATGTCCATTATATGCACCCTATCACTCTGGCCGATGCCGCCCGGCATGCCAATATGAGTCTGTTCTACTTCTCCCGCTTCTTCAAAAGCATCTCAGGTATGAGCTACATCGCCTACCTGAACAGCATCCGTATCAACCAGGCTGAACGACTGCTGCTGGGCACCGATAAAAGCATTCTGGATATCGCCCTGGAATGCGGCTTCACCAATATCCGCACCTTCAACCGGGTGTTCAAGCAGGTCAAGCTGCGGACACCGAGTGAGCTGCGTTAGCACTGTGCTGCCTCTTGTACAGAGGATTGGCGAAATATTGGATACGCCTAGGTTGTTACCGTCTCAGCGCGGATTTTCCAGGAATATGATGGAAGAACCCCACTTCAAGGAGGCCTGGAATCAGCGGCCCTCCTGGTACAGTCGCATAGGGGCTTCAGGTTATATTATTGGTAATACTCGGTAAGAAGCCTTACTCCATGCGGATTAGGCTTTTTTGTTATGAAACAACGCAGCAATCTGCTCCACCAATTATATCTTGCCCTTTCACCGGAAACTGACTACAATACACTTATTATAACTCTTTTAATAACATCGGTAGAATCATCCGGGAGGGGAAATCCGCTATGACACAACCGTCTCATAATACACAACTGGTCAAGAAAATAAACGTAGAGCTGGTGAAAAATGCGCTGCGCACCTCCGGTACCGGCACCAAAGCCTCTGTCGCTGGGCAGACGCGGCTGAGCGTGGCTACCTGCGGCACCATTCTGAATGAACTGGTTCAGACCGGTGAAATTCTGGAGCTGGGCTGGGAAGAATCCAGTGGCGGCAGACCGGCGAGAAAATATCAGTACAACGCAGATTACTCTTCTATTATCTGTATGATTGTGCGTTCGGAGGGCGGCCGTCAATCCATTACCTGTGCGCTTGCCAATCTGAACGGTGAAATCAAAGAGGAAGCTGTCAAGGAATGTGAAGAGATTACTCCAGATACCCTTAGAGACTGGCTGGATGAGATGATTGCGGACCATCCGAATGTGCAGGCGATCGGCATAGGCATTCCTGGGGTAGTGCAGCATGACCGCATAGGCATCTGCGATGTCCCTGCGCTTGCAGAGCAGCCGCTCGGACTTTTCCTGAGGGAACGATATGAAGAGGTTGAGATCATTATTGAGAATGATATGAATCTGACGGTGTATGGCTTGTACCAGAAGCTGCTGCTGGATGAAGAGAGTCATTTTGCCGTGCTGACCTTCCCCAAGAATCATTATCCGGGGGCCGGCTTCATGGTGAACGGACGTTTGCTGAACGGCAACAGCTTTTTTAGCGGTGAGGTGTCTTATCTGCCTTACGGCATACCCAGAGAAGAACAGCTCCGGCTACTCCAAGGAATGGGGGATCCCCGCAAGCTGGCTGTGCACGCACTGGTATCGATCATCAGCATCATCAACCCGGCCACCATCGTTATCACGGGTGATAATATCTCGCCGGAGATGCTGGAGGATCTGCGCAGCGGATGCCTGGACATTATTCCGCCTGAGCATATGCCTGAGCTTATGATTCAGCGGGACACCCGGCAGGAATACATGAGCGGACTAATTACCACAACCACGGAAAGCCTGAATTACCGCTTCCGCCTGGTTGAACGTAAGTAAGGCACAACTATTTTGTATCGTCCAGGAGGCTATTTACTGTGAAAGCTCAATCCGGCAATTCCGCCAGCGCACCACGCAGTAAACGTAACACCGTCTATATCATGCAGCTCGTAACAATCTTTCTGGGCTTTGTCGTCTTTGGCATCTCGGAGAATATTAAAGGGCCCGCCATTCCGCGGATTCAGCTGTCGTTCAATCTGGACGAAGGCCAGCTCGGCACCCTGCTCTCACTGAATGCGCTGGGATATCTGATCGCCTGCTCCTTCACCGCTGTGCTTGTCCGCAAATGGGGCATCAAGGCCGTCACTATCATTTCATTCGCTTCCATGGTCCTCTCGGGGGTGCTGATCTACCTGTCGCACAGCTATCCGCTGTTTGCTTCCTCCTACTTCCTGATGTATATCGGGAACGGGATGCTGGAGATCGGACTGGCGATTCTGGGGGCACGTATTTTCGTCAAAAACACGGGGATGATGATGAACCTATCCCACTTCTTCTATGGATTAAGCTCAACTGTGGCGCCGCTGCTCGCAACCGGAGTGATGTCGCTGAGCGTGTTCGGACATCTGCTGGACTGGCGGGGGATGTATCTGGTCATGCTGTCGCTCTGTCTGCTGCCGATACTCTCGGCGCTGCGCAGCACGTATCCCGGGGATGATCTGCCGCAGGAGGACCGCACCTCCTTCCGCACGCTGACGCGTGATCCCGCGCTCTGGATGATGGTGATGATCCTGTCCTTCGGCGTGGTCTCGGAGCTGGCAGTGGGCGGCTGGCTGGTTAACTTTCTGGAAAAAGCCTATGCCTGGGACACCGTCCGGGCTTCCGGCCTGCTCTCTGCTTTCTTCCTGGTGTTCTCTCTAGGCCGGCTCTTGCTCGGCGCTTTGACAGACCGGATCGGCTTCGTGCTCTCGCTGATTATCTTCTCCTGCTTCTCAGCGGTCTGCACCTTCGCCGCCCTGGCCGGCGGGGAGCGTCTCGCCTTTCTGTTCGCCCTCTCCGGGGCCGGAATTGCTATTATCTATCCTACCGTTATGGCCTTCATTGCCCGCAGGTACCCGAACGGGAGCGACACCGCAATTACCTTCGTCGTGACTCTGATGGGTCTCGGCAGCGTCATCGGCAACTACATTATCGGCTGGGTGATTGAAGCCGTCAAAGCATTCTACGGCTCCACTACCGAGCTTGGCCTGCTCCGCGGACTCCAGGCAGGGTACGGATTCATCGGCTTATGCGCCGCCGTCTGCTCCCTGTCGGGCATCGTGCTGTATGTGTATTTGAAGCGGCGGCGGGAGTTGATTTGAGGGACGGGGCTATTAAGGGATTTAATGTAAGGTATAGACTATGCATTGGCCAAGGTACTATTCTATACAATGAAAAGAATAGCTGCTTTACTCTCCACTGCACTATTGGCATTAACAATTGGAGTAATACCTGCCAATGCGGAACACCTGATGGCAGCGATGGCTCTGAAATTGGAGCATCAGTAACTATACAAGGGACTCTATTTTTCATTTGTAAAAACTACTCATTATCAAACTTCCTATGGTTCCGGCAAAGTAGTTGATCAGAGAGATATTAAGGTTATTGATGTAGGGGTTGATCTGAATGAAACTTCTTTAGATAAAAAATCGATTATTATCGATCCCCAACAGACAAAGAAAACCTTAATAAAGGCAAATATTAAAAATAACAATGACCGATGAAGACATAAAAAAAGAAGTAGACAAAACAGGCATGGCACTTCAACCTGACAGCGCTATTTTTACGTCTCTGTGCCTGCCTTTTACAAATACCCCTTAAGATTATTCAGCACCACCGCATACCCGTTAGCATACATATGAACGCCATCCATCGTGTACTCTTCCTTCAGATTTCCTTCGGTGTCCATCAGTCCCTCATTCACATTGATGAACTCATAGCCGTGCCTGACCGCCAGTTCCTCCACAGCCCGGTTCGCTTCCAGCAGTGCCGCATTGGTTCTCGTCCGGAAGTAGCTCGCCCGCAGCTCCTCATCCATGCCGGGAAAGTCGGCCTTGGCGTTGACCGGGTAGTAGGCCATGACGTATACCTTGCACTCCGGCAGCCTGGCCCCGATCCGGGCCAGAATTTCATTGTAATTCGCAAGCAGCTTCCCTAGCTCATACTCCCCGTCCGCTGAACTGATATCGTTCGTGCCGATATTAATGAACAGCCGCGAAGGCGCAAGCGCCAGCACACATACCTCCAGCGAATCGAGCAATTCCCTGGTCACATAGCCCGCAATCCCGCGGTTATAGATGATGGTCCGCTTCTCCAGCGTCTGCTGCAATTCATTCACCGGAAAAAACTCCATCAGCGAGGAGCCCGCCAGTACAGTCTGCCCTTGTAGCGCCAAGGTGTTCAGAATGCTGTACTTCTTCACCTTCTCTTCTTTCTCCTCTTGCATCTGCTTCTCCCACATTGCGTCAAGCTCTTCCTCAGTCATTCTCAATTCCCCCGTTTCTACGGCTCTATTATTCTACTATTGTTATCCTTTATCTCTCAGCTTGCAACCCTTGCCTAATTGTGTCTGAAATATGTAAATCATTCTCATTAAAAGGATTTTGTTCTATGCACACGTGTTCTGAATAGGCTAGATATCGGGTGCCGTCAGAGGTGCACATCTGGCTGGTATGCCACAAGGAACCGGTGCGCCGGACCTAATTCTACAGCTGAAGGGCGGAATGTTTTTGAAAAAGGTAGTTGGCTTGCTCCTGTCGGTTGCACTGTTGTCTTCGTTCTATGTTGCCAGTCCCCCCGAGGTATCTGCCGCAACGCCGATTGTGGTGAATTCGACGATTGTCGTACCGGCCGGGCAGACGTATGACGGCAGCGGCCAGACGTTTGTCGCCAATCCGAGCACGCTAGGAGACGGCAGTCAGGCAGAGAACCAGAAGCCCATCTTCCGGCTGGAAAAGAATGCTACACTCAAAAATGTAATTATCGGCGCTCCCGGCGCAGACGGGGTTCACTGTTACGGGAATGCTACCATCTCCAATGTGACCTGGCAGGATGTCGGCGAGGATGCCCTGACCCTGAAGGCCTCCGGCACCGTCAATATTACAGGCGGGGGTGCGTACAAAGCCTACGATAAAGTGTTCCAGGCGAACGCTGCGGGCACGATCAACATCAAGAATTTCAAAGCGAATGACATCGGCAAGCTGGCCCGCCAGAATGGCGGAACCTCGTACACGGTGAACTTCACTCTGGATAACTCTGACATCTCGAACGTCAAGGATTCCATCTTCCGCACAGACAGCAGCAGCAGCTCTGCCAAAATTACCAACACCCGCTACCGCAGTGTCCCCACCCTGTTCAAAGGCTTTGCCTCAGGCAAGACCAGCCAATCAGGCAACACGCAATACTGAAGCAACAGGTAGAGAAGCTGGTGTAAATACGGCAGTCTGAGCCTTACCGCATATAGCTGTTATCTGAAACCGCCTTCATTCCGGCACTGCCGGGATGGAGGCGGTTGGCCGTTCAAACGGATAGCCAAGCACACATGAACACGATCAGTTCCGGGAAGGAGAAGTTAGATTTATTTTGGACACATCTGCCTCTCTCAACTCTATCGACATGAACTCACATGATATGTTATTATGATACACTGATAACGTATTAACGAACTAAAGCAACGGATGCGGCAGGCAATCTACTAGGGGGATTAGAGAGATGAAGAGACAGGGAATATGGGTTCTACTCGTAATTATGGCACTTGCAGTGGTCACTGGCTGCTCCAGTTCAGGCGGTAAGGACGGGAAGCTGGTGATCGGTATCGACGACAAGTTCGCTCCGATGGGCTTCCGGGATGATAACAATGACATTGTCGGCTTCGATATTGATTATGCGAAGGCGGCTGCCGCGAAGATGGGCCGGGAGGTTACCTTCCAGCCGATTGACTGGTCCGCCAAGGAGTCTGAGCTGAACAGCGGACGGATCGATATGATCTGGAACGGATACACGATCACGGACGAGCGCAAGGACAAGGTGTTATTCACGAAGCCTTATCTGGAGAACAGCCAGGTGGTTGTCGTGCTGGCGGGCTCAGCGCTTACGAAGCTTCAGGATCTGGCAGGCAAAGAGGTCGGACTGCAGAGCCTCTCCTCTGCCGCCGATGCCCTGGATGCGAATCCGATCAAGGCCGAGCTTGGCGGCGTGTCTGAATTCACCGATAATGTACTGGCACTGACCGACCTGAAGTCGGGCCGTCTGGACGGGGTAGTCATCGATGAGGTTGTTGCCAGATATTACATAGCTAAGGAACCGGATACGTACAAGCTGATGGAAGAATCGCTGGCCCCTGAGCAATATGGCATCGGAATTAAGAAAGGCAATGAAGCACTGCTCGATGAGCTGCAGAAGGCGCTGGATGAACTGAGCAGTGACGGAACAGCCGCCGAGATCTCAACCAAGTGGTTCGGAGAGAATAAAGTATTGAACTAGGAGCCGGTTAAGCCATGGATATTGATTATATTATTAGAATTTCCGGACCGATGCTGGAAGGCGCCCGGACTACGGTGCTGCTGTTCCTGATCGTGATCGTGCTGTCCATTCCGCTCGGGATGGTGGTCACGCTGATGGCCAAAAGCACACTCAAGCCGCTGGCTTGGATCGCACACACTTATATCTACGTCATGCGCGGAACGCCGCTCTTACTGCAATTGTTCTTCTTCTGTTTCGGGCTGCCGCAGATTCCCGTGATCGGGCAATATCTGGTCATGGACCGTTTTGTAGCGGCCAGCCTGGGCTTTATCCTGAATTACGGCGCTTATTTCGCCGAGATTTTCCGGGGCGGGCTGCTCTCGATCGATAAAGGCCAGCATGAGGCGGCCAAGGTTCTGGGCTTAAGCCGGTGGCAGACGCTGCGCAAGGTTATTCTCGCTCAGATGTTCCGCGTGGCGCTGCCTGCGGTTGCCAATGAGTCCATTACACTGGTCAAGGATACCGCTCTGCTGTATGCCGTGGCGGTGCCGGAGCTGCTGAATTTCGCCAAGACGGCGGTGAATCGTGATTTCACCGTCACGCCTTTTGTCGTAGCGGGCGTTATTTATCTGCTGATGACCCTGGTGCTGACCTTGTTCTTCAAGCTGCTGGAGAAACGTTTCAAATTTGAGTAGAAGGGCTGTATCGCTATGAGTAACATGATTGAAGTACGGCAATTGAAGAAGGACTTCGGCAGTCTCAGTGTGCTGAATCAGATAAGCTTTGATGTGAAGCCCGGCGAGGTTGTTGCGGTGATCGGACCCTCGGGCTCCGGCAAAAGCACCATGCTGCGCAGCCTCGTACATCTGGAGGAAGTCACCGGCGGCAGCATCTCGATCTGCGGGAAAGCGCTCGTTGAGAACGGACGCTACGCCAGTACGGCGGCGATTAGAGACATCACCTCAAGCATGGGGATGGTGTTCCAGCATTTCAATCTGTTTCCGCATCTCAGTGTGCGGGACAACCTGGAGCTTGCCCCGCGCACACTGAAGCGGGAAAGTGTCCAGCAGATCACGGCCAAGAGCCGGGAGCTGCTCGCCAAGGTAGGTCTGGCTGACAAAGCAGACGTCTACCCCTCCACGCTGTCAGGCGGGCAAAAGCAGCGGGTCGCCATCGCCAGAGCGATGATGCTCAGCCCGGATATTCTTCTGTTCGATGAGCCTACCTCGGCGCTCGATCCTGAATTGACCGGCGAGGTGCTGCGCGTCATCCGCCAGCTGGCTGAGGAGAACATGACGATGATGATCGTCACCCATGAAATGAGCTTCGCCCGCGATGTCGCGGACCGCGTCTTCTTCATGGACAACGGGGACATTGCCGAATCCGGCACCCCGGAGGAGATCTTCGGCAGTCCAAAGCTGGAGCGGACGCGGACGTTTTTGATGCGGGAGTAGCAGATTGGAAGGTCATAAGGACTTGGCTTAACGCGAGTCCTTTTTTTCATGCAAGGAAAGCTCTATAATTTTCGGAATGATTGAAAAGTAAAAAGGCTCTGTCAGTAAATACAGAGCCTGCTAACACGTTATCAATGACACGCATTTATTTACGAACTAGCTTACGATACCTGTATATATCGCCACCAGATTTACTAACATGATAAAACGACTCAAAACCTCTTTTTATTAATTCTTCATCAGGTTCCCTTTTCCTATTATCTTCCCCGATACAATCAATAATGTAACCACCGTCTTTAACAATCCTAGCCAGTTCAGCAATCTCAACGTCATAATTGTCGCCGACTACATGCCCCGACATCACAATATCGAAGGAATTATCCTCATAAGGGATTTTCTCGATCGTACCGTCTACGACTACAACATTATTAATATTCTCACGTTTGATTTTATCGCGCATGTACTCCCTTAGCATATCGGTAGGTTCGCTTGCATACACACTTTTCGCCTTTTCTGCTGCGGTAAATGCAAGCCTTCCTGTACCGCTTCCTACGTCGAGAACTACCTTATCCGTAAAATCTGCAAGTTCAAATAGTAACTGTTTATCCCAGTCGTAAATATAATCACAGTTTTGGTTCATAATATCGGGATAAACATAAACGACCGAAGTTTCCATTGCATGAATTACAAATACCTCTGCTTTTCGAATATCATGAGGTGTAAGATTTTTGGGCGCCACTGCAATCATTTTTTCAATCGAAGGCTTGCTTTCAGGGCTTTTATGTGCAAAATACCATGCTACTGATGGGTTATATGCTAAAGCTATGCTCAAGTTATCACAATACTCGCCCCATCCGGCATAATTGTTACATATCATGCGTACCATCCATCTGTCCATTAACAAGAAGCTGTTAAAAGAATACTCTTCTGCGTTTATCCAGTTAAATGACATAGTAAACTAATCCTCCATTTTTTGGGAGGGTTAAAGTATAGTCGCCCTCCAAGAGATTATGCGAGCTATATTCTCTATGATTGTAGCTGGAACAAATTGTATTATCAATGTATAGTTCTTTTATAACTAACCTGCCCGTTAGCTCAAAGAAACATTGTCAGTTTCTTTTGACAGAAGCAAATGGATTTAGTCCATCTAATTTAGCGCTATAGATACTCTTCTCCACATTAGTTGGATAAACAACACTTACTGGGGCCGACTTTAGGCGAATCCTTAGAATTGGGCAGATTAGATGTACTTTTTCCACTTACTCCCCCGTAGCCGCAGAAGACACCGTGCCCCCGGGCACCGGCTCCACGGGTCCCATTGGCGCTGCCGGCTCCTCATCCCAGCGCTTGCTGAGGAAGAGCTGGTAGAGCTTGACGATGATGATTTTGAGCATCATGTAGACCGGAATAATGACCAGGATGCCGATGATGCCGCCGAAATCGCCGCCGGCCAGGACGAGAATGATGGTAGTCAGCGGGTGGATATCCATGCTTTTACCGAAGATATAAGGGGCAACCAGGTTATCCTGAATCTGCTGCGCAACGAGCACGACCACAATCGACCAGACCGCCGTAGACGGAGACTCGATCAGACCGATGATGAAGATCGGCACAGTAGACAGAATCGCTCCGATAAACGGGATAAAGTTCATCAGCACCGCCACCAGTGTCAGCAGCAGCGCATACGGCAGCCCGATGATCAGGAACCCTATGTACATGAGCACGCCGAGCGCCAGATTGACCAGCACTCTGCCGACGATGAAGCTCCCCATCACGTTATCAATCTCGGCAACCACCCCCGCGCCTTCCTCGTGATACCGTTTGGGGAAGAAGCTTACAACCTTATCGCCGAACTTCCCGCCCTCCTTCAGCATGTAGAACAGCAGGATCGGAAAGGTGAACAGCACAATCGCAAAATTAGAGACAAATGAGAACAGCCCGGTCACATAGCCCGTTGCCAGTGAGAAGCCTGTATTCAAATAACCTATCAATTGGCTGGACAGGTTCATATTCTCGGGAATCAGATTCGATAGCAACTCCGTGTTCTCCAGCTTGCTAAGCTGCTCTCCCACGGCTCTCAGCACACCCGGCATATTGTTGACCAGGTTCAGCAGCTGATTTTGCAGCGAAGGCCAGACCCCCACGATGAAGCCCAGCAGCAGAATAGCAATCACCAGATAGACCAGCAGGATTGCCAGCGTCCGCTTCATTTTGCGGGAGGACAGGAAGTCAATCAAGGGCCGAAGCAGATAATAGAAGAAGACTGCCAGCATTAACGGCACCATCACAACCTTGAACAACGAGATGATAGGGGTAAAAATAAAGTCTACTAATGAGCTGACGTAGATTATTCCCAGCACCAGCAGCACGGCAATACACACGCGGATAAACAAATTCAATTTGGCCATAGTGGACTCCCGTTCCGTTATTTTGAGCAGCGTTTCTTGTTCACTTAAATATAGCCGGGTATTCTTAATTCAAACTAAACCAAGTCTAAAGATAAGCTAAAGATTTGGTCTTCAGGCTGAATACAGCTATGTTTAATTTCCTCATGAAACGGCTCTGGGATAGACGGGTATCTATTTGCCGAAAAAAAGCTGCCGTCCGCGCGGTTAGCCGATAGTTTCGACCACATTACCTTCCTGGTCTTTGATGTAGGTCTTGCGGATCTGCACCTTCAATTCCTTGGCGGCAGACAGCCGGAGCTCCCCTTCCTTAGGCTGGAGCTTCTCCTCCAGCTCCAGGACCACCTCTTCCGTCAAACCGATGCTGACAAAATCCTCGTTGACCACAGTCCCGTTAACGGGTTTCAACTCCAGCATCACCTGCCGCTGCTTACTGTTCAGTGTCAGCGGCTTCCCCTTCAGCAGACGGCCGCGCAGCAGCTTGGCTATAGTCGGTGCCTGCCTTGCTCCTATGGTCAGGACAGCAAGTGCTGTGCCGAGCAGGCGGCTTTTGCCCGGCTCATAATTCAGTTCATCTACATACAGAATGCCCGTCTGTGATCCGTCACGTTCAATGCCCTGACGTACCGCTTCCTGGATGACCGGAAGCCGGAGCAGCGAATCCCGGGCTAGATCGGTGATATAGAGAGGCAGCACCTCCTGACTGGCCTCCAGGAAGGCATTGGTATTCCAGGACATCATCGCTTCCAGCTCGTCCGCTGTGATCCCTACCATCTGCAGGAATTCCACACGGCCGTTCGGCGTATCCACAGCCGGAAGCTCCGGGTCATCGGTGAACGCCAGCGCCGTCAGCCGGGTAGCAGCCCCCAGGCATATCGGGCCATTGGCATCCAGATGATGCCCCGAAGCAAAGATATTGCCGCTGGAGAATACATATCGGGCCATGTTCTGCAGCAGATTAATCGCCCAGGCTGGAGGCTCCTGCTCGCCGCTACTACGCGCCAGACGGAAGGTCAGCTCGAAGCCGTAGCCGCTGTATTCAAGGTCTTCAGACTCCTTCTCATACAGCTCGGAGAACCCGAAGGTTACGAAATGCCAATGCGGATATGGCTGCTCGGCTGCATAGGCGCTAATTCCGTTCAGCGGGTCATTGCCCCCCAGGCTATACGGCAGCATTGCAGCATAATGCTTCGGTTCCTGTTGTCCGTATAGCCCTGTCATCTGTTCCTCTATGGCATCCCAGCCGATGGCTTCCACTTCGTGCTCACTCATCTCGTTCCCTCCGGTATCATATTTATGTACAGCCGGAATTCCCGTATCCGGCCCAGAATCTCCCGTTCATTACCCCAAATTCCGCAATCATAACCAGCGCCAGGCGGCTCTTTCCCCTATAGCCGTACACTGCCTGAATAACACCTCCAGCTTGCAAAAAAAACCACCAAGTGGGGCTATAGCTTCGATGATGACTCAGATACTTTGCAGGTACCCCAAAACATATAAAAACAGCAAGCTCATCTGACGAGCTTGCCGTTTGGTGTATCTTCATTATTATAGGTATCAGTTAATGCCGACCAGCAGGTTCTTGCGGGCTACGCCGCTCTTAACTGCCGCTTCGGCTACAGCCATGCGGATTCTCTCTACTACCCGCGGATCGAAGGCGTCTGGGATGATATATTTCTCATGCAGCTCAGACGGGTCAATCACGGAGGAGATCGCCTCTGCAGCCGCCAGCTTCATGTCTTCATTGATATCCGTAGCTTCACAATCCAGCGCCCCTCTAAATATCCCAGGGAAGCACAGTACATTGTTAATCTGGTTCGGATAGTCAGAACGGCCGGTCGCCATGACTCTTACATGCGGCGCAGCAATGGCGGGATCAATCTCCGGCATCGGGTTCGCCATAGCGAAGACAATCGGGTCGGTGGCCATGTTCAGCACATCTTCCAGCTTCAGCACATCCGGTGCAGAGACTCCGATGAAGACATCCGCGCCTTTGATCACATCGGACAGACTTCCGATTTCTAGATAAGGGTTCGTAATCTGGGCAAAATCGCTCCAATGACTGCGCTCATATTCCGCCAGCCGGTTAATCGCACCCTCCCGGTCCACGCCGATCAGGTTCACCGCTCCGGCATGCAGCAGCATTTTGGAGACGGAGATGCCTGCTGCACCTATGCCGTTGACTACGATTTTGACATCCTTAATATCCTTGCCGCATACCTTGAGTGCGTTCAGCAATCCGGCAGTTACGACAATTGCCGTACCATGCTGGTCATCATGGAAGACCGGAATGTCCAGCTCGGCTCTTAGTCTGGCTTCAATCTCGAAGCAGCGCGGAGAGGAAATGTCCTCCAGGTTAATGCCGCCGAACGTCGGGGCAAGCGCTTTTACAATCGCAATAATCTCTTCGGTATCCTTGGTGTCCAGGCATATCGGCACGGCGTCTACGTCTGCGAACTGCTTGAACAGCGCTGCCTTACCTTCCATAACCGGCATGGCCGCCTTCGGCCCGATATCGCCAAGCCCCAGTACAGCCGTCCCATCGGATACGACAGCTACGGTATTCTTCTTCGTGGTTAGCTCATAAGCCTGGGACTGATCGTCGGCAATCGCCTGACAGACCTTCGCCACACCCGGCGTATAGACTTTGGACAGGTCGTCTTTGCACAGAATCGGATGCTTCAGGGTAGTTTCAAGCTTACCGCCTTTATGCAGCAACATAATTTCTTCTAATAGTTCCATATTAACTCCTCCATTCAACTGGTTAACCGTTTGTTACATCCCTCTCGGATCTTTCTATATATAGCGGAACTTCCTGCATCCGAACCTTTCCAGGCCCGGGTGCAGCCCCGTCAACTATGCGTTTCATATGCTCCTGTAGTCATTCTCCGCGATAATGAATGGATTGGCAATACAAAAGCTGACATCTGCAAATTGTCCATGATTTAGACACGTTTGGATGCGATTTCATGTGATTCAGGCGTCTCTTTTGCCGATTGAGCACGCTGCTCAGCCGCCCCATACCGCGATGAGCAGCGTGGCCACAACTACTGTAATCGCACCACCGATCCGGGTGGAGATCTGTGCGAACGGCATCAGTTCCATGCGTCCGGAGGCTGACAGAATCGCTACATCGCCGGTTCCGCCAAGGCCGCCGCGGCAGCCGGTAACAATGGCCGCTTCAACCGGATACATATTGACCCATTTGCCGGTAAAATAGCCGGTGATCGTCATCGCCACGATAACGGTAGCGCAGACAATAATATAAGGAAGCGAGATCAGAGCGGCGACATCCTTCAGCGGAATGTACAGCATCCCGAGGCCGACCATCAGCGGCCAGGTTAACGTGCCGGACACCAGCTTATAGAGCTGATAAGCACCCTGCTCAATTTTGGCAGGCAGCAGCTTGGAAATCTTCAGCAGTGCAGCTGCGAAGATCATCAGGATCGGACCCGGAATGCCGACGAACGGCGACAGCAGGTGTCCGGTGATGAACAATCCGCAGGCGAACAGCAGTCCGGCACCCATCAGCAGGAAGTCAGGCTTCAGGCTGTCATACGTGCTGCCGGCCAGCTTCTGGCCGTCCTTCGCCTTCACGAGTACACCGTTACCGGTGATGGACGGATTTTTGTCAGCCATCCGCTTGAGCAGTCCCGCTCCGATAATCGCAAACACGTTGCCGATCACCGCCGCCGGAATCATCTGGGCCACATAGGAGCCGGATTCCCCGCCGAGGATCTGCGAGAACGCGATGGACAGCGGGAGAATGCCTTCCCCAACGCCGCCGCCGATAATAGGCACAACGATGTAGAACAACGTCCGGTGTGCGCTATAGCCGAGCAGCATCCCTACGCCCATCCCCGCAGCGACTGCAGCGATCGTTCCGGCCATCATCGGAATGAAAATACGGATGAAGCCGTTAATCAGCGTGGTCCGGTTCATCCCTGTAATACTTCCGGCTACTAGAATCGAGATGTACAGGTAGAGGAAGTTCGATGTCTTCATCAGCGTGTTGACTGATTCGAGCACCGAAGGGTCGAGCACATTCCAGAACACCAGGAACGATGGGATCATTAGCGAGAGGATCGCGGGACCGCCGATATTTTTTAGAATCGGAAGCTTGAAGCCCAGATCACTGAGCAGCACCCCCAGGACAATAATTACTGCAAAGCCGCCGATCATGTCGTTTGGCAGTTCACCAAGCACAGAAGCCGCAAAAATAATGAGTGCAAATACCACGTAGAGCGGGAGCGGAATAACGCCTACCTTTAAATGCAGAACCTTCTGGACGAAGCCCTGTTCTCCTTGCTTCAGTACAACAGGCTGCTGTTCCGGTACCGAAAGTGGGGGTTGAATTGCTTTTTGCATGTTAACCTTACCTCCTTAACTCTTTTACAAATTCATCATAGCTGCTTTGAAAGCGCTTTTGTTTTTATGAAAGTAATAAAGGGGTTTTGTAAATTATTAAAGTAAGCGCTATCAGAGAGAAGCGGGGACGCGGGGATTGGCGGGGATTGGGAGAGTGCTCCACTTGGTCGAATTTGATTATAGGTATTGGGGAGGGCGTATGGTGGAGTCGGGTAGGGTCAGATAGATACAGGTAGTTTCATGGGGAGGCAGGTAACATTAATTAGTAGTAGAGAGGTTGAGACGGAGTCAGGTTACTTCAGGTGCACTAGTGCTCCTCATTTTCGCTGACTGCCGACTTTTGGCTAATTCAGGTGCACTTGTGCTCCTCATTTACGCTTACCGCCGACTTTTGACTAATTCAGGAGCACTTGTGCTCCTCATTTGCGCCTACCGCCGACTTTTGAGTAATTCAGGTGCACTTGTGCTCTTCATTTGCGTTTACCGCCGACTTTTGAGTAATTCAGGTGCATTTGTGCTCCTCATTTACGCTTACCGCCGACTTTTGACTAATTCAGGAGCACTTGTGCTCCTCATTTGCGCCTACCGCCGACTTTTGAGTAATTCAGGTGCATTTGTGCTCCTCATTTACGCTTACCGCCGACTTTTGAGTAATTCAGGTGCATTTGTGCTCCTCATTTTCGCCTATCGCCGACTTTTGGCTAATTCAGGTGCACTTGTGCTCTTCATTTGCGTTTACCGCCGACTTTCGCCGGGTTTCAAAGGGATTTATCCCTTCCCCTTTCGGCTCCCAGCCCACTTTGGGCCAATCCAAAGGGATTTATCTCTTTCCTTTCTGCATCCAGCTGTCAGCGCAACTCAAAAAGCTCCGCCGCAGGTCGCGCGGCAGGAGCTCCAGAATTAGCTAGTTACACTCAAATATACTTAGTAATCAATCCCTTACCGTTCGGAGCGAGCCGGTATTTCTGCACCGGACGGCCGATGCTGCCGTAGACGAGGTCCATCTCCAGCACGCCCATCTCGGTCAGCCCGATCAGGTATTTGCCGGCGGAGACGCGGGAGATGCCGGATACCGCTGAGATATCCTCAGCGGAGAACAGCTCGCTGCCGCAGGCCTCCACGGCACGCCAGATGGTCTGGAGCGTCTGCCGGGTGAAGCCCTTGGCCAGCTCCTGCGAGGTCGTCCGTTCCTGTTTGAACCGGGACAGCCTGTCGAGCTCCGACTGGTTCAGCCGCTCCTGGCTGCGGAACAGCTTATTCTGCTCCCGGTATCCGTTCAGGGCGGCCCGGAGCCTAGCGAACTCAAACGGCTTGATCAAGTAGTCCACCGCCCCGTTCTGCAGCGCTTCCTGAATGCTCTCCTTGTCGCTCGCCGCCGAGATGACGATGACATCGATCTTCACGCCCCTGCGCCGGATCTCGGACAGCAGCTCCAGCCCGTTGCTCTCCTTCATGTAAATATCGAGCAGGATCAGGTCATAGGCCTGCTTCTCCAGCATACCCAGCACTTCTTCCGCCGAGCTGGCCCAGCCATCGGCTCGGAAGCCTTCCACCTGCTGGACATAGAACTTGTTCATCTCCGACACCATAGGATCATCTTCAACAATAAGTACTTTGATCATAATGGCTGATCACCACTCTTCATGGGCTTTCCACCCTTTTCATTCATTATCTTCACTTTTCATTCATTATCTTCACTTTTCATTCATTATCTTTACTCTTCATCATTCTCATAGGCTTCAGCCATTAGCATCACCCTTCGCTCTATAAGGGATCTGCACCGTAAATTCGGTGCCTTCCCCTTCCCGGCTGTCATACGTAATCGTCCCGCCCAGCTTGACCACACTCCGATACACCAGATACAGTCCGACACCCCGGTCTCCGCCTTTGGTCGAATAGCCCTGCTCAAACAAGTGCGCCCCATTCTCTGCAGCGATGCCTGTCCCGTTATCACTAACCAGGAGAGTAAGCTGGTTGTCCTTGTACCGGAATCCAATCTCGATCTGCTTACCGTCTGCACCTTGGAGTGCTTCCAGCGCATTGTCCAGCAGGTTACCTGCAATGGTGACCAGTTCCCGCGCTACCTCATGATCCGCTGCTTCAGGCAGCATACCTTCATCCCGGATCACCAGCCGCACATCGGCTTCCCTGATTCTGCTGAGCTTGCCGAGCAGGAAGCCGACCATCACCGGGTCTTTGACCTGCCGGACCACCGAGTCCGCCTCTGTCTGGATATTCTGCACAATATCCGTGAGATATTCCTCAAGCCGGTCGTATCTGCGCATCGTATTCAGTCCCATTATGACATGCAGCTTGTTCATGAACTCATGGGTCTGGGCACGCAGCGCTTCGGCGTACAGGGAGATGCCGGAGAGCCGCTCCATCAGAATACTGATCTCAGTCTTGTCCCGGAACGTAGCAATCGCGCCTTCGATAATTCCGTTCACCCGGACCGGGACCACATTCACCAGCAGCGTGATGCCGCTCTGCTCCACTTCCTTGTCCTGCAAGGCCTCTCCGGTCTCCAGCACCTTCTCCATCCGCAGCAGCGGCCAGAACTGCCCGGCCTGCTTGCCTAACGGTTCCTGGTTCAAGCCAACGCTGCCCATCAGCCTCCGGGCCTCGGCATTCACAAGGGTAATCCGCGATTCCTTATCGACGGCCAGAATCCCCTCCTTGGTCGATTGCAGCATGGCGCTGCGCTCCTCCAGCAATTTGGCGATTTCTCCCGGCTCCATGCCGAACATCATCCGCTTGATTTTGCGGGCCAGCAGGATGGCACCGAATATCCCCATCAGCCCGCCGACCAGGATGCCCGAGTAGATAATCCAGCGGTTCTGCTGAACGGCAGAACGGACGCTGCCCAGCGATATGCCTACAGCAACTGCTCCAACCTGCTTGCCGTCAGCGGCGAAGACCGGTGAGAACGCTCTCACAGAATAGCCGAGCGAGCCTTCAGCCACGGATATGGTCTCCTTGCCGTGCAGCGCATCTGTCTCGTCCCCGCCCATGAAGTGCTTGCCGATCAGGGCGGGATCAGGGTGGGAACGGCGAATGCCTCCCATATCCATCACCACCACGAATTGCACGTCATTGATAACGCTGATATCGGTTGCATAACGCTGTATATTGCCGGAATATGCCTCTGTAAGCAGTTCGTTCACTACCTCCGGCGTACGGGAGACCGTGCGGGCAATGGTGATGGCCTTGTTCTCCAGAGAAGCCCGGGCTTCTTCGGAGAATCTCATGCCGAACATCATATACACAATCAGCAGCACCAGCACGACGATCAGGCAGATCATCAGAGTGATGGTGGTCTGAAGGCGTAATCTTTTGGTACCAATTCTCACAATGCTCCACCTTCAGGAAATTTTTCTCGATTATAACGCAAAAGCACTCAAAGCGCGATAATCACAATTCAAAGTAATTCGGCTAAGACTCCGTAATCACCGACTGGTTCCGCCCTCTGCTTTTCGCCAGATACAAGGCCTGATCCGCCTTCACAAGCAGTCCCGTAAGGTCGCCGGCATGCGATGGATAGTGGGCAATTCCCTGTGAAATCGTAAGCTGCGCCGCAATCGGCGCCTGGCTTCGCTCGACAGCAAGACGGATTCGCTCAGCAGCGCTGAAGGCTTCCGCAGGCGTAGTCCGGGCCAGCAGAATAACGAATTCCTCACCGCCGTAGCGGTAACAGACATCATCCGGACGAAGCGAGGTTACAATGACCTGGACGACATGCTTCAGAACTTCATCGCCCAGATTATGGCCGTACGTGTCATTGACCTGCTTGAACTTATCTATATCCAGCAGCACCAGTGAAAAGGGAACACCAGAACTCATCCGCTGGCTGATCGTCTGCTCCAGGGACCTGCGGTTCATCAGACCGGTCAGCACATCCGTCTCGGCTTCATGGGTCAGCTGCTCGGTCTGCTGCTGGATATTTGCCAGGGCAAGCGATACGCCGTCTGTCAGTAAATACGCCTCCCGGCTCCAATACCGCTTCGCTTCCTGCAACTCTATCTGTTCCTTGCCCATTCTGCTCACGACATCTGCCAGATAGACGAAGGGACGCGCAAACTTGCGAGCCAGCAGAATTACGCCCAGCAGCAGGACGATGAATGGCAAGGCGGAATACCCGATCAGGGTACGAAAATGCCCGATCAGCTCCTGATGAATCTGGCTAATCGGGGAGACAACCACAATGCCCCAGCCATTGGCAGGCACACTGGAGTAACCCGCCAGCATCTCGATGCCCCGGGTACTCGTAACAGGCTGTTCTCCGCTTTTCTTATTCATCAGCTGCTGCACCACCTCATTACTGCTGACATCCGTGCCGATCCGCGCTTTATCCGGATGATAGACCAGATGCCCTTCAGAATCCACAATATAATAATAGGCCCCCGAATCATCCTCCTGCCCATTGTCAAAAATCTCAGACAGCACGTTATTCTCCTGAAGATAAATAGTGCCGCTAAGAATTCCGGCATAGGTACCCGCAGCATCGAAAATGGGCTGGCTCAAAAATACGATTAACCGCTTGGTATTGGCCGTCAAATAAGGGGAAGAAATATACGGCTTGCGGAGTGCTAAGGCTTCCTTGCTACTCGTTGAGCTGACGTGCTTGCCTGTGGTCCCTATGCTGGCAGGTGAGACATTGCGGACGAGTCCGCTGGCGTCAACCACGGTGATGGAATTGAAGAAATTGCTGCTGCTGCGCATCAGATCCAAGGAATCATTCACTTCCTGCGGCGGCATAGCGTCTATGTCAGACAGCCTGGCGGCGTTGTATTCCAGAGTCCCGTGCATAGACTGAAATAAGGAATCCATCGTCTTAGACATCCGGTCAGCATTGAGATAATTCAGATGAAGCGTGGTCTCCATTAAGGACCGCTTCTTGGACTCATAAGAACCGAGCAGAAGAATGCTCGAGGTTAGCACAACCACCAATGTCACCAGACCTGTGAGCAGCGTGGTGAGACTCAGCTTGTGAATTTGACGAAACTTACGCTTCAACCTTATATACAAACCCGCAATCCTCCTTGGAGCAAAAAACGCAATGATATATTCATCATACCGCAAATACTGATAATGTTCGACAGCGGATTTATGGCAGGACAGGCGGCGGCTCAGTCTCCCGGACATAGCAGAATAAGCCCGCAGCAGCGAGGCTCATCTTCAAGCGTTATTCAAGTTCACGTTCACCCTACGCCTGCAAAATCTCATCCACCCGTTCCTTGGCACCCTCCCAGGAGGTCATCAGCGGAAAAGAGTATTGCTCCCGTACCCTGAGGTTCCACGGATGCGGAATACAGAGCACCTTCTTCCCTGCCTGAACGGCGGGCAGCAGGTTATGCGGGCCGTCATCAATCAGCAGATCGTAGCCGATCAGATGCTTCCGCTTGCAGGTGAAGAAATTGTCGGCCGGGATGTACGGCATATGCTTTTGCAGCCAGTTCCATTTCTCCAGCACCGTCTTCGGGACAGCGGCCGTCACAATAATAACGTCATAAGCGTTGTGCAGCTTCTCCATCTCTTCCACCACATATTCGTCGAACAGCTCCAGCTCCTCGTAGAGGCCGGGTCGGCCGAAGAACAGGTCCATGGTGCTGTCCGGATGGCGCAGATGGTCTGTGTTCCAATCCATCATATCTTCGTAGCGAAGCGGATGTGTAGGAAACTCAATGTTATTGTGGTATATCGCACGCTTCACGAGATGGCAGATGGTATCATCCATATCGACGGCGATGATCGGTTTGCGCATTGAATCTCCTCCATGTACATTTTCATTCATTTTCATTAATTATAGGCAACGAGGTAATAAGTGTCCAGACATCCGCCAGACTCCACATAAAAAAGCACATGCCTCCTTCACAGGGGCACATGCTTATCGGCCTAATCCTATCCACTCATTTCCCTTTATCTGCGCGACCGTCCCTTGACCAGGTTAATCACGAACAGGACCGCTGCGACAAACAGCAGAAGATGAATCATGTTGCCCATGAAATTAAAGATGAGGCCTAACAGCCATACCACCACTACAAGTCCGATTAATCCCCACAGCATAAGCTTACCGCCTTTCTCTTCCGGTTTGATTTGTTTGTATTTTACCCTTGTGGAGGAGAATTCAAACGGATGGTCCGTCAGATCCGGCTGTGGAGACCGCTATTTCGAGGCCTCAGGACATTGCTTAATTGCGGGACATGCTGTTATACTGTCTTTTAAATAATACAATTGTATTGTAAAAAAGGAGACGAGCCCACCACCATGACCCACTCTTCAAGTCACCCGAAACCTGTTGCACCGAAACTGCGAAGCAGGCTGCTTAAGCTGCTGCTGATCCTTGTATCTGCCATCCTATTTCTCATAGGATCAGGTTTCTTATGTGAAGCCATTGCCTCCCATTCCGCCCGTAAAAGCTATCCTGCACCGGGTCAACTGGTCGATGCCGGAGGCTATAACCTGCACATTCGCCAGCTAGGTGCGGGAGCCCCGACTATCATTCTGGAAGCGGGCAGCGGCGAAACCAGCCTGTCGTGGAGAGATATTCCTGAACAGTTAGCTGAACAGGCTACCGTTGTCACTTATGATAGGGCCGGGTATGCCTGGAGCGGACAGGCGGATACGGAACGCTCAGGCGCCAATATCGTGCGTGAGCTGCATACGGCACTGAAGAATGCAGAGATTCCCGGCCCCTATTTGATGGTCGGCCACTCTCTTGGCGGCATGTACGCCCGGCTCTTCACTCAGACCTACCTGGACGAAGTAACCGGACTGGTGCTGATTGATGCCAGACCCGAGAATGACGACCGCGAGACGAAGCCGATTCTGGCCGCCGAGAATGTTGCCGGTAACCCCAGCGCTTCCCTGCTGAGCCTGCTCAAGCGCTCCGGTGTGCTTCGGCTATTCCAGGATCAGCTACTCGCGGGGCTCGTTGCGCCACAAGACCGCGGGGCGTTCATTAACGTTATTTCCACGCCAAGTTATTTTGCCGCCAAGGAGCAGGAAGCAACATTAACTAGCTCCACCGAGGATGCGATCCGCGGACAGAACTTCGGCTCCCTCCCGGTCAAAGTGATCGCCCGTGGCTTGCCTCAGGACTATGCATCCTTCGGAGTCTCCGAAGGTACAGGCCAGCAGCTGGAAGCGATCTGGCAGGAGGGCCAGCGCAGTATGCTTAAGCTTTCTTCCAATAGTGAACTGATCGTCGCCGGGAAGAGCGGCCATATGGTTATTCATGACCAGCCGGAGGTGGTGGTGCAGACGATTCAGGGTATGCTTAGAGATTAACAGGCTTTAAACATAGAGGGGCTTGATTTCATCCCATTTCGAGAGCATGTGCGAGATGATTGTCGTGCAGCCTTTGGGCATGAGAATGCCGAGTCCATGGGAATGTTCAAATTGTGCCGCCGGGTGTATTTCCTGCAGTTCCTCCCAGAGCTGGTATACGCCGAAGTCATCCATTCGCACCGTAATATCATGGAACAGTACGACACTATTATCGGCCAGTTTGGGCAGCCAACATTCATAATCATGCTTAATTGCTTCATAAGTGTGAAGTCCGTCAATATGCAGAAGGTCAATGCTGTTGTCTTCAAACGTACCTACAGCCTCGTCAAAAGTCATTCGGAGTAAGCTGGCGATGCCGGGAAAGAATTATTCTCCCAGTGTGAGTACCGATTCATAAATCGAACCTTTGTAGAACCCGGAATGCTTATCGCCAATTTAGGTATCGACAGCATAACATTCCGTATCAGCCCCTGATCCAATCCTCCGGATGCTCTGGACCATCCGGCCAGCAAGTACACCAAAAAACGGCACAAACCGCAGCTCACCTTACAATGAGACTGCAGTTTGTACCGTTTACAATTCCTTACCATTTACTTGAAGAACATGCTGAATAGCCTATTGTATAACCTATTTCTCCAACTGGTATACCTGCGTGACAATCTTGTAGCTATCCACAGGCTGCTCCGCTGCCGCAAGCTTCGAGACACGGCGCTCCAGCACATCACTCTCATAGACAGCCTCTGCCCCGAAGGCAGGCTGAACCTTGAGCGCTGCCGGTTCGCCGCCCAGATTATACCAGCGGACCACGAGATCACCCGTCTCCTCAGCCATCTTGAGGGTCGAGAAGGCCAGCGGCGAAGCACTGGAGTTCCAGCTTAACCATTGCCCGGATACCGGCAGGGTCACTCCGCCTGAATGCGGACGTCCATTCACGGCCGGGACGCGTGTTGCCGGGCCTTGGGTCTGAAGAACCGTCCACGGAATCTGGTATTGGTAGGCTTGTGCATAAGCACCGGATACCGCACCGTCACCCGTATAAGGGATGATCGCATATTCTACGGTTTGCTGGCCCAGGCACTGTGCCTCCGGTGTCTCGAACACACCCCAGTCACCGAGTTCAGAGGACGAGCGCAGCAGAGTTACTGCAATGGTGTTTTTGCCGTCCAGCAGCACCTCGTATTCATTCAGGCCCTTGTTCGCAACGGCAAGTCCATGGACTCCATCTGCTACACTAACGAAGACCTGCTGATGCTGGGCATTACTCGGATTGATCCACTCTGCCGCAGGCCGGTTATTGCGTCTGGCCACCTCGAACACGGAGTCCGCATAGTGGTGGTCCGATTCAAGACCTGTAGGGAACAAGGCTCTGAGCCGCTGATCCTTGGCCTGATTGTTGAAGCTGGTGCTTAGTTGCAGCATTCCGCTTCCAGCTTCCAGTGTATAGTGGGTGGTCAGCATAAGCGGCACCATCTGGGCCGAACGCTGCGCGGTACGCTCGGTGAACGGTACCATCTGCTGCTTCTCGGTGAGGAAGGTCTCGTCTGCACTGGCCGGAACCTCCCAGCGCAGCACCGTCTGCATCACCACACGTGCCGGGGACTGCTCAAGGCATGTGATCTCAGCCGTCAAGCCTTCGGTGGTCAGCACCTCGCTGCCTTCCGGCTGACGGTACACATACTCATTGCCGATGTCCCCGGTATTCTCGTATGCGTTCAGTCCGGCATAGACCGCACCTGACTGCTTGTCTGTAACAGTCACGGTACCGTTGTCTGCAACCGCAACGATCAGCTTGGCATTCTCCATCGTGTTGCCTTGTACACGTACACTATCCAGCACCGCTGCTTCCGCTCCAGCAGCGGCAGCAGCCGGAACCAATGCATACGTGCGGTACCCAAGCGCAGCCACATCCGCTGCCGGGAAGCTCACCCGGACCTTACGCGCCATATAAGGCTGGCGGAAGCGGTCCTTGGGCAGCTCGTAGCCGAAGTGAACCCCGAGATCCGCAAGGCCAGCCGGGTACACCTTGCCCGCTTCGTCCATAACCCGCCATTCACCGAGCGGCTCCTGCGCAAGCTCTCTGGCCAGAGTCTGCGGACTCAGTCCCTCAGGGAAATATTTCTTGACGGTAATCAGCTCCACCGTAACCGTTCCAGTTCTGGACCAGCCGCTTGTATTAAATACGGTGAACGGAACCGCATCCGGTCCCCAGGCCGCTACTCCGGCCACATCAATGGCTTCAGTTAGTGCAGCCGCGCTCTGGGCGGCAATCGCCTCAGCCATCTGGCTGCTCTTGGCGAACCGGGTCACCATCTCGCGGTGCACCTCATCCACACTGCACCCGCAGATGCTGTCATGCGGATGATTCTGCATGAGCGTCTTCCACGCATAGGTCAGCAGAGCATGCGGATAGGCTTGTACTCCAGCCAGCGCGGCAAACGCCGCCAATGGCTCAGCCACCTTTTCCAGCAAAGTCTGGCCGGATTGGTTCAATTGCTTCAGATACACCCGTGAAGATGCCGTGTTAACCAATGTGCCCCATCCATCCGTATGCTGGCTGCGCAGCTCCCCTTCCACCGTCACCAGATCGCCGGGAAGATCAGCTTCCAGTGCCTTCAGGTACTCGTCGAAATTGGAGTGTACGAACTCCACATCGGGATACAAGCTGGAAGCTGTGCGGATCGCCTCTGACAGATCGGTCTGAATCGGCTGGTGATCGCAGCCGTTCATGAACAGCAGATGCGGAGTAGAAGCGAACTTCTCGGCGTCTGCGAGATTCTTGTCCCAATAAGCTTTGGCGGCCACCGGATCAGCCGGAACCTCCATCCCGTTGCAGTACCAGTTGGCGAACAGCACACCCAGCACCTCCGAACCGTCCGGGGAACGCCAGACCATCTCGGAATAAGGAGACTCATAGGTATCCGTCTCGCTGACTTCATTATTGAAGCCTGTCGGCTTCACGCCGCGCCCGAAGATGGCATTCGTAATTCCGGCCTGCTGAAGAATCTGCGGCGCCTGGCCCATGTTGCCGAAGGAATCGGGGAAATAGCCAGTTTTGGAGATGATTCCGAACGGCCTCGCATCCATATGCCCGATCAACAGGTTGCGCAGATTCGCTTCCCCGCTGGTCAGGAACTCGTCCTGGAGCACGTACCAAGGCCCGAAATGAATACGTCCTTCACGAATATAGCGGTCCAGCCGCTCTCTCTGCTCCGGGCGGACCTGGAGATAATCCTCGCGGATAATGGTCTGTCCGTCCAGATGGAAATAGCGGTAATCCGGATCTTGGTCCAGCGTGTCGAGCAGCTTATCCATCAGTTCAATCAATAACAGATGATGATGTTCATAAGGCATATACCATTCACGGTCCCAGTGGGTGTGCGAGATGATATGTGCGGTTTTGTGCTTAGCCATGTAGGTAACCCTCCATTATCCTTTGGTTGCTCCGCCCATGCTGAACCCTTTGGACATATACCGCTGGGAGAACATATACAGCACTACGGAAGGCATCGTGTAGAGCAGTGAGAAAGCAGCCAGTCTGCCGTATTCGACCATGCCGTGGCTGCCGAAGAATTGATAGATGGTAACGGATGCCGGAAGCTTCTCCGGCGTCTGGAGCAGAATATACGGTACAAAGAAATTCCCCCAGCTGCCCGAGAAGGTAAAGATCGCAATCGTGGCGATACCCGGAAGCATGAGCGGGGCAACGATTCTCCGGAGTCCGCCCCAGACGGAAGCCCCGTCAATCCAGGCCGCTTCCTCCAGGTCAATCGGTACAGAGTCCATGAAGCTCTTCATCATCCAGATCCCGTAGGGCAGGGAGGAGGAAGTGAGGAAGAGCATGGTTGCGAAGATCGAGTTCTGCAATTTGAAGAACAGGAACATTTGAAATACCGGAACCATCACCGCCGTAATCGGCAGAGCCGTCATGAAGAGGATGCTGAGCAGGAAGCTTTTTTTGAATCGCATCTCATAACGGGATAACGGGTACGCAGCCAGTACGGATGCAAGCACAACAAGGGTTGCCTGACCTCCGGAGAGAATGATCCCTACGCCGAATGAGCGCAGATTGCCGCTGTCTCCGAGCACTGCCGAGAAGTTATCGAGCGTGAAATTAGGGAATCTAATACCCTGCTGGGCATTTGTATCAAACGAAGCGAGCAGAATCCAGAATAATGGCAGCAGGAAGCAGAGTCCCAGAACGACCAGTATCCCGTATTGGATATTACGTTGAAGCCTATGCTTGACCACAGTGATGCACCTCCTTCAGGGTTAGACCTTGACTTTCATAGATTTCATGTAGAACAAAC
Organism: Paenibacillus sp. FSL R7-269; assembly: GCF_000517865.1. NCBI lineage: Bacteria > Bacillati > Bacillota > Bacilli > Caryophanales > Paenibacillaceae > Paenibacillus > Paenibacillus sp. FSL R7-269. The sequence goes on from NZ_ASPS01000068.1 coordinate 97,528, forward strand.
TTGCAACAATCCCGATCACCAGCAGTACGAGTGAGATCGCGGTGCCGTATCCGAATTGATAATTGACGAAGGCCTGATTGTACATAAATACCGGCAAGGTCTGAGTGGCCGTTCCCGGGCCCCCTCCGGTCATGGTATAGATCAGTGTGAATACGCCCAGGGTCTGGAGCGTGACAAGCATCATGTTGGTGACGATCGAGCCTTTTACCATAGGAATGGTGATGTAACTAAGAATCTTGAAGTTGCTCGCTCCATCAATCGTGGCGGCCTCCTCAATATCCTTGGGAATCTCATCCAGTGCAGATTGATAGACCATCATCGAGAACGCTGTGCCGTGCCAGATGTTGGCAATGATGACACTCACCATCGGGAAGCTGAACAGCCAGGAGACCGGGCTAATGCCAAACCAGCCGATGATCTGATTGAGGGACCCGTTATCACTGAAGAACGCTACCATACAGAAGGCGACAACGATCTCCGGTGTAACCCAACCCGCAATGACGATAATGCCGATGATCCGGCGGAAGGTAACATTCTTCTCTTTCATTAGCAGGGCCAGAATGAAGCCGAGCACGACCTGCCCGATGACCGCTGAGAAAATCAGGAACACCAGGGTTCTCCAGACGCTGATCCGGAAATCCGGGTCCTGGAACATGTTCGTGAAGTTCTGGAAGCCGATGAATTGCAGGTTACGGGCAGCACTTCCCGTCAGAGCCATATTGGTAAAGGCAAAGCAAATGGTCAATATAATCGGTACGATAAAGAATATCAGCAGCAGCAAGACTGAAGGCGTCAGAAATAAAAATGCGCCCCGCGACTTCCTTTTCATAGGTCACTCCCCCTCCAAATCCGAAAGAGGAGAATGGCTTCTCCTCTGCGCTCGAATTCTCAAATCCTCTATTTGACTTCTACTTTATCTTCGCCAAGCGAGCGGGTAACATTATCCTTCAGCTGCTTCACAGCATCTTCCGGCGACAGCTTGCCTGAAGCAATGCTCTCTACAATACTCTGAAGCTGCGCAGATACAGTCGCATACTGATCATTGGCCGGGCGGAATTTCGCCACTTCCAGTAAAGCTTGCGCCTCCGCTGTATACGTACGGTCTGTATAGCCTGCTACGTCCACCGAATCATTACGCGGGCTCAGGTTGCCCTCTGCCACTACGCGTCCTGTTGCATTCTCCTGATTCATCAGGAACTCCAGGAACTTCCACGCCGCTTCCTTGTTCTGCGATTGTGCCGGAATCGACCAGGCCCATCCGCCGGACATGGTGATGGCTCCAGGCTCTTGACCCTTCTGTGTCGGGAATGGAGCGAAGCCCATCTTGTCAGCTACATTCTCAATCGGAGCCGCGCCGTTCTCGAACCAGGTTGATCCTGCCCAGCTTCCGTCCACGGCCATCGCCAGCTTGCCTTGCGGGAACAGCTGCTGGAAGGCAATGCTGCCGGCTTGTCCGTTAAGCGCTACCTGCATCGAAGGGCCTGTCTTATCTACATTGAACAATTGATTAATGAATTTGAAGGAGTCTAATAGTCCGGGGCTGCTTACAACCCATTTCTTGGTTTCATCGTTATACAGTGTGTCGTTCGTGCCGTACAGAAGCATCTCCAGCGTCTGCATGGTTACGCCTTCTCCGCTCGACTTGCCCACGATCATATTCAGCGGAGTTACGCCCGGCAGCTTATCCTTGATGGTACGTGCGGCTTCCAGCACCTCATCCCAGGTAGCAGGCTTGAACGGTACCGGTAATCCTGCTTGTGCCAGCAGCTCTTTGTTATACCAGATACCGCGTGTATCGGAGGTGGCAGGAATGCCGTAGATTTTGCCGTCTTCACCAGTCACACCGGCTTTGAGGTTCTCAATGAATTTATCCTTCCAGTCACTCCAGCCCGCAACCTGCGTATCCAGCGGCTCCAGATATCCGGCTGCGGCATCCGACTTGATGATCGAGGTATCTTCGGCTACGATGTCCGGCGCTGTATCGGGCGACTTCATCTGCAGAACGATCTTGGAGGTGTAATCTCCTTCACTGGCCAGCACCGGAGCAATCTTGATCTTGATATCCGGGTTGTCCGTTTCGAATTTCTTTATCAGTCCCGATTCAAAATACTTGGTCAATGTATCTTCGGAGCCCGACGAACGGAAGGTAATGGTGACCTCCTTCTTCCCTTCGGCTGCTCCCGAACCGGAGTTCGAATTGCCGCTTGAACAAGCTGTAGTCAACAGAAGAAGAGAAGCCATTGCCGCAGTCATCGAAACTTTAAATTTATTCATTTTCATTTGTCTTTGCCCCTTTGGTTGTAGTTTGACAAGTGGAAACGTCTTTGCCGTCCTTTTTAAGGACGGCACCCGTTTCAGCGAGAAATAGAAGGATAAGTTATCGTGTGCAACATATAAATTCTTATATTTTAACGCTTTCATTAAAGCTTCAAAAAGAACGGACAAGCCGTCTTTTCTACTTCACTATCCGGTCTACTTCACTACCCGTAATCCGCAATAATCCATAATCAGTTCGCTGAACAGCATATTCGACCAGGAGAACCATGGACGGGTGAATGCTGCGGCATCGTTGACCGAGAAGCCTTCATGGGTCAAGCCTGTGCCGCCATCCGTATCCTGGATCAGTTGCAGTAAGCGTTCTTTCTCGCTGCGTTCCGGTGTCGTAAGTCCTTGCATGGACAAGGCGATGTGCCAGATGTAACCCTCCGGGGTATGCGGACTGCCGATGCCTTCCGCAACCTGTCCTTTATAGTAATAAGGATTATCTTCGCTAAGGATAAATCTCCGGGTATTGCGGTACACCTCGTCATTCTCGTCGGTGTAGCCAAGGTAAGGCAAGGACAGCAGGCTTGGAACATTGGCATCATCCATAAGATTGTAATGACCTAGCCCGTCCGTCTCATAAGCATAGATTCTCCCATAGACCGGATGATTATAGATTCCATACTCCTGAATCCCCTGATTAATCTCCTGGCCCAGCTTCTGTGCCGCTGCCGCAAGCTCCTGATCCCCGTAGATCTCTTGAGCGATCTCTTCCAGATAGCGCAGGACCACCACAGCGAACATATTGGACGGCACGAGATAACCATATTCACAGCAATCATCACTAGGCCGGAAGCCTGACCAGGTCATCCCGGTATAAGCGGTTTCGCTGCCTTTGCCCTCCCGGGTCAAGGTATCTGTAAGCGGTGCATCCAGCCGCTGGAACCGGTAGCCCGACTCCGTCTCATGATGCTGCTCCACTCTCCACAGCTTCATAATTTCGAGCGCTGCCTTGCGGAAGGTCTCATCGAACTGCGTGACGCAGCCGCTATTCTTCCAGAGCAGATAACTGAGCTGGATCGGATACGCCAGCGAATCAATCTCATACTTGCGTTCCCAGATCCATGGGCTCATGTCGGTAAGATCCGATTGATGCCCGTGGCCGTTCGCCTCTTCATTGAAGGCATTGGCATACGGATCGAGCAGAACATAATTCATCTGCCGCTTCACAAGACCCGCAATCATCGCTTCCATGTTAGGATCTTCTGCGGCAAGCAGCAGATACGGGCGAACCTGGGCGGCGGAATCACGCAGCCACATAGCTGGTATATCACCTGTTATAACGAAGGTGGTGCCATCCGCTTTCTGCGAAATAGTGGTACCAATAGTATTGATAATGCAGTCCTCGAACATCTTGGCCAGCTTGGAAGAGTCTGGCAACTCCCCTTGTACCTTGCCGATCAAATCATAAACAGACTTCGGAATTTCATTCTGTAGCTTCACGGGTGTATGTCGCACCTCCAAATGGTATATATCAGTATTTCAAACGCTTTCATCATAGTAAACAAATAATATTAATATGTCAATATAATAATGGTATATTTATAGAGTCGTATGACCTATTGGTATATATAGTATATTCAGATCGGAAGCTGAATAACAAAAAAAGCCCCCGCAACGGAGGCTTTGATCTTACTCCCACGGTTGGGCTTTCAAGAATTCCAGGTACGCTGCTCAGCCAGGTCAGTCCTTGCGGACCGGTGCTGTTGACTTGCCCTTAATCAACTCGGCCGGTAAAAGAATCCGGGAAATCGGCTGCTCGTTCCCATGCATAGTGAATACATTCTCATACGCCTGCTTGCCGATGCTGAACTGATTCTGGCGCATATGCGTCACTCTACAGCCTTCATAGGACTCCGGGCTGTCGAAGCAAATCAGGGACAAGTCTTCGGGAATCCGCAGTCCCAGCTTGCCCGCCGCCTCTTCGACCAGCAACGCGATACTATATTCGGCTGCGAACAGCGCGGTGATCTGAGGATATTTCCGCAGATGCTCTACCAGCTTGTCTACATCGCTAATACGGGCCTCCGGGTCAAATACATTCGGCATAGTAGACGTGATCGTCTCCATCCATAATTCACGGTTCGCCAGCAGATTATGCTCCATGTGAGCTTCGAGAATACCATCGATCCGTTCCTCTATTGCGGTTGTATTCGCTGGCGGAGGCGCGAGAAATCCGATATGGCGGTGCCCAAGCCCGAAGAGATAGTGCGTGGCTTCCTTGGCCGCCTGAATATTATCAGTACTCACAGAAGAGGCGGGAATCCCCTTTAGATACCGGTCAATCATGACGAACGGGAATTTCTGGATGACCAGCTTCAGGATCTCGGCACTGAAATATTCGCCTTGCGCCGGGAAGATAATCAGCCCGTCCACCCCAAGCCCCAAGAGCTGTTGAATCGCCTGCTCCTCCAGCTCGGGAATCCCGAACGACCGCCGCACAATCAGAAATGCGTCATTCTCCCGCGAAGCCTCTTCCATCCCGTATATCAGCTCTGTGCCGTACATATCACTGAAGTGTGTAATCACCAGTCCGATGATCCGTTTCTTGCCTGCCGGCCGGACCGTCTGCTGGCTGTCAAACGGCTTCATGATCAGCGAATTCGCATCGGCTACGAAGGAGCCTCTGCCTGGCTGACGGACGATTAGATGTTCATCAGCCAGCATTTTCAGTGCTTTCTTGGAGGTAATCCGGCTCACCCCAAATTCACTGCACAGTTCTTTTTCTGAGGGAACCCGCTCCCCCGCTTTATATTCATGATTCGTAATTCGCTCACGCAGCGTATGAAAGATCATTTCGTACATCGGCTTCGAGCCTGAGTCATTGGCCATATCAAGCACCTCCATTACCGCTTTCTCTTGGAAAGACACAACCTAATATACCATGTTATATTAGTAATGTGAAGAATGTTATTTCCGGGATACCGGATAGTAAGCCTTCCCTCCTAACATAATAAGCATACGGATAAAAGGAGGAGTTGTAACAATGTCAAAAGAACGCCTGCGGATTGCCGCTTTAGGTGGAGTCCACGAGATCGGAAAAAATATGTATATCCTGCAATATGGTGAAGATATTATCGCCATCGATTGCGGGTCCAAATTCCCCGATGAGAGCCTGCTGGGGATTGACCTGATCATTCCCGACATCGCTTATTTGCTCGACAACCGCGACAAGGTGCGGGCCCTGATTGTTACCCACGGGCATGAAGACCATATCGGCGGCATTCCCTACCTGCTTAAGCAGATGAACCTCCCGCTCTATGCCTCCCGCCTGACCCTCGGCCTGATCGAGACGAAGCTGAAGGAGCACGGGCTGCTCCGGGATGCCCAGCTTCACCGCATTGATGCCGATTCCGAGCTCACTTTCGGTGCGGTGACCACCACCTTCTTCCGGACCAATCACAGTATACCGGACTGTCTGGGCGTGGTGTTCGATACCCCCGAAGGGACAGTCGTCCACACGGGAGATTTCAAATTCGATATGACTCCGGTCAACAAGCAATACCCGGATATTCACAAAATGGCTGCGATCGGCATGAGAGGCGTCCGCTTCCTGCTCTCCGAGAGCACGAACGCAGAACGTCCCGGCTTCACTCCCTCCGAGCAGTTGGTCGGAGCACATATGGAGGAGGCCTTCAAGCAGGCTGAGCGGCGAATCTTCGTCTCTACCTTCGCCTCCAATGTTCACCGCCTCCAGCAGATTGTCGATGCTGCCGGTCTTACCGGACGCAAGCTGGCCTTACTGGGGCGGAGCATGGTGAATGTTGTAAGTGTGTCCAGGGAACTGGGATATCTTAACATCCCTGACGGAATGCTGGTCGAGCCTGTAGAGGCCGCGAAGCTTCCGCCGCAGGAAGTGGCTGTTCTGTGCACAGGCAGCCAAGGTGAGCCGATGGCCGCGTTATCCCGCCTGGCGAATGCGAGCAACCGGCAGATGGAGATTCAGGCCGGAGATACCGTGCTGCTCGCGGCGAATCCGATACCGGGCAATGAACGCAATGTATCGCGGATCGTGGATAATCTCTATATCCTCGGGGCCAAGGTCATCTACGGCTCACGCAGCGAGCTGCATGTCTCCGGCCACGGCAGCCAGGAGGAATTGAAGCTGATGCTGACCCTGATGAAGCCGGAGTACTTCATCCCGATCCACGGCGAATACCGGATGCTGCATCATCACCGGCTGCTGGCTGAAGGGGTCGGGGTGCGGGGAGACCATATTTTCCTGCTCAAGAACGGAGAGGTTGTAGAGTCGGCAGCCGGAGTGGTCCGCCAGTCGGGACGGGTCACAGCGGGGCAGATCTTCGTGGACGGTCTGGGAATTGGCGATATCGGCAATGTAGTGCTGCGGGACCGCCGACAGTTGTCCGCTGACGGGGTGCTAATTACGGTAATTACCCTAAGTCAAGCTGACGGACGGCTGCTTAGTGAACCGGATACCATCTCACGCGGGTTCATCTATGTCCGCAATTCAGACAGTCTGATGGATGAGATTAACCAGCTCGTGAAGGCTACTCTCCAGAAAATGAGTCCGGCGGATCTCGGCCAGTGGAACCTGATCAAGCAGACGCTGAAGGACACGCTCAGCAAGTTCCTGTATGAGCGGACGAAGCGCCGTCCGATGATTCTGCCGATTATCATTGAGGTGTAGGGGGATAAGAAACACTGTATTTTTATAACGAAGCGTAATCGTCACTGCGGTGAACATTTGGACTTCCGGCCGCTGTTGTCTCCAGATTTCCTGATTAGACCGCTGTTTGCGGTAGAAATCCGGAGACAGCTAAGGCTTACGATGCGAGCTTTCCTGGGGAAAGCTTTCAGGCGGTCGCTAACGCTCCTACAGTTCCAAATTTCCCCTCCGTTCCTTTTCGCTTGTCGTTTATTCTTTAGTGTTTCTTATAGTGGAGAAGAGCAAATAAGGGGCGCCTCATATGGGGCGCCCCTTCAACCATAAAAACGTACAAACACACTTACACTTACTAACCACCTACCGCGCACGCTGGCGCAGCGGGTTCCCCTTCTTCGCCTTGAACGTGCTACGCTCCGGCCGCTCTCCGCCTTCAGAGTCCTCCTTGCTTGGCGTTACCGCGAAGAACGATAGTAAGCCGCCAACCGCACCGACTCCTGCCATGGTGCCGAACAAGGTCCAGTGCCCCCGGTTCATCAGCAGAGAGACGACGGGCGGCCCCAGCGCCACCCCGATAAAGCGCATGCTGCTGTACAAGGAAGTGATCGTGCCCCGGCTCTCCTTCTCAATCCCCTCCGTAATCAGCGCATCCATACAAGGCAGCACTACGCCGATCCCGATCCCGCTTAAGCTTAAGAAGCCTACCATGAAATAGATATTCGCGTTAAAGCCTGTAATCAGCATGGCAGCCGTCAGTACAGCCATGCCGCCGAAGCCGAGCCATTTCATCAGCAGCTTGTTTTTGCCGATGATTTTGCCGCTTCTGTAGGAAGCGAGGCACAGCACGGCCAGCGGAATAGCCAGCACGAAGCCTTTGTAAGCGCCATGCAGATTATATTTGGACTCCAGGGTCTCAGATAAGTAGAACAGAACCCCGAAAGTGGCAAACATACAAATCCCGCCAATGGCAAAGATGGCGTACAGCCAGCGGCCTTTTTCATGCAGCACCTCTTTGATGCCGGTCAGGAATTGCTTGAGGCTGGTCTTCTCGGGTTCTTCCTCTGTCTTGGGCTTCTTGACCAGAAAGATCATCAGCCCAAAGGAAATCAGGCAAAGGGCGGGAATGGCGATAAAAGGGGCATACCACAGCAAGGTGCCCAGATAAGCCCCCAGAATCGGGCTCAGCACTTTACCGAAGGTGTTGGAGGTCTCGATGATTCCGAGCCCCTTGCTGACCTCCTTCTCATCCTTGAACAGATCGCCCACAAAGGGAATGACAATCGGAAAGGCGCCTGCTGCTCCAATCCCCTGCACGAACCGTCCGGCAAGAATGATCCAGTACGCCGTGATTCCATTGAAGAACCAGGCAGCGGCAACACATCCTGCTCCGCCCAGGGCGGCAAGGATCAGACTGGGCAGAATGACCTTTTTCCGTCCGAAGCGGTCGGATAGATATCCGGCAATCGGAATCATCAGAATGGCAATAAGGCCATAGACCGTGATGATCATACTGACCTTGAACGCTCCTATTCCCAGCTCCTTGGAAATCTGCGGCAGAATCGGCAATAGCATGGAGTTGCCCAGTGTCATAATCAGCGGGATGGAGGCGAGCGCGATTAATGCCCCTTTTGAACCATTTTCCCCTTGGGACTCTTTTGACCCGTTCATGGACGAACCACCTTCTTTTATATTCGCATCCTGCTTATTGTCGGTCTAACTGCTGTATTTATACCCCTTGGACCTGCCTTTTATAATCAGATACCAGCCGTAGCACAACGAACAGGCCAGTACAGGAGATCACCGGGAACACCACCCTGACCTCACATCTGCCTATTATGGCATAACGGGCAGCCTCTTATCCGTGTCAACAACTTCAGAATGGCGCTCTGTAATATCTCCGTTACCTGCGGGCATGCTATTCCATGTTCAAAATCCAACCCGTAAAGGAGCTTACCTCTATGACAGGAATTCTAGGCGGCAACCCCAAGGATGAACCGTTACATTATGGTGAGATCTTCACCCTCTGGCAGACCTCAATGGCAGCGAAGGGCGCTTTATCAAGCTACAGAGCTTACATGTATCACACCGGGGACAGCGATCTGAAAAAAATTCTGGCCGGGATGATTGATCAGGCAGAGCTGGAGATCAGTGAGTGCGACGAACTGCTGTCCGAGCAGGGTATTGCAGCTGCTCCGGCGCTCCCGAACCGTCCTGAAGCGAGACTGGAGGATATTCCGGTGGGCGCAAGGTTCACAGACCCTGAGATTGCGGCCATGATTGCAGCCAATCTGGCGGTCGGGATGGTGGCATGCAGCCAGGCGATGGGGCAGTCCATCCGTGAGGATATCGGCGCATTATTCGCCAAATATCATCTGACCAAGGCGGCCATCGGCATGAAGAATCTTCATCTGCTGAAGAAAAAAGGCTGGCTGATTCCTCCGCCGCTGCTCGTCAAGAGACCGGAGACGGTCCACGCGTAACGCGGCAGGTTCCGGCATCTGTACAGCAAGAGGCCCGCGATTCTTCGCGGGCCTTCTTCGGGTCCTAATATGTCCTCCTGCCGAATAAGCTATCTATATAGAAAGGAGGAGGACAACATTAACATTTTCATAGGTTATATGGTTCTCGGTTTATCCCTGTCAGCACCCATCGGCCCCATTAATGCCGCCCAATTGGACAAGGGGCTGCGCGGAGGCTTCATGCCGGCCTGGGCGGTGGGTCTAGGTGCGATCAGCGCTGATATCATCTACATGCTGCTTGTCTATCTGGGGATGATCCATCTGCTGGATGCCCCGTTCGTCAAGGCCTTCCTGTGGCTGTTCGGCTTCTTCGTGCTGGTCTATACCGGTATCGAGAGCATCATGCACTCGGGCGAGATTACGGCAGCAGAGACGAGAGGCAGCGGAGCTTCCCTGTCCAAATCCTTCATTTCAGGATTCCTGATGTCGCTGTTCAATCCCCTGTCCATCCTGTTCTGGTTGGGTATTTACGGCTCGATTCTAGCCAAAGCAGTTAACGAATACCCGATGCAGCAGCTTCTGATTTACAGCGGCGCCATTGTTCTCGGTATTCTGCTCTGGGATGTAACCATGGCGGCCGCCTCCAGCATGTTCCGCTCCTTCCTGACTTCGCGAGTGCTGAAGGCGATTTCTGTCTTGTCCGGCTTGTCGCTGGTCGGGTTCGGCCTCTATTTCGGGATTCAGGCCGTCCGGCTGCTGTTCTTTCATTAGACTTTGTGACGGTAATGCTGGACCATCCAGTCACTCAGCGCAATCAACGCTACAATCAAAAGGCTGATATAGAAGCCCGGGCGGCTAAGCTTATGAAACAGCGTTCCGCTGACCGCAGTCAGAATGAGCACCAGCCCGCTCCAGCGCTTCATACCGCTGAGCAGACTTGACTTGAGCAGCTTGGCCGAGGAGAGCAGGATGAACGCCCAGTTATACAGAATCATCAGGCCGGCGGCGGTGGTGACGTATTCATAGACTTTTCCCGGCAGCAGCAAGGCCATAACCACCGTACCCGTCAGACCGACCGCGATCAGGCACAGTGCAAGCAGCGGATACTTGTCCTTCCACTTCTTCGCGAATACCTTGGGCGCATCCCCCTCCTGGGACAGCGTAAGCATCATCGAAGTAATGGCATACAGCGACGCAGTCATCGTCGAGAAGCCCGCAATAATCAGCACCCCGTTGAACAGATACGGCACGAAGGCGAGATGGTCACTGCGCAGGGCCAGGACGAAGGGACTCTCCTTGGGGTTAAAAGCGCTAAGCGGTACCATAATGACCGCAAGTCCAATGGACAAAATGTATACCGTTCCCAGACCCAGTAGCATCACCTTCCCCGCCTTCGGCGCTTCCTCCGGCTTCTGGAGCCGGTAAGACATAATCCCCAGCACCTCAATCCCGCCGTAAGCATAGAAGGCGAAGATGAATGCGGACCACAACCCGATCCCACCGGACGGGAACAGCTCCTTATAGCTCATCGGCACCTTTGGGGTGAACTTGCCGCCCCCAATCCAGCCCGCCAGCAGCGCGGCTGCAATTACCAGGAACATAAGAATAGCCGCCACCTTAATGACGGCCAGCACGTTTTCCACCCGGTCAAAGCCCTTGTTGCCGAAGAATACAATCCCCAGACTGACCACCGCATACCCGGCAGCGAAGACCCACATCGGAACGGCCGGGAACCAGAACCGCGAGAATATGGCCAGTGCGGTGAGCTGGCTGCCCATAATGAGCAGCTCCGAGAACCAGTATAACCAGCCGCTGCCGAACCCGGCCCAATTGCCGAATGCTTGCTTGGCATAGGAGCGGAAGGAGCCTTGCTCCGGCTGCGCCGCTGTCATCCGCGCAAGCGCATCGAATACGGCGTACGTCCCCGCCGCCGCCAGCAGGTAGACCAGCAGCACCGCCGGGCCGCCAATCGAGATCGCCAGACCCGAGCCGAGGAAATACCCGGTGCCGATCGTCCCCGCAATGCCGAGCAGGCTAAGCTGCCACCACTTCAGTTTCTTCTCTTCCTCTGTTGATTCAGAAGTCTGCTTCATGATTTCCGTCCTTATCGTCGAATTAGAGAAATCTCTCTGATTCTATAATTCCCTACGGGCGGAGATTCATGAATAAGTTATTTTTGGAGCCGGTAATGGAGTTATAGGAAGGGTTATACAGCAGCCGGAAGGAACTTGATGCTATGATAGGGCAATTTCCTGTTCGCTGCTTATTCCGGAAGCTGAAACCCTCAGTCTGGCATGTAAGATGCAACAGACACACTAGCACACAATAAATTGGACAAGCCCTGGTCATATCAGGTGCCGCCCGTCCCATTCTCCCGGCTTGTTACTACTGCATCTTCAAGTGATTCAAATGATCCGCAATCCGGATCAGCTCATTAGCAAGGGAGGAGAGCGAGGCCACAAGCTGCTGCTGTCTGTCCGACTCCGGGACTTCGGCTATACGGCTTTGCGTTCGCTCTGGTACGGGAAGCTCTTGTTCACTCTTGGTGTACATCGGGAATCCCTCCTCTATCAGCAGGCGGACAATGGTGCTTAGATGATAGCGTTCCATGCGCAGTTCACTGATCCGTTTTAATAGTTTCAAAGTTTCATAGGGATAGAGCACCTGATCTCCTTGCCGGGTTCTCGGTACGAAGTAAGAGAAATATTCCAGCCATCTCTTCACTGTGGTCGGTGGCAATTTTGATAAATTAATGATTTCCAGCTGGGTGTAATGGCGTACCATAACATCGCTCCTCTTTTTAGTTGGACTTATTTACTTTAATGGTATTCATGTGCCTCGCAATAAATGTGTAAAAACACCTGTTTCTATACTCATCGTCCCCCAAAATAAATAGACTCGGATAAGCCTTACTCGCTACTATTCCGCTGCTTCAATACCAACCAGTTAGAACGGGGAGGCGTCTCTATCCGGGATTTCCGCTGACTGACATCCAAAGGAGCAGTACGAGAAGCTCCGCAGCTTGCTCTGGCGGGACCTGAAGCTGAAGCCCTCCGCCAAGGTCGAACGCTGGTATACGAACTGGAAGCGTCTATATACTTGATTTCGTGCCGGACCTCCGGCGATTACAGAGTCTATACAAAAACGGTATGCCGCCCCCCGGTCAGGGGTTAGGCATACCGTTTCTTGTTGCACCCGCAGCTTTCATTATAGCGGCAGGACCTGCGCATCTGCGCTGTCCCTTCCTTTCAGTGAAAGGCTGCAGGACATGTGAATCCGCTGACATAACCGGTGTACACTGGTTCTCGTGCAGTAGCTACCCATGCCAGACGGACCCTCACTCTTTTCTAGTACCCATTACAGGGAACTTAAAACGCTCTGGCGTGTTCAGAAATTCATATAGACTACTGCGTAATCAGGAAAAGCCTCCATCCATTTCACCATGGTCTTCGGCAGCTTGCTGGTGCCGGACACATTCGTATAGAACCGCACGAAGGTCTCAGGAACCTCGTCTGAATCAGAGGCTTCATCCGAATCAAGCGCAGCCGCCCAGAAATGGCCCTGCTTATCATACATGATGATGGCTTCCGTAAGGGTGAACAGCCCTCTCACGCCACCCCGCACCACCCGCGCACCCTTGCCGTCCAGATCCTTCGGCTCATCCAGCAGCTGCATACTGTACAGGAACAAGTCATAATCTTCCCCTACCAGTTTACGGAAGGCTTTGTCATCTGCCGCTGTCTTGAAGACACCGGTGTCCCTCAGAGTGTAGACGTTCTCTTGCGGGTCTCTTGTATACTGGCCGGTGTAGGTTACATTAGCACCGGCAGAATACACCGGCGAAGGGCTGGTTACATGCAGGCTGCCGTTCAGCAGATAAAAGAAGACCACTGAACCGTCCTCTTCCTTGTAGACGGCCATCCGTTTGCGGACCACTGCCGATTCTTCATGCAACTGGCCGGAATGGGCTCCATCGTAGGCATCGATAGAGAAGACCAGCTTATCGCTCTTGACGTTGCTGAATTCAACATAAGATCCATAGAAAGGCGATTGACTCTGCATATACCATTCCCCCTGCCAATCCGCAGCGGATGGCACCTTGGAGCTCGCTGCGGCGGCAGACGTCAATGCCTCTACCGGAAGCTGGCGGGTACCGTCCGGATTGCTCCATACCCCGGCGAATCCGGTGCTGGGAATCCACCAGCCCTGGAAATGACCGGTCTCCTTGCCCTTGGCATCATACTCATACATATGGGCGATTTTACCGTTGACATTGCCGGTGAGTCTGATCGTCTTTTTGTATTTATCATAATAATAACTGCCGGTCAGCTTGCCCCCGCTCTCCACCTTAATGGACATATGGATCGGCAGATTTCCATTGATGGCCCCCGTCAGGGGCACCAGGCCGTTCGTTACCGGACTCTGGGCCGCTGAAGCGGCAGCGGCCACCGTCCCGGCCGGCGCAGCCTTCGCCTGTACCGGAGCAGCCTCTGCCCCCGGCGGCACCAGAATGGCAGGCAGCAGCAGCGCGGCCGCCAGCAGGGTACTGATTTTACGGATAATTCTCACTATAATCCCTCCCTTTTACAACCCTCTATAACAGCTATGTTACACTGCATGCCATCAATTACCCTTTTACAAGCAGGTCAAGCGCAGGAAATAGCGCCATTCAAAGAAAAAATATCCCTCCCATAAAGCCATGGTGTGCATTACAAGCATCAGGGTAATTCTATATACAAAGGAGATGATCCGTTATGCCAGAACATCATTCAACAAGCCGTGAGCAAGATGAATCTATAATTAAGCTCAGCTTCCACGCTGATGGCCTGCTCCCGAACAATCCTCAGCTTGCCGCCGTGCTGTACAAAGGTGTTCTCCGGGACCACCCGAAAGACACAGAACAGATCTTCAATAACAATGGCTGGCTGAATAGCTGGGTGAATGGCGTCTTCCCCTACCACCACTATCACAGCAACGCACATGAGGTACTGGGCGTGATCTCCGGCAGCGCCAGCCTTCAGCTTGGCGGAGATGCCGGATACACCGCCGAAGTTGAGGCCGGTGATGTTGTGGCGCTGCCTGCCGGGACGGCACACAAGAAGCTCTCGGCCACGCCGGACTTCCGTATTGCAGGCGCATATCCCGGCGGCATGGACTATAACACCCGCCAGGCCAATGCAGACGACTTCGCTGCGGCGCTCCTCGAGATCCGCGAAGTCCCGCTGCCGGAGCGTGATCCCGTCTATGGCGAAGCAGGGCCGCTGCTGCGGCTGTGGAAGTAGCAGCAGTGCCTGAGCCATACGCTTAAACAGCGGAGCGGGCGGAACGACCCGCGTACCAAGCGTAGCGTTCGCCTTGATCTCCGGATGTTCACCGCTCCGCTTTTGCAGTCCAGGGATTAACTTATGCGTTTGGCCCCTGATCCGCTCATTCCCCTGGACAATACTATATAATGTTGTGTACAAATATCTGCTTAGGCATGGAGCCGGAAGTGAAGGGGGACTCTTGGATGTATCGGGTAGCGGTATGTGAGGATGAAGAACAGCAGCGGGAGCTGGTGAAGAAGATTCTGGTCGGCTTGTCCGTCAAGACGGATACCGAATTTGAAATCGAGCTGTTTCCCTCGGGAGAGAAGTTAATCTCCCACTATGAACGGGGCGGAGCCCCCTTCCATATCCTGATACTGGATGTGGAGATGGGAGGTATGAACGGGATTCAGGCGGCGCGCCGTTTGAGAAGCCGGAAGCATTTTGACGAACAGATTATCTTCCTGACCAGCTACCCTGAATATATGGTGGAGAGCTTCGACGTGATTACCTTCCAGTATCTGATCAAGCCCGTCGCCCCGCAGCTCCTGGAGGAGAAAATTCTTAAGCTGTGTGATTACTTCCAGGCCCAGGATAAGAAGTTCATGGTCATTAAGTCCGGGTATGAGGAGGTCGTCTTGCGGCATGATGATATTATCGGGATTGAGGCGGCTAAGAGCCTGACGGTCAAGAGCAAGCTGAATGTAATTACCACCACGGGAATCTATGAGACCAGAGGAATTATTGCAGAGTACGCTTCAGCACTGCGGGACAGCCATTTCCTGCATATCCACCGTTCGATTATTATCAATCTGCTGCATGTCCACAAGTTCGCGGGCGGCTCCGTGCTGATGTCGGGCGGGCAGGAGTTCCCGATCGGCCGGTCCAAAATCAAAGAGGTTAAGGACTTCTACACCAAATTCATGATCATGAAGGGCAGCTCCTATGACACACTATAATCTGACCCTTGTCGTCTGTGTGGTGCTGGTGATGTGCTTTCAGACCCAATTCTTC
Organism: Paenibacillus sp. FSL R7-269; assembly: GCF_000517865.1. NCBI lineage: Bacteria > Bacillati > Bacillota > Bacilli > Caryophanales > Paenibacillaceae > Paenibacillus > Paenibacillus sp. FSL R7-269. Next base: position 113,253 of record NZ_ASPS01000068.1, read on the forward strand.
TTTGCCTCTGTATTTGATAAGTCCGCCAGGAAGCCTAACCGGATCATTTATTTCCTCATCTACGGGGTGCTCTGCTTCCTCTACCTGGTCAGCCCGCTGTCCCCTCTATTCTCCTCCGGCGTAGCCCTGCTGATGATCTTCAGTATGGCGCAAGCCTATAAGGTGGAGATGAAGACGCAGGTGATCTTCTCCATGCTGTACGCTGTGCTGATGACGGTGGTCAGCTTTATCTCGCTGTATATTTTCTCAATGATAGATTCGGTAGACTACACCAGCATGGACGGGGGTACGGGGATTGACCGGCCGGCCTTCATCAAGGGGCTGATCCTGAGCTGCATTATTATGTTCCCGGTGATTCAGATCATCCGGCTGATCTCCAAGCGCCGAAGCGTATCCCTGCCCTACCGGTATTATGTGATGTTCCTGCTCGTCCCGCTCATCAGCACCTATCAGATCAACATTCTTACGGTTAACAGCACGAAGGATTTCTATTATTTCTTTGCGATTCTCGGCTTCCTGTTCCTGAATGTGATGATTGTCTATATCTTCGATACGATAACGGACAAATTCCAGTTCATGCATGAGAACGCCCAGCTCCAGCACCAGATGAACTATCAGGACGCCAACTATGAGAAGACGGTGCACAGCTTCAAGTCGATCAAAAGAATCATCCACGATACCCATCAGCAGTTCCTCTACATTGAAGAGTGTATCCGGCGGGATGATCCGGCGGCGGCTCTTGCGCATATCAAGCTTACGCTGAATAAAGTAGAGGATGCCTACCAGCGGGTCAACACCGGCCATCTGGCGGTGGATGCGCTGGTCACGAACACGTTGAATATCGGACAAGCGAACGGCATCCGCATCGATACCCGGCTTAAGCTGTTGCCTGGGGAGCTTCACATCGACCGTTATGACCTGTGCGTTGTGCTGGGCAATATGCTGGATAATGCCATTGAAGCCTCCAAAAAAGTACGGCTGGCCGAGGACCGCTACATTCTGATCCAGATGCACTCCAGTGAATCCGCGTTGTTCATACGCATCCTGAATCATACCGCCCCGGAGACTACCTCTTTGCAGAGCCGGAAGCCGGACCCGGAATACCATGGCATCGGTCTGACCAATATATCCAGAATCTGCGAGAAGTACGGCGGCAATATGACGATTGAGGCCGGGCATCGGGAATTCAACAATATGGTGGTCCTCCCCTTCTCGCGCGAAGCTTCTATATAAAATGCGCTTAAGGGATCGTAATCCGCGTTTCAGGGTTATTCAGGCCATGCTCCTCTCTTCTGCCTGTATGATAACTTCAGGAAGATTACCTAAGAGACACAAGAGGAGGAATTCATGATGAACAAGTTAACTTCAGTCGTATTGGCGGCCATGCTGGTGATGCCCGCAGCCCAGGTGTCGGCGCAGGAGAAGGAGACGGCAGCGCAGGCCAAAGCGCAGGAGCTGGGTAAGAAGATCTTATCCGATTACGGAGTAAGCGGACTCCAGTATGCCGTCCGGGACCAGGGCAAGGTTACAATGTCGGGCGGCTTCGGTGTATCCGATAAGGCAGCCGGAACTCCCATCACGAAGGATACCATGTTCGGCATCGGCTCCGTCAGCAAAATGCATGTCTCCGCAGCCACGATGATGCTTGCCGAAGATCAGATCATTGACATCGACCAGCCGCTGACTACGTATCTGCCGCAGTTCAAGATGGCCGATGAGCGCTACAAGAAGATTACACCCCGCATGTTAATGAACCATTCCTCGGGCCTGTACGGCAGCCACTACGGGAACAGCATTCTGATGGATGATAGCGATACACAGAATCATGATGACCTGCTGACAAGGCTTCAGTCTGAGCGGCTCAAATCTGATCCCGGCGCATATTCCGTATATTGCAATGACGGCTTTCAACTGCTGGAGCTGATGATTGAGCAGGTGACCGGCAGCAGCTATACAGAGTTCCTGGATCAGCACATGAGCACTCCGCTGAAGCTAAGCTCCACCAAGACGCCGCTGGACACCTTTAACCGGCAGCAGCTCGCCAAGACCTACTTCCCTGGTCTAACGCAGGCATTGCCTAGCGAGAATGCCAATATCCTCGGAGCAGGCGGCCTCTATTCCACAGCCGAGGATCTGACTACATTCGCCGAGATGCTGAACGGCAAGCACCCGGATGTTCTGTCAAAAGCCTCCGCTACAGCGATGCAGCAGCCTGAATACAAGAACGGGCTCTGGGTGCCTGAGGAGAGAAACAGCTTCAATTACGGTCTGGGCTGGGATGCCGTAGATCTGGCACCATTCGGTGATTACGGAATCAAGGCCTTATCCAAAGGCGGAGATACCATCATGTATCACGCTGACCTGATTACCCTGCCGGAATCCGATATCTCCATCGCGGTGCTCTCTTCAGGAGGAAGCTCAATCTATAACACCATTTTCGCCACCAATGTGTTGCTGGCCTACCTGAAGGATACCGAGAAGATTAAGCAGATTCTGCCGGACGCCACCTTCACTCCTCCCGTCAAAGCGGCTATGCCTGCCGAGCTGGAAGCCTATTCGGGATTATACGGTACTGTCGGCGCAACCACTGCCATAGCCATTAAGAATGGAGCACTCAACCTGCCTGAGCTGGAGGGCGGTCTGATTCCTGCACAGAAGTATATCTATACCGGCAAGGGACAGTTCACGAGCCCGGACGGCAGTGCCGCTGTGAGCTTCGATAAGCAGAAGAACGGCAAAACCTATCTGAAGCTGAACACCCACTTAACTATCCCCGGTATCGGTCAAATGCTGATGGTCACGTACGAGTATCAGAAGCTGGATGCTAATCCGCTGAAAGCTTCTACGAAGCAGGCTTGGGCACAGAGAGACGGGAAGCATTACTACGCTGTGGATGAGAAAATCAATTCTTTCTTCTACCTCTCCCCTTCCATCTTGACGAAGACTGTGAAGATTGAACAGGGCTACGCCACCGGGACGCGGATTGTGGACGAGAACACCGCCGTCAATGCGGCTGAAATCCCGGTCATGAACGGTAGGGATGCCTTCGATCTGACCTTTTCCAAGCAGAACGGTGCCGAATATTTAACCATCGACGGCAATGCTTATATCAGCGGGGATGCCGTGAAGCCGATCTACGGAGGGCCGGCCTCTACCAGCACCGTTCCTGCGGGCGGCCAGAGCGTCTGGTTCAAGATCGATAAGAAGGCGGCCGGCAAAACCATGACCGTTACAGCTCCCCCAAGCGGCGGATACGTTGTCTATGATGCGGACGGGATGATTGTAAGCCACTCCAAAGTTAGCAAAAAACCTTCAGTCCAATTGCCGCAAGGCGGAATGGCAGTCTTCGGCGGGCAGGCGGGCGATGTGTTTAAGATCGAGCTGAGATAACGCTTTCAACTTTTCATCCAAAATTTCTCCCTTCTCCCAAACTTGCTTAATGGGTTACAGTTGTGTTTTAATGTTATCAAATTGAATAATACTCTTATCCAGAGTTCGGTGGAGGGCTTCGCCCGATGATACCGCTGTGACCGGCATGCTATAAGCATATAAGTCACAGCACTAGAGGCATCCCGGATGCCTTGCAAAGATGAGAGGGTGCTGACAGTTGATGAGACTGCCCCCTTTAAATAGGGGGCTTTTTGTTTGAGAAGGGAGAGAAATGCATGACAGAATGGATTACGGAGTTTATACTTTTTTTCAAAGATTTGTCGTATGCCGGAATCATGATCGCCTTATCCTTTGAATTTGTGCCTGCTGAAATCGTGCTTCCGCTTGCCGGATATTGGGTGTATCTGGGGGATATGAAGCTTCTGCTGACCATTCTGGCCGGTACGGTCGGCGGCACCCTCGGTCCGCTGACATTGTATGCCCTTGGCCGGTTCGGGGGCAGACCTATGGTGAATAAATACGGCAAGTATCTGTTCATCCGCCCGCATCACCTGGACGCTTCCGACCGTTTTTTTGAGAAATACGGCAGCGGTGTGGCCTTCTACGGGCGCTTCATTCCAGGTGTGAGAACGCTGATCTCCATCCCTTGCGGGATTGCCAAAATGAATGTGTTCAAATTCAGTCTGTATACCTTCCTGGCCATGCTGCCGATCACTTCGATCTATGTCTATCTGGGCTACAAGCTGGGCTCACAATGGGAGCATGTGGATGAGATCGTCAAGCCATACATTCTTCCAGCGGCAACCCTGTTCCTGCTCGGCTTCGGGCTGTACGTCTTTTCCAAGCGGTACCGGAGACGGCAGGCTTAATCCACATTATTTGCAGTTCAAATTCAGGAGGAAATCATGGAAAACTGGTACAATTGGCTAAATTACTTACTGTTAGGCCTCGTACAGGGGGTGACGGAACCGATTCCCGTCTCCTCCAGCGGGCACTTAATCATTGCCCAGCGGCTGCTTGGGATGAAGCAGAATGGACTCTCTTTTGAAATCTTAACGAATACGGCTTCATTGATCGCCATCTGTTTTATTTTCCGCAAAGATATCATGGACTTAATCACAGGGTTCTTCCGTTATCTGAAGACGCGCGATACGAAGTACCGGTCCGAATTCATGTTCTGTATCTACATCGTTATCGGCACAATCCCTGCAGCGGTTGCTGCCGTATTCTTCAAGGATACGATCGAACGCGTCTTCACCTCTGTACATACCGTATCCATCAGCTTACTTGTTACAGGGGTTGCCCTCTGGCTGATCCGCAATCTGCGCGGCCAGAAAAGAGACGGCAATCTCAAAGTGAAGGATGCCATCATCGTCGGGCTGGCCCAGGCCGTAGCGCTGATTCCAGGGATCAGCCGTTCCGGTTCAACCGTGATTGCCTCGATTGCCGTAGGGATGAAGCAGGAGACCGCCCTGAAGTTCTCCTTCATGCTGTACATTCCGATCAGTATCGGGGGCCTGATCCTCGGCGCATCCGATATCGCGAATGATCCGAACCGTGCGGCGCTGGCGATGCCCTACCTGATCGCCTTCCTCACCACCCTCGTCGCCACCTACTATGCCATGCGCTGGTTCATCGGCATTATGGCGAAGGGCAATCTGATTTACTTTTCATACTACTGCTTCGTAGCGGGTACGTTGCTGCTGATTTTCATGTAAAAGCACATACTCTCAAACCAAAGAGCAGCACTTCTTCCATATAGGAGGAGTGCTGCTCTTGTATTTATTACACTATTGTTGTCCCATCAGTATCTTCGCATAAGGCGAATCGATCGGGATCATGATGACCGGCTCATTCTTCAGCGTGGTCACATAACTCTGCAACGTACGGTAGAAGCTATAGAATTGAGGAGATTTGCCATAGGCCAGGTTATAGATCTTGGCGGCTTCCCCTTCGCCTTCGGCGATAATCTTCTTCGAGTCGGCTTCAGCCTGGGCCATCAGCTCCCGGGAGGCACGGTCCGCCTTGGAGGTGATCTTCCGGGATTCCTCGTCCCCTTCGGACAGATAACGTGCAGCAATGGATTGACGGTCCGAGATCATCCGGTTGTACACGCTCTGCTTGTTCTCTTCCGGCAGGTCGGTACGCTTGATCCGTACATCAATGACTTCTATACCGTAGTTATCCCGTGTCAAAGCGGCTACTACGTCCTTAGTAATCTCATCGTTAATATTGCCCCGTCCGGTATCCTCACTGATGATATTCTCATAGTTGACCTCCGACAGCTTACGGCGCACCGAGTTGTAGACCGCTTCATCGATACGCTGGACCCCGCCGCTGACCGATTGCACGGTTCTCAGGAACTGCGAGGCGTTGGTGATTCTCCAGACGGTATAATTATCGACCACAATCGGCTTCTGGTCCTTGGTCAGAATGCTGGTCGGCGAGCTCTCGTACGTCATCTGATACTTGGGAAGCTCCGAGACATTCTCGACAAAAGGAAGCTTGAACTTCAGCCCCGGCTCCTCCACCGCACGCATCGCTTCACCGAAACGGAGAACAACCTTATATTCCCCTTCCTTCACGATGTACATAGAGCCAGCCAGCAGAATAATTAGAACGATAGATGATATCAATAGGATGATCGGGTTTCTTTTCACTTGGCATCTCCTCCTTGCGGTGCGGCTGAAGGCGCCGGATTCACAGCGGCAGGAGCAGAGGTGCTATCCTTGGTGCTGCGCATCAGCTCATTTAGCGGCAGATAGTTCACAGTGTCACTGTTCGAGTTCGTAATGAAGATCTTGGCGTTAGGCAGAATCGTCTCCAGGGTCTCCAGAACTAGCCGGCTCTCGGTGACACTCTGATTATTGGCATATTCTGCAAAAATCGCATTAAACCGCGCCACATCCCCCTGCGCATTCAGGATACGCGACTTCTTCTCGCCTTCGGCCCGCTCCAGCAGGGCCTGCGCTTCACCGCGCGCCTTCGGAATGATATCGTTCTCATACTTCTTGGCGTTGTTGATCTTCGTATTCTTCTCTTCACGGGCATTCGTCACCTCGCGGAAGGCTTCCTCCACCTGGCCGCTTGGCGGCTCAATATCCTGGAACTTGATATCGATGATCTGAATGCCGGTGTTGTATTTCTTCTGCAGATCCACCAGCAGCACGCGGACCTTATCCTGAATGACCGTCTTCCCGTCGGTAATCGCATAGTCCAGCTTCTCAGAACCAATCACGGCACGGATCGAGGAGCTGGCCGAGTTACGCAGGAATTTGTCCGGGTCATCAATGTTATACAGGTAATCACGGATATTACTGATCTTCCACTGGACTACCGCATCGGCAGAGACAATATTCTCATCGCCCGTAATCATCATGGCTTCATCATCCACCGGCACCGCTCCATCCGACTCCTGGCGGTATCCGATATGAATCCGCTGGGTCAGTTCCGCAGGCACGGTAATTACATCCTGGATGGGATAGGGCCACTTGAAATGAAGCCCGGCTGAGCTCTCACTCGTATACTTGCCGAAGGTCAGAATAGCCGCACGTTCCTGCTCCTGCACCGTATAAAATGAGGTGGCGCCGATATACAAAAGTACAGCCGCAGCCGCTACCCCCACCCCTATCCTTTTGTACATGCCCGGCTTCAACTTCGGCAGCTTGAACCCTGGGATATTATCGCCATTCTGGTTCATGAAATTCAAGATGCATCGCTCCTTTTGGCGTATTTTAGTCGTAATAAAGGTATATATACGGTAATAAAACAAAAAAGTCGCAACTAATTCAGTTTTGTTCAAGCTTTCTTCATTTTGCTGCGTTTCTCTCTGTCAATTGCCACTATTTCACTGTTTGTACTCATTTGAAATATTGACCATTGGAATATTATAGAATATTATTACAACTATAAATATTTTTTGGAATCCAGTCAGGTGGTGTATTCATGGTCGCAACGATTGCCACAATTCGAGATGCATTGGCAATGTATCTGTCTCAGCAGGGGATGTCCATTCATCAATTCTCCATTCACACGGGTATTAATTCAGGAACACTTAGCCGGTTGCTTAAGGGTCAGCAGCCTATTGCTATGGACCATCTGGTACGGATTACCCAAGGGATGGAGCTGCCAGAGGACCACTTCTACAGCTTATATGTAGACGAATGTTCTCTTCACTCCCCCCCCCACCTGGCGGCGTTTGAGGCCGTTTCTTTTGCGTTCAGCCGAGCTTGGGCGTCTGGATTGCATTGAACAGGTGGTTCAGCAATTGCTGGAGAAGCTGACCTACGCTCCCATGTTGTTTGAAGTAGCTGAGGGGCTATTTCAGGAGGGGCAATGGCAAGCTGCGGCTCTGCTCTACAAGAATGTGAGCGACTGTGAGAAATACCAGAACTCCGAGCGGCTGGCGGTGTGCCAGTACCGCCTCTTCCGGATCGCCCTTGGCGACGATCAGACCCGGAATCTGCAGGCGGCGCATATCTTTGAATGTTATTTGAACAGGCTGGATGAGGCGGATCAGTTGGATGGGATTAAAAACTTAGTAAATGTGTATTATTCACTACATAAATGGGCAAAAGCAGATAAATTAGCTCAGGATATGCTCCATCTGTCTATGCTTCGTTATAATCTTCAACGTAAATCAAATCGCAGGATGACTGACGAGAAAAAACCTGAAAAACCGCTATGTTTCTATATTTATTACTCTCATCTAATGCGCGCAAGTATATTTGAGGAACATCATGATTATACATCAGCACTAAAGTTCGTCACGCTCTACACAGATGCAAGCTGGGTATCCAAAGATGATGAAGATGCAAGAAGGACTGTAGCTCAGTTTCAGGAGTGGGGTACAGCAAATACTTTGCTCTATCAGGTCATGTCAGGTCAACAGGAAGTTCTTTCAGAGTATGTCGATCATATCTCACCTCAAAGTGATGAGATATTCGTTGCTTTATCTAATATCTTAACATCGGCTAACCGCTACGGATGGAATGTTGATTATATTCTGGAACGATTTGCTAACTTTATCCCATATCAGACATATGCTACAGAGTTTGGCGGTTATAACCAGCAGATTATGTCAGATCAGCATACCAAATTCCTTGCAGAATTAGCAGCTTATCATCTACACAACAAGCGCAAAGAAGGCATCCAATTTATCATACAAAGCCTAGAATCATCTGCTAGAATTAATAACGAAAGTACAGCGATCAAATGTGCTGATCTGTTTGGAAAACATCGGGATCAAGCAGATGAGAAAGCACAAGTACAATACAACCTTCAAATAGGACCATACTTGTAAGGCTATTAACTTCTTCTGCACACCAAAAACCCCCGGAGAAGCGCCATTTAGCGTTTTCTCGGGGGTTTTACCTATCCGGGTTAATTCCTCGTCTTATTACGGAAATAATTCTGCAAGAACTCTCGGGGCCGCTACCCAACTACATCAAGTTCTTCTTGCCGATTTCATGCTGCGAAAGTTGATTAGTAAACTTTTCAATGAACTTTTGCTGCAATATAAACTGTTGCACTCGTATAGAAATTATAGTAAGGGCCATTATTCCACACTATACTGCTTGGATCTGATATTGCAGTGTTTTGCGAAGGTTGTTCACCATGTTTTTCTGACCACAAACCATTACTATTCTGTAACATAAAATGATAGTCAACAAGGTCGCCACCCATACCCAGGTAATCAGGAAGATCAACTTTGCCGTTACCATTTGTATCAACCCAGCCAATGCGTAAAGCAATTCTATGTTCATCACTATTAACAGCTGCAGTTCTACTTGAGAGTATTCTCCAACCTGATTTGAAATAAAGAGGATTAGTATTTCCATCCTGTATAACTTGATTTGCGGTATAATTGACATTTGTATAGTATTGCGCATCACCTTGATTGGATACGCCGTCACCGTCTCCAGGGTTAATCCAATACGGATATTTTGTTGCATAGGCATAGCAGTTCACTCCACTACTATTTTCGGCTTGGTATGACCATGCATGACCATAGGCGGATACCAAGGCGGCAAAAGATTCGTTTGGGACTTCAAATTCGGGTTGAATTGATTCTGGTGCAAGCAATCTATCTCTAATAATATTCGGGTTCACAGTGGGTCTAGAGCTTGATGTTTCTCTCACATCTCTAACGGTCATAACATTACCCTGAGAGTCAACAATAATTGTATCATCCCCATTCCATTCTCCTACCCATGACTTACCTCCATCCAACGTTTGGACTTCTTTCAAATTACTTTTGTCGATTGGAGCTGCTAATATAGTAGATGCAAAAGCTAGGTTTAATAAAAATGTACATGCAACTGCAATCTTGATAATTTTTCTCATAAATAACAATCCCTCCTTGTTTCAAGGAAATTATATCTAAAAAAGGAGACTGTTGCACATGAAAAATATCACCATATATAAAAATAGTGTTTAACTTGACTCTTTCAAATCGAATCGAACAGCATAGCCAAAAACCCCGGAAAAGCGCAAACCTGCGCCCTTTCCGGGGGTTTTACTATATGCTCTTAAATACTCGACTTATTGCGGAAGTAGTTCTGCAGGAACTCCTTGGCCCGCTCGGAGGTGGGGTGATTGAACACCTGGTCCGGCGTGCCCTCCTCCACAATTTTCCCCTTATCCAAGAAAAGCACCTTGTTGGCTACTTCATATACGAAGCTCATCTCATGCGAGACGAGAATCATCGTCTGACCTGTGGCGGCGGTCTTCTTGATCGTCTGCAGCACCTCGCCCACCAGCTCAGGGTCAAGCGCTGAGGTCGGCTCGTCCAGCAGCAGCAGCTTCGGATTCATCGCGAGCGCGCGGGCAATGCCCACCCGCTGCTGCTGGCCGCCGGACAGATGCTTCGGATAATAATGAGCACGCTCAGCAAGGCCTACCTGCTCCAGCTGCTGCTGAGCAATCTGCGCGGCCTCGCGGTCGTTCATCCGCTTCACAATCCTCAGGCCTTCCTTCACATTATCCAGCGCCGTCCGATGCTGGAACAGATTGAATTGCTGGAATACCATCGCTGTCTGCTTCCGCAGCTCCAGCCGCTGCTTGTTCGTAATCGTGCTGAAATCGACCTTGAAGCCTTCAAGATCCAGCATCCCCCGGTCCGCCTGCTCCAGGCAGTTGAGTGAACGCAGGAAGGTAGACTTACCTGCACCGGACGAACCGATGATGGCCACAACATCTCCCTTGTTAATCTCGACGGAGAGATCGTCCAGAATCAGATTACCGTGAAAAGACTTGGATAAATGGCTTACCTTAATCATCAGATCTCTCTCCTTCCCCAAGAGAACCAGCCGCGGTTCATCGCCCCGGCAGCGGAGTCCGGAATCGAGAACCGCTTCTCCAGGAAGCGGAGAAGCTGCTCAATCAGAATCGTCATGACCCAGTAGATGATCGCCAGCGCGAGATATACCTCGAAGAAGCGGAAGTTGCTGCCGGAGATAATTTTCCCCTTGGCCGTCATCTCAATCACTCCCGCAACGAAGGCCAGAGAGGTTCCCTTCAGCAGTCCTATCAGTGCATTGCCCAGCGGCGGAATGGCCACCACCAGTGCCTGCGGAACAATGACTCTTCTAAGCACCTGAAGATAGGTCATCCCCAGAGATTCAGCAGCCTCGATCTGGCCTTTGTTCACCGATTGCAGCGCAGCGCGGATCGTCTCCGAGTTGTACGCCGCTTCATTGAACGCGAAGGTGACCAGCACGAAGATCATCGCCGGAATGGCATTGATATTATAATCCGTCCCGTACTGCTGATTAATGAATTTGAGTAACAACGGAATTCCGTTATAAGTCAGATACAGCTGCACAATGATCGGCGTTCCACGAATGAACGAGATGAACAGTGTGACTAGCTGGCTTAGCACGGGAATTCGGCGCATACGGATAATGGCGAACAGCAGGGCAAACACAAGGCCGACGATCATCGAGATGACCGTAATCTGCAGACTCACAGGAAGGACCTCTAACAGGCGAGGAATCGCTGAGAACACCGCGTTGATATCAAAAATCTCTCCCATACCGATTGACTTCCTTCCACGTTCAATTTACAGGGCGACGCTCTAACACGGTCTGACGGTCAACCGTCTGCCCTCATAGATAATTTCAGTATGATACCGTTCGTTGCTTACCGCATTCAGCCGCTCCACCAGGGAAGCCGCCGCTTCATCCGAAGCCAGTACCGGAAGCCCGCGCTTCGTCACTGTCTCATGGGTCAGTCTGAGATCAATCGGAATCAGCTCATAACTGAACCGCTTGTCCTCTACACTCAGATCGAACATGACCAGGAAGTTCTCCGAGAACTTGCGGTCGCTGTAGAAGCCCTGCCAGTTCCCTTCGCTGTCCTTGGTTCTGTTCTTGTGCAGGGTAGATGGAGCTTCATTCTCGGCATACCCGTAGGCGGTAAACATCTCCGGAGATACAATCGACTCTCCTGCTTCGAACTCCATGAACAGACTGCCTATGTTATAAAAAATAGGTTGCCCCTTGTACAGCTCCACCCCTCTGGTGAAGTGGGCACCATGTCCGAAGACACAGCTCGCCCCGGCATCCACCGCACCCCGCGCGAAGGTCTCAATGAACTCTGCCGGATAATCGGAGTACCAGTTCTCATTCTCCCCTTCATGCGTATGCAGGCTGACAAAAACATAATCACTGCGCTCCGCCGCATCCTGGATGCTGCGGTAGATTTCCTGCTGATCCTGCTCATGCGCTGCCGTCTTGACGCGGGACTGTTCCCCCTTCTCGAAGGTTAAATAGCCTTCAAACAGCGAGCCGAATTCATAGTGGTTCTCCGACTTGCTTTTATATGTCTCAATCCGCTTGCCTTCCTCCATACTGGAGGCGATGCCGATGCGTTCACTGATCTCCTTCAAGGTGCTGAAGTCCTGATCATTCACGACATACGTGCGCGACCAGCGGAGCGGGTTGACGCCCGGACGTGCCGGAACGCCATTTCCCGGGTTCGAGGCTGCGAACACTTCGCTTCTCGTCACATCGATGGTGATGATCGCAATTCGCCCGTCTGGCGTATCCACGAACACCGGCTTGCGCGCTTCATGCAGGCTCATGCCCACGCCAAGCGGGGTCAGACCACGGTCTTCCGCCTCTTCGATCGTGTCCACAAGACCTTGGGTCCCGTAGTCCCCCGTATGATTATTCGCAAAGCTCACATAACGGATATTAAGCTTCCCGAATTCGTCCAGCGCCTTGGGGCGCACACTGGTCTGGTAGCCGCGCCCTGCCGCCGGAGCGGTATTCAGACGCGGAGTCACGAACTCTGCATTGGTAAAAGCTTCATCGGCCCCTTGCAAAAGAGCCAGCAGCTCCGGGTCCATCGTCTTATATAAATTACTGCTGGAGAATAATGCATCTCCCGAGACTAGAAATTTCATGCGATCACCTTCCTCCGGTTACTCCATTAGCTCTTTTTTAGGCAAATAGTCGCCGCCAAGCTGCTCTTGGCTAATCTTCAGCAGGGTGCCGTCTGCATACATTTCCTTGATTCTCTTGTTGACGGTATCCAGCAGGGTGCTGTCCGCAGACTTGGAGAGCAGAATATAAGATCCTGGATCACTATTCTCTGTAGAGAACGCAACCACCTTCAGGTTGGTGAAACCATGTTCCTTAATAGCCTTCTCGGCAGAGACACGGGAAATGATGCGCACATCGTACTTGCCGGCTTCAATACCTTCGAACTGCTTCACGAAATTCTCGTCGGTATAGATAATCTCTGCTTTGGCATCCGGGTTCGCTTCATTATAATTCTCCAGCAGGGTGGCACCGGAGTTGCCTACTTCTGTTACGGCTTTATAGTCCTTCAGGTCTTCTACCGCCTTAAGGGTATTATCGTCCTTGCGGACTACGAATACATTCGCATTCTCAATAATCGGGAGAGAGAAATTGTACTTGCCGCGTCTCTCGGGGTTGGAGCTGAAATTGTTCGCCCCCAGCTGGAAGCGTCCATTATCCAGGCCGGTCAGAATCCCTTCGAATTCAATAGCCTGCACCTCTAGCTTATATTCCGGAAGGTCTTTGAAAATCGCCTTCATTACTTCCACATCGTAACCTGTCAACTGCCCGTCCTTCTCGTAGCTAAAAGGATTGCTTACCCCACTCGTTGCAGCAACGATAGTCTTCGTACCTGTTCCCGCGCCGTTTGTCTCAGCGGAGCCTGCGTTATTCTTTGTTCCATTGCCGCAGCCTGCAATAACCAATCCGAGTAGTACAATCAGAACGCCTGGCACAAATTTCTTCTTCATTATAACTTCCCCCTCGTCTAGTAAAAGCTCTCTCTTGTTGTCCTATGATGTCCAACTTATCATAGTCATTTAGTCTGGAATTATTACGTCATGGGGTATACACGGTGTCAAGGTGAACGGGCAAAGGATTTGGCGAATCCTGACGAACGAAGTCGATTGGGAGGCTGGGTGGGCATGGATCTAATTCATTAAAAGCCGTACTCTTCCGGCCAACTCCTCCGCCTCTGCCTCGGTACACGAGTTCTGCTGGGAAATCAGTGCAACCCCTTTGGCGCTGTGGCTCAATCGCGGAATGAAGTGGGCATGGAAATGGGGAACCCCATCCACCATGATGACGGTATAGACTCGTTCAGCCCCCGCCACCTGCTTAAGCGCCGATATTAATTTTTTCACCACAATCCCGTAAGAACCCGCTTCATCCTCAGTCATCTCAGCGAAATCGAGCAGATGCCGTTTCGACTCCAGCACCAGTTGCCCTGGCACGGACTGCTCCGCAGGAAAATGACATACCTTCCAGTGCTCATCTTCATATATATATCCCCCAGGCGGCTGGGGAGTATTCCCCAGCTGCTTCTCACAAATGAAACAAATAGTCATGCAGATCGCCTCTTTCTGCTAGGATAGCTAGTTAACTGCTCACGTTCATTAAATGCGGTGCACTAATGCGCTTACCCCATTTACTCCTAACTCTCTGGCTCCTAAGAAGACCGCACCATTCTCTTCCGGCGCGCCGGAACCTTAACGTCCTGGTCCAGCAGCTTTCCCCAGTTGCCGGGATTGGTCAGGTCGGGAATGCGCTGCTCCAGAATGGCCTGATATTGAAGGGCCTTCTCTTCCAGATGGGCAACGCGCTGCTTGGCCTCTTCCAGCTGAAGGAGTGCCGCTTCCCTGTATTCCATCATCATGGCAAAATGCTGTGCAATCGTCGAATCCCCTTCGAGGCAGAGATCGACATAGGTTTTGATGCTTTCAATGGGGAGGCCGGTCTGCTTGAGGCACCTAATCCCGTACAACCAGTTGATCGATTCGTCATCGAACAGCCGGATGTTATTCTTATCACGCTGAATGCTTGGTACCAGACCTTTATCCGTATAAAAGCGTACAGCATGCTCAGTAAGTCCAGTCATAGCGGCAGCTTCTTTGACAGTATACATAATATGCCTCCCTGAAAATAATAATAAGCCCTGCTTGACTTCGTGTTACACGAAGGCGATAGGCTTATTGTATAGCAAATCGGCAGCCAGCGGAATCCCCGCAGAGGTGCCTGCTGTCCGGACCTGTTATCCGGGAAATCTGGCCGGTTGCCATTACACTAAATATACCTTAGGAGGACAAGACCATGCAGACTGTAACCTTAAATAATGGAGTGACTATGCCGATCCTCGGCTTCGGTGTCTATCAGATTCCAGATGCTGAAGAATGTGAGAATGCAGTGTATGAGGCACTTAAGGCACGCTATCGCCTGATCGATACTGCTGCCGGTTACCTGAATGAAGAGGCGGTCGGCCGCGCCATCAAGCGCAGCGGTGTACCTCGTGAAGAGCTGTTCATCACCACTAAGCTATGGATTCAAGATGCCGGATATGAGAGTGCCAAGCTCGCGTTCGCCAAGTCCCTGAAGAAGCTGCAGCTGGATTACTTGGATCTGTACCTCATTCACCAGCCGTTCGGCGATTATTACGGAGCATGGCGTGCGATGGAAGAACTGTACCGTGAAGGCAAAATCCGGGCAATCGGGGTCAGCAACTTCATGCCAGACCGCCTGATGGACCTCATCGTCCACAACGAGATTGTGCCTGCCGTCAATCAGGTGGAGACACATCCGTTCCTTCAGCAGACGAATAACGCTCCTTTTATGAAGGAACAGGGTGTGCAGATTCAGTCCTGGGGACCGTTCGCTGAAGGGCGTAACAACCTGTTCAGCAACGAAATGCTGACCGGGATAGCCGCTGCGCACAATAAATCCGTCGCGCAGGTTGTTCTGCGCTGGCTTATCCAGCGTGATATCGTGGCGATTCCGAAGTCTGTGCGTACAGAGCGGATTGCCGAGAACTTTGATATTTTTGATTTTGCGCTAAGTGCAGAGGATATGGCTCAGATTGCTACGCTCGACACAGGCGAGAGCCTGTTCTTCTCCCACCAGGACCCGGAAATCGCCAAGCGGCTGGGCAACTGGAGGGTTGAGCTGTAAAAGCTCCGTCATATCTCAGCAGCACAAGGCCCATGCATAGTCGCATGGGCCTCTTGTCTATGGCATACCTGCCTAATACATTTCATAGATAAGCTCAGGATCAAGCTCTCCCTCAGGGTCAAATGCTGCATAGATGCAGAGCCTGCCAGCAGGTGCATCCCCGGCATCATAGCCGATGCGGAAGGAATAATCTTCAGTGAATATTAACTCGGCCAGCTCTAGCTCATTCACATCTTCATCCGGATGGGCCTCGGCAATCTGTTGCAATACAAGGTCAAGCAGCTTGTCCAATTCACCCCATACCTTTTGAATCCGAGAGGTTAAATGCTCCGCTTCAGTCTTGGTCTTTACCTCCGCTGTCACAGGAAGCTCATGGCCCGAATAGGAAAGAATTGCGCTATAGCAAGTGAAGGTAGTGTCATAGAGCAAGGTTCCTACCCCCTCCACCTCATGATCAGGCTGGGTGATGAGATTATTGGCATAATCCAGCTCCACAAGCTGCGGATTATGGCTCGTATCCAGTACCGTCAGTTTGTTCTCAGAACAATAGAGCTTGGTCAACTTAACATTATGGCTGAGGTCCAGACCCGTAACATGATTATTGAAGCAGCGCAGACTCGTAAGTCTGGGATGATTGCTAGTCTCCAGGCGGGTCAGATGATTATGATTGCAGCGGATTTCCACAAGTTCCTTACACTCTGCGATATTCAGAGTAATGATATAATTGCTGCTGCAATCGAGCTGCTCCAATGCTGTATTGTGCTCAAGGTTAAGTTCATGCAGCGAGTTATAGCAACATTGGAGTAACGTGAGTCCGGGATTACTCCTTAAGTCCAATGTGGATATCATATTCTCCTGACACTCCAGCTTCTCCAGCTTCGTGTTCCGGCTGAGGTCCAGGGTACGGAGGCTGTTCCTGCTGCAATCCAGCTCCTGAAGGGCTGTAAAATGTTCAATCCCTTGAAGGCTTGAGATTCCCCGGCCTCCCAGGTTTAATGTGGTCACTGAGTCTATGTCACTCTTACGTATCGATTCACGTTCACCGCAGAAGTTCTCCTTTACAAACTCCCGGAAACGTTCATCTGCGAAATCAAGGCTAATCTCAAATTGCATGGTTCTCCCCCTCCCGGATCGTTGGAATTATTCTACCATACCCTGGAGAATGGATCACTTCGGATGAAGTCGCCTCCATCATTAGGCATCTGTTATTCTGTTATAATGAAGGAAATCTATAGATGCTGGAAGATGCAGTGATGACTATGGGACACTGTCGAACCGAAAACGGAGGGGTTAACGGATGAACAATGAGCATCCTCAGACTTGGCTGGCATATGATGATCCACTGGCAGTATTGGCGGTGCAGGCGATTCGTACCGGCAATGTGCCGGGATTGACACAATTACTGGCTGGAAACCCGGGGCTCGCTAAAGCCCGGATTGTTGGGGCTGAAGAGGGGCGTGCAAGTAACGAAGGGACCGGGAGCGGGGAGACTGGCGATGCCGGGATTACAGAGACTGTCGGCGAGGACATTAGTAACACTGGGGCTAGTAACGAAGGCAATGGTAATGCTAATAGTGGCGACGTTGGGACAAGAGCAAACAGCGAGAACACAGGCGGCGGCACTGATC
The DNA here is from genome assembly GCF_000517865.1 of Paenibacillus sp. FSL R7-269. Lineage (NCBI taxonomy): Bacteria > Bacillati > Bacillota > Bacilli > Caryophanales > Paenibacillaceae > Paenibacillus > Paenibacillus sp. FSL R7-269. The sequence goes on from NZ_ASPS01000068.1 coordinate 130,738, forward strand.
GAGGGATGTCACGTACACTGCTGCATATTGCTACCGACTGGCCGGGGCATTATCCCAATAATGCAGCGGTTGTAACGGCGCTGATAGAAGCTGGGGCAGACGCGAATGCCCAGTTCGGCGGACCGCACAGCGAGACGCCGCTGCACTGGGCAGCAAGCTGCGATGACATCGAGGTGCTGGACCTTCTACTTGACGCCGGCGCTGACATTGAGGCCTCGGGCGCCGTCATCGCTGGCGGGACCCCGTTGGACGATGCCGTGGCATTCGCACAGTGGCGGGCAGCGCAGCGGCTGGTGGAGCGCGGGGCCAATTCAGCGCTCTGGCATGCGGCGGCGCTCGGGCTGCTTGATAGGATGGAAGCCCACTTCGCCGGATACTTGCTCTCCCGCCGCTTCCCTTGGGGCGCAAGCTCCGGTTCAACAGCACCGGACGAGGTAAATGTTGCGTTCTGGTGCGCCTGCCACGGCGGACAACGCGCCGCCGCCGAATACCTGCTCGGCCAGGGAGCCGAGCTAAGCTGGCCCTCCCCATGGGACGGCCTCACTCCCCTGGACGCCGCTCTGCGCAGCCATGCTGCTGAACTAGCAGCATGGCTGGAGGGGCTGGGCGCTCAGTCCGCACATCAGTAAGTAGCGCTGGGCGGACTGAGTACACTAATGCTCTTCATTTCCTCATATCGCCCGCTTTCAGCAAAATCAGGTGCACTAGTGCTCCTCATTTCAGCATATCACCCGCTTTCGGCGGAATCAGGTGCACTAGTGCTCTTCATTTCCTCATATCA